>CAILAZ010000245.1 GCA_903832295.1 uncultured Acidobacteriota bacterium
ATGTAAGCAGCGCGTCCCTCGCGGCCAAGCGCTTCCCAACCCAGCGCTGCATAAGTGTCTCGTCTGCGGCGCAGAGCTCACACGCCCGAACGCGAAGTACTGCGGGGAAGTATGCAAGTGGAAGCACGCGAACGCCCTGCGGTATCCCAAGTCGATGCCAAGTTACGCGAAGGTAGGGCGATGACGCATGGATGCGCTGAACGACTTGTCTATTAGGCCGAAGGGGCCAGACGCCATCGAGACATATTGCTCCGACCACTGCGCGAACAAGAGTAAGGACTGGCACAAGGGTTGTCGGTGGAGATGCGGTCGCAACCACGACGGAATCGGTTGCGCCGGACTTATCGACTTCTTGGAGCACACCAACCATGGAGGTGGTAACGATGCCTCTGGTATCCGTTCCTAATGATGCCCTGCGTGAAGCACACATGGACTTGGTTGACCGCGTGAACGCTGGAACCCTGTCGCAGTTATATCTGGATGGCTGGCGCGATGGAGTCTGGCGCTCACACAGCTCTGGTTTCGTCGGGATGCTTCTGATGGATGCGGACGAGCAGCAGATGGCACGAGGCGAAGATGGCCCGATGTGCGGTGGGATTCTTCTCAAGCCGACCGCAGCGAACACCGTGAGCGAGTCACACACCTGCCCGACATGCAGAGGGCGAACGACGGTGTTTGTGTACGACGAGAACACGATGACGCAAACCTGTCCCACCTGCCACGGCACAGGAAGGAGCGAGGCATGACCCCCGATGACATGACGCTGGACGCTGACGCTGCGCTGCGAATCATTGGCCCCGACGATGACGGCCTGTTCTGGCTGCACGCGAAGGCACCGAGCGGTATCTCCGCCGGATGGGTGCTCGCCGGGAAAGGCGTACCGGTTGGCGGCAGGGTGCTGGATGAGTTGAGCGCCATCATCGCGGCGGATCAGCCGCCTACAGAGGACATCTTCGAGGCGATGGGTCTGCCGAGTGTGCCGCCCATCCCGAATGTAAGGAGAGAATCTAATGAGTGACCTCATCATCGATGCGCTTGACAGGCTAGAGGATGTGGTAATCGCGGTTCGGTCAAGGGCGGAGTTCACAGCGGAGAGCGACCTGCAAATGAACGCGATTGCCGTACTCCGCACCGCGCTCTCCCGCCTCGCAGCACTCGAAGCCGCGCTGGACGATGCCAAGACGGAGGCGCTGGCGTACAGGCAGGACGCCTTCGTTCGGGCAGTAGGAAAGGGGGCAAACGGCCGCATGGTCGTCGCTCTTAGGTGGTTGGCTGAGGTAGCGGGAGCGGTGGCTTGTGAGTCCTGCCCGCTGTTCGAGAAGGTGTGTGACGGAGTGCGAGAGGGCTACTGCCCCGATGGACTGCTCGCTCACGCGCTCAAGTTCGCCGGATTCGACAAGGATGAGCGGAGGCGGATATCCGATGCCGGAATCTGACGATGCTCTCGACTGGGACGACCGCAACTTCCCCGGTGCGGCGGCTGCGTTGGCCGCACTCAATGACCCTGACGACTACGACACGGACGGCTGCTTCCAGCAGGTGCTCGACTATATGTGGGGGTGCCGCAACTACATGGCAGCACTCGAAGCCGAGAACAAGCGGAAGGACGCGGCGCTGGATCCGCGCGACCTCGAAGTGCTCTGCGCGCTCACGCGAGTGTGGCTGCGCGACGGACGGGCCACCGTGAGCACCGTGGCACGGGAGGCGGGAATCTCACGCGAACCGACGTGGCAGCACCTGCAACACCTGCGAAACGCAGGGCTGGTCTGTACCGGGCGGGGCAGGTTGCGACCGGGGGAAGTAAGCTGAAATGCGGAGCTTCCAGAGTCAATCGGCGAACGGCTTCCCGCTGGTAGGCGGGCAGTCTCGGGGGAATGACTAGCGCGGAGTACTTGACACGGCTAGAATAAACCCTGAGAGATTGCGCGACGGGAGGTTGGCGTGCGCTTGAGCGGGACATCGCACGTCTCAGCAAGTAGGCAGTCCGCGGGATTCGACAGTAGTGTCCAGTCCCGCTTCTGCGTTATAGCGGCCGCCCCGCCGCTCGCGCCTCCCTCACGGTAGAGGCGCACCACA
>CAILAZ010000246.1 GCA_903832295.1 uncultured Acidobacteriota bacterium
AACACCATGCCCGAGAAGAATATTTCATGGACAGGCCAAACGGTTTACGGATGGTTCTATGACTTCGTTCACATCGTTATCAATGCTGCGGTGAAGAAGTACCCGGCGCTTGCTGAATTGCCTTCAGTCGGCACGGTAACGACCACCACAGCCACCCCGGCTATTCCGGCCACTTCTCAAACCATCATCACGCAAAAGGAGACACAGTGAAACGATTTACTATCCTCGCTAGCCTTGCGCTGGCACTCTTGGCAGTAGTTGGCTGCACGAACTGGGAGCGCACCGCTTACCAGACCCTTGCAGCCAGCAAAGCCACCATCAACCAAGCCCAGGCCGATTATGAAGTTGGCACTTCCATCCCGCACAATGCCGCCGCATACAAGGCCATCAACACCGCTAAGGACGTGCAGACGGTCGCGGTGAATGCGCTGGTAACCTACGAGTCTCTTAAGGCCAACAATGGCACCACTGACGCTCTGGCGAAGGCCCAGGCTGACGTCGCAACCGCGCTCGGTCAACTGCCCACGATCATTCAATCGGTCAAGGCTCTCTACACGGAGGTTAAATAATGGCAACCGTTGCCGATGTTTCCAGCGTGGTCACTGAAATTCAGACCATATCCACTACCGTTCTCAGCGTGCTTGAAACTGCCGATCCCGCCATCACCGTTCCGGCCACAATCGCCGAAGAACTTCTGACGCTTGCTGCCAAGGCCCTCGCGGCATGGTCTGCGGCCTCGGGCGTGGCAATCACCGCAGAGAGCGTCCAGGCGCTGCTTCCGAATCAAACGCCGTTGACGGCCCCAACTTCTTAACCTTTCCTCGCGTAAGACAAAGAACGCGGGGACAACTGGGCGGGGCTTCGGTCTCGCCCGATCTTTTAGGTGAGAGAATGAGCAATAAGGCGCAGATATGGAAGGTGTCACCCGAGCAGTACGCCGCAATGCAGTCGCAGGTCAATGCGGCTGGTATTGCCATTTCTGGCAACTCGGGAGCAGCGGAGAAGAGCGGCGTCAAAGCGGCATGGGACTATGACGGGGAAAACTTGAGTGTCACGGTTCTTTCCGCGCCGCCTTTTATGACTGGTGTGGCAGAGAGAAAAATAGCGTCGGCAATCAATAAGGCGCTGGAGGGATAGATGACAGACAAAGAAATTGATCTACTGGCAGTATGCGCATGGAAGGAAAACAGGCACGGCGGAATTCCTGGCATGACCTCGATAATCAACGTGATCCAGAACAGAGTAGCAAGACGCGGAAAGACCATTGAGCAGGTCATCATGGCTCCCTGGCAGTTTACCTCCATGAGCGTACCTAGCGATCATGAGTACAAACTCGATTCCGAAACTTCCACAGGTATCGACCTTGCAATGTGGCACGCCGCGCAGCATTTGGCCCAGCAAGCCTCTACTGGAGTACTGGTAGACCTGACCAACGGCAGCACGCTCTACTACGCGCCCAAGGGCATACAGACTACGAAGACAATCATGCTGCCCAATGGAGAGAACGTTCCGTTCCCGCAGACTTGGAATCCGAAGGCGGTACGCTATACCTGCACGATCTGCGACCAGCATTTCTTCATCGAGATTTAGTGCGCCTTCCCGCTCACCTGAGTATTCTTTTTGCTGTCCCGAATGCGCTCGGATACAGACTTGGCAACCTCTGGGATGTAGCGAGAGATGCAACCATGTCCTGAGATCGTACACGAGGGGCTGAATACTGCATACTCGATGCCATCAATCACGATTGGCTCAGGGCAGATGCACGCCCTGGGAATCGCCCTTAACTTCGGTATCGGGCCCTTGGATTCTGCGTAAATTCCGTCTGATGTTCGTGTCATTTCGGCTCCAATTCATCCAGTAGGTGCGCTAGTGGTTCAGGCAATGAGTGCTCTTTAC
>CAILAZ010000247.1 GCA_903832295.1 uncultured Acidobacteriota bacterium
CATAGTGGCCGCTGGAATCCACGGGTACGCTTTGGACTTCCTGCCATAACGGCGCTCCGCCCGTCTGGTCCTTGTACAGCGCGAAGATCACCCCCGTGGTTCCGCTTGATGTGCCGGGGATCGTCCCTGCATACTTCACCAACTGTGGAACCGCAACACTCTGCTGCGCGTGGACGCAGCCCAGAAATAGAACAGCACAGAACAGCGCCGCAAACAGCCGGCGCAGTGGGGTAGCAGAAGTGCGATAAGACGCATTCTTGAAAGGCATAATTCCTCCAAATCCGAACTCTTGAACGCGCAGCCGCGGACGGAAGTCGGGCTGAACCCACAAAGTGAGTGAAAAAACTGCTATGGGAATAGAAGAGGAACCTAACGCCGGGCTGGCGCTAAGTCAAGCAGAGTCACTGCAATTTGCTAGTGCAATTTCAAAACGGGCGGGAATGAACGCGTAGCGGCCTCGCGGCGCGTCGCACAGCATCCATAGAGCAATGCTCAATAACCTCTCGGCTGCCGCATTCTAGAGCTTGGTCGCATTCAACTTCGCTACCCACTCTGCGCGCTTCTGTTTCAGCAGGTCTGGAATCGCCAGCGCGTGCAGGTCTTCCGCAAGTGTCTCCAGAATCTCGAACTGGAACGCGCTCTCTCCCTGTGCGTTCCACTCGTCTTGCAGGGATCGTTCAATGTGGCTTCCGCTCCGCAGGCAGAACCAGCTGCCGTTCTTCTCTGCTTCCAGGTTGCGCGACGCGCCCACCCACGCTCTTCCGGTTGCTGCGCAACGTACCGCATACACTCCCAGCAGTACTTTGCGTTCCTTGAACTTGCGGATCGCTTCTTTTCTCGATTCGTGAGATGCCATGGCAGGGGACCTGCCTGAGTTATATCAGTTCCGCCCGTCCCTTTTGCCGCGATCTTTGTTGTATAACTGTTCCCCATGAGCCGCTTCCTTTGTTTCCTTCTCGCCGTAGCGCTTTCCGCCTCCGCTTCTGCCCAGCAACCCCCCGCCCCCGCGGTGCCCACCCCGCATAAGTGGGCCGTCGCCATCCACGGCGGCGCCGGAGTCCTGCAGCGCGCCGCTGGCATGTCCCCACACGTCGAGCTCGCTTATCGCAACGGAATCAAGGAAGCTCTCCTCGCCGCCTCTGCAATTCTCGACAAGGGCGGCTCTTCGCTCGATGCCGTCGAGGCCGCCATCAAACTCCTCGAAGACAATCCCAACTTCAACGCCGGACGTGGTGCCGTCTTCGCTGCCGACGGAACCATCCAGCTCGACGCCGCCGTCATGGACGGAGCCACCCTCCGTGCCGGAGCCGTCGCCGACGTCCAGCACACCCGCCATCCTATCTCGCTTGCCCGCGCCGTCATGGAGCAGTCCCCCCACGTCATGCTCATCGGCTCCGGTGCTGATGACTTCGCCGCCAGCATCCATCTCGAACAGGTTCCCCAATCCTTCTTCTTCACCGAACGCCGATGGCAGCAGCTTGCCACCGAACTCACCCGGCAGGGACTACCCATCCCCACCCGCCCTCAAGGCGCGCCTGTGCCCCCCGTCGGAGGTCCATCCATCGGTCCGCACGCCCCGAAACCCACCGCCTTCTCTGAAATGCCTGACGCCCACAAGTTCGGCACCGTCGGGGTCGTCGCCCTCGATCGTCAGGGCAACGTCGCCGCCGGAACCTCCACCGGAGGCATCGCCGGCAAGCGTTGGAACCGTGTCGGTGACTCGCCCGTGATCGGTGCCGGAACCTACGCCTCCAATCAGTCCTGCGCCGTCTCCGCCACTGGGGCCGGAGAGTTCTTCATCCGCCTTACCGTCGCCCGAACCATCTGCGCCCTCGTCCAGTACAAAGGCATGTCCCTGCAGGCCGCCGCTGATGAGGTGATCCATAAACAACTCACCGCCCTCCACGGTGACGGCGGTGTCATTGCCCTTACCCCCGATGGCCAGGTCACCTGGAGCTACAACACCCCCGGCATGTTCCGCGGAAAGGTGATCGAAGGCGGAACCTCTCAGGTCGCCATCTACGACGACGAACCATAGCCCTGCGTTTCGCTGTGCCACATTGCCACGGCCCTGCTCTCCGCGTGCCATCCAAGCCACGGAGGGCAGGGCCTCGCGATCTTCAGGCGAATCATCAGGTGGAGTTACACTATCCTCCATGCGCCTGAACCAGTCCCGTCTCCGCGAGCTTCTCCTGCTCACCGGCCTCTGCGGATTTTTCTTCTTCTTCCGCCTCTCCGGCATCGGACTCCTCGGCCCCGACGAACCCCGCTACGCCCAGGTCGCCCGCGAAATGCTCGCCCGCCATGACTGGATCACCCCCGTCCTTTACGGACACTCTTGGCTCGAAAAGCCCATCCTCCTCTACTGGGGACAGATGCTCTCCTACCTCGTCTTTGGCGTCTCCGACTGGGCCGCCCGCGTTCCCTCTGCCGTCGCCGCCACTCTCCTCGTCCTCGGGACCTTCCTCGCCATCCGTCGCATTCGCTACGCTGCCCGTCTTGACTCTGCCATCGCCGTCGCCTCTGCCGTCCTCATCTTCGGCTTCGCCCGCGCTGCCGCCACAGACATGCTTCTCGCCGCCCCCTTCGGACTCTCCCTCCTCGCCTGGTTCTGCTGGTACCAGCGCGCCTATGAGCCCGCCGAAGCCGAAGCCGCCCACTCCTCCCGCCTCCTCCTCGTCCTCTTCTACGTCTTCAACGCTCTCGCCATGCTCGCCAAGGGACCCGTCGCCCCCGCCCTCGCCGCCCTCATCCTCATCGCCTTCTGCCTCACCCAGCGCAACCCGCGAGCCATCCTTCGCACTCTCGACCCGCTCTCCCTTATCGCCTTCTTTGCCGTCGCCGCCCCCTGGTATGTGCTCGTCCAACTCCACACCCCGGAGTTTTTCCGCGTCTTCTTTCTCCAGCACAACCTCGCCCGCTTCGGCTCCAATCTCTACCGCCACAAGCAGCCCTTCTGGTACTACATCCCCGTCGCCCTCGCCGCCACCCTTCCGTGGACCGTCTTTCTCCTCCACGGCCTCGCCGACGCCTTCACAGCCCTGCGCTCCCGCCCCTCCGCGCCCGCCGAATCCGCGCCTGCCCCTGCCTCGTCCGCCTCGACGGACGTTGCTTCCGCACCCGATGCCGCCGACGCCCCCGCCCCCACCTTCACCCTCGAGATTTTCCTCGCCTTCTGGGCCGTCGTCCCCATCGCCTTCTTCTCGCTCTCCCACTCCAAGCTTCCGGGATACATCCTCCCCGCCATCCCGCCACTCGTTATCCTGGCCGCCGTCGCCGTCCACCGCCGCGCCGCCCGGGACGAGCGCCCACGCTGGCCTTTCGTCGCCGCCCACGCCGCCCTTCTCGCTGCCCTCGCCGGAGCCCTCTGCATCGCTCCGCGCCTCCTCTTCAAGCTCCCCTCCTCGCCTCAAAGCCTGATGACTGCCGCCTTCGCCGGAACCGCCGTCTTTCTTCTCGTCGCTCTCCCCCTGCTCACCAAGGGCTGGAGTTCCTGGCGCTTTGTTACCCTTCTCCCGCTCATCCTCTGTGTCGGATTCCTCCTCCGCGGCGTCGCTCCCCTGGTCGATGCCACCCAGTCCTCGCGTCCCATCGCCGAGCTTCTCCAGCAGATCGAGCAACCCGGCTCCCTGCCCCTCGCCACCTACGCTCTCAACCGCAATACCGCCTTCGGACTCTCCTTCTATCTCAACCGCCTCGTCGCTCCCTACGAAGGCCTGGAAATCTCCCCCGCCATCTACGAACTGCCTCCCGCCGTCCCCGCCTCCGCTCACATTCTCGTCGTCCGCGAAGGTTCTATCCCCGCCCTCCGGCGCAGCCTTGAGGGCCGCTCCCTTCACCTTCTGGGCTTCTACCGACCCCAGCACATCGAAATCTATGAAGTCTCTTCCGCGCCATAAAGCGCCCAAAATAAGCGGGACGCACACTTCGAGTCACCCCCGCCGTTCCCCGTTCCTCCTCCGCATCCGTTACACTAAGCCCGGCGGGGTTTCCGCCGCGGGACCCGTTTCGTGGAGATTCTCGATTTACGTCATTTCGCCTCAGCCGACCTGCGCTCCCTCATGGAGGAGGAAGTTGCAATCTGGCGCAGCACGCTCCACTGGGACTACCGTTCTTCGGCTGACATGATCCTTCGCTATGCCGACTCCCGCATCCTCCCCGGCTTCACCGCCATCGAGCGCGGACGCATTCACGGCTACTGCTTCTTTGTCTATGAAGGTCCCAAGGGCGTCATCGGCGATATGTACGTCGAAGACTCTGCCGCCACTCACACCCGACGCCATGGCATCGAGGTCGAGCTTCTCCGCCACTCCATCACCACGCTTCAGCAGTCTCCCGGTGTTCATCGTGTGGAAGCGCAACTCCTCATCCACCCTTCCGGTGATTTCGCAGGTGTCTTTGAAGGCGAAGGCTTCCGCCGCTACCGCAGGCTCTTCCTTGCCCTCCCCATCAGCGCCGCCTACTCCGAGCCCTCCGTCCCCCTTCCCCCGGACATCGAGATCCACCCCTGGACCGAGGCCGACTACCAGCCTGCCGCCCACATCATCACGACCGCCTACCATTCGCACGTCGATAGCAACGTCAACGACCAGTACCGCACTGTCTCCGGCTCCCTTCGCTTCCTCAACAACATCGTCCGCTTCCCCGGCTGCGGAGTCTTCGACCCCACCTCCTCCTTCGTTGCCTTCCACCGCCCCACCCGCACCCGCATCGGAGTCCTTCTCTGCTCCCGTATCCGCCACGATGTCGGCCACATCACCCAGGTCTGCACCCTCCCCGAATATCGCGGTCAGGGCATCGGCGAACACCTCCTCCGCTACTCCTACGCCGACCTCGCCTCCCGCCGCTTCACCGAACTCTCCCTCACCGTCACCGAAGAAAACCACCGCGCCCTCGACCTCTACCGCCGACTCGGCTTCCACCACGTCCACACCTTCGACGGCTTCGTCTGGGAAAGCTGATCCCGCCAAGGACCTTTGCTCTTTTTCTTGAGTGTCATCCTGAGCGCAGCGAAGGACCCCAGCCCCGTTCAAATATCGCACCCCGCGCCAGAGGCTCTTCCGCCACCCATCCCTCGCTCTATCCCTCCCCGACGCCACCTCTCCCCACTGCCCCTCAAAAGAAGAAAGTTTTCCCCCTTGTCCCCATCCCCCATTTCCGAATCTACTTATCCGTGATGTCCGTTCTCCTCTTCACCCTCCTCCTCGCTCTCGGCTCGCTCCTCGCCGGATTCCTCGGCGCCCTCACCGGACTCGGCGGCGGCGTGGTCATCGTCCCTCTCCTCGCGCTCGTCTTCCACGTGGACATGCGTTACGCCATCGGAGCCTCTCTCGTCTCCGTCATCGCCACCTCCTCCGGAGCCGCTGCCGCCTACCTTCGCGAGGGCTTCAGCAACATGCGCATCGGGATGTTCCTCGAAATCGCCACCACTCTCGGAGCCATCGCCGGAGCTCTCATCGCCACCCACGTCTCCACCGCCGCCATCGCCGTCATCTTCGGCCTCGTCCTCCTCTACTCCGCCTGGCTCTCCGTCCGCCCTCAGCCACCGCATCCGCCTGACCCGCGCTCCGACATCATCTCCCGCACCCTCCGTCTCGATTCCTCCTACCCCACTCCCGCCGGTCCCACCCCCTACACCGTCCACCGCATCCCCCTCGGCTGGGGACTCATGTTCGGTGCCGGCACCCTCTCCGGACTCCTCGGCATTGGCTCCGGAGCCGTCAAAGTTCTCGCCATGGACCAGGCCATGCGCATTCCCTTCAAGGTCTCCACCACCACCAGCAATTTCATGATCGGCGTCACCGCCGCTGCCAGCGCCGGAGTCTATCTCGCCCGCGGATACATCGACCCCGGCATCGCCATGCCCGTCGTCCTCGGAGCCCTTGCCGGTTCCATGCTCGGAGCACGCGTCCTCGTCAACGCCCGCACCCACGCCCTGCGCATCGTCTTCAGCGCCGTCATCGTCATCCTCGGCCTTGAGATGATCTACAACGGCTTCACCGGACGCCTATGACTCCCGCCCCGCCGCAACTCACCGACCAGCGCATCGAGATCCTCATGGGTCGCCTCCTCCGCGCGGGCGTTCTCCTCTCCGCCGCCTTCGTCCTCGCCGGAGGCATCCTCTTTCTCATCCGTCACGGCCACACCACCGCCGACTACCGCGTCTTCCACGGCGATCTCTCTCCCCTCCGCACCCTCTCCGGAATCCTCCACGGCCTCGCCTCTCTCAGCGCCCGCGCCATCATCCAGTTCGGGCTCCTTCTCCTCATCGCCACGCCCATCGCCCGTGTCGCTTTCTCCGCCCTTGCCTTCGCCCGCCAGCGGGACTACCTCTACCTCGCCTTCACCCTCGCCGTTCTCGCCATCCTCGCTGCCAGTCTCTTTGGAGCCAACCTTCGCTAGCCGCGCTGATTACCTCTTAATTACCTTGACACCAGAGTTCCTGCCTTTTACGCTTTCCACACTCGCCTCAAGGCTCCTTTTTTCCATCACCAACCGGACGAAGGCCGCTTCCTGCTCTGAGGGCTGATATCGCAGCACCACGGATGGAGGACTCATGCACGCCAGTCTCCTGTTTTCCAAGGGCCGCCGCACTCTCGCCGCGCTTTTCTCTACGCTCCTTCTCGCCGCCTCTGCCTTCGCGCAAAGTGCTCCTCCGGTCCCC
>CAILAZ010000248.1 GCA_903832295.1 uncultured Acidobacteriota bacterium
CCAACCTGCTGCTCGGCAAACCGCTGTTCTATGCGACAGCCATGCCCCTGGGGGTCTATGGGACGGGCCTGCTGGTTGAGAGCCACGAAGGGCGTCCGACAAAGATCGAAGGAAATCCGCAACACCCGTCGTCGATGGGCGGCACCGATGTCTTCAATCAGGCGAGCGTCCTGACAATGTACGACCCCGACCGTTCACTCACAAATACCTACCTGGGAGAGATGCGCACCTGGCCTCAGGCGCTCTCAAGCCTGCGCGGTTTTGTGCAGGCGGAAAAGGCGAAGGGTGGCGCGGGATTGCGCGTCCTCAGCGGAGCCACCTCCTCGCCTTCCTTTGTCGCGCAGATGCAGGAGTTTCTCAGGGTCTATCCGCAAGCCAAGTGGTACCAGTGGGAGGCGGTAAACCGCGATAACGTCTATGCTGGCTCCCAGCATGCGTTCAATCAGCCTCTCGAAGCGATTTACGACTTCTCAAAGGCAAAGGTCGTGCTTTCGCTGGACGGCGACTTCCTGTCGTCAGGCTTCCCTGGCTTTCACAAGTACACGCGGGACTTTTCGAAGCGCAGGCGTCCTGAGTTGAAAGAAGAGATGCTGCGCTTTTATGCCGTGGAAAGCTCAACCACGAACACCGCAGCCAAGGCAGATCACCGCCTGCATATGAAGGCGAGCGAGGTGGAACAGTTCGCCCGCGCTCTGGCCAGTGCACTGGGCGTTCAGGCGGGCAGCGCTTTCCAGGTTGGCCAGAAGAAGTTTGCAGCGGCGCTTGCAAAAGACCTTCAGGCAAACAAGGGGTCGGCGCTTGTGGTTGTTGGCGATGCGCAGACCCCGGCCACTCATGCGTTGGCGCACGCGATCAATGCAGCGCTGGGAGCCGTCGGCAGGACCGTGAGCTACACCGATCCGGTGGATTCATCTGCCGCAGTGGCCAAGGTAGATCAACTTCGCCAGCTTACAAACGAGATGCGCAACGGGAAGGTGGATATGCTGGTGGTGCTCAACACCAATCCGGTGTACGACGCACCAGCAGACATAGCATTTCTCGACGCGCTGAACAAAGTTGGACTGCGTGTGCATCTCGGGCTCTATCAGGACGAAACAGCCAAATATTGCCATTGGCACTTGAGTGGAACGCATTACCTCGAACAATGGGGCGACACGCGGACGTACGATGGCATGGTGAGTTTTATACAGCCGCTAATTTCGCCCCTCTATGGCGGCCACAGCGAGAGCGAACTGATCGAATTTCTGACGAACGAAGACGAGGCGACGAGCTATGCTCTGACCCAGCGCTACTGGATGTCGCAGCACAATGCCGACTTTCAGACCTGGTGGAATCGCTCGCTTCACGATGGGTTTGTAGAAGGCTCGGCATTTACGGCAAAACAGGTATCAGCCAAGGGTGTAATTCCAGAACCAACCCAGCCAACCAGCGGACTCGAGATCATCTTCCGTCGCGACCCCACGATCTACGATGGGCGCTTCGCCAACAACGGCTGGCTGCAGGAGACGCCGAAGCCAATGACGCAAGTCTGCTGGGACAACCCCGTGCTGATGAGCGTAGGGACGGCAAAGAAGCTGAAGTTGAAGAGCGAAGACGAAGTCGAACTGGAGTTAAACGGTCACAAGGTCAAGGGCGCAATCTGGCTGACGCCAGGACACCCCGACGACGCAGTCACCGTGACTCTTGGCTACGGACGCGAGAAGGCGGGCAAGGTCGGCTCCGGAGTTGGATTCAATGCATACGAACTGCGCTCATCCAACTCTCCCTGGTTTGCGGGTGGCCTGAAACTCTCCGCCACGGGAGGTCACTACGGGCTCGCTTCTCCGCAAGGTCATCAGGCGATGGACGGCAGGGCGATTGTTCGGGCCGCCACTTTGGAAGAATTCATCAAGAACCCTGGGTTCGCGCATGAGATGGTGGAGGCACCGGCTGCTGGCCTGACCTTATACACCCCCTACGAGTACAAAGACCATAAATGGGGGATGGCCATCGATCTTAATTCCTGTGTCGGGTGCAAAACCTGCACAGTGGCCTGCCAGTCTGAGAACAACATTGCGGTGGTGGGCAAGGATCAAGTGAAACGGGGCCGCCATATGAACTGGCTCCGCATCGATAACTATCATGAGGGTACGCCGGAGAATCCGAACACCTACTTCCAGCCAGTCCCCTGCATGCAGTGCGAGAACGCGCCGTGCGAACTTGTATGTCCAGTGACGGCGACCGTGCACTCTTCAGAGGGCCTGAACGACATGGTTTACAACCGCTGCGTGGGCACCCGGTATTGCTCGAACAATTGCCCGTACAAGGTTCGTCGCTTCAACTTCCTGCTCTATTCAGATTTCGATACGCCGCAGTTGAAGTTCCAGCGCAATCCCGAAGTATCGGTGCGCAGCCGCGGCGTGATGGAGAAGTGCACCTACTGCGTTCAGCGCATAACGCACGCCAGAATCGATGCCGAAGAACAGAACCGGAAGGTGCGGGATGGCGAGGTGCAAACGGCCTGCCAGCAAGCATGTCCGGCAGAGGCGATCATCTTCGGCGACCTGAACGACCCGGGCAGCCGAGTTGCGAAGCTGAAAGCCTCGCAGCGGAACTATGGATTGCTCGAAGAACTCAACACGCGTCCGCGGACAACGTACATGGCTGCGGTGCGCAACCCGAATCCTGAGTTGGAGTCGTAAAGGATCATGGATCAAGTTCCAGAGACCAACGCTTCTACGACGCTAGAACGGCTCCTGCCAGGGCAGGCACCGGTTCTCACGCCCGGCCATACGCTGGAGACGATTACCGACAAAATTGTGTCGATCGTTCTCCGCAGACCGGTAACGCTGGGCTGGGTCGGAGGCTTCGCCCTCTTCTTTGGCCTGATGAACGTGCTGCTGTTTGCGATGGCGTACCTGTTCTTCCGGGGTGTTGGCATATGGGGCATCAATATCCCTGTAGGCTGGGGCTTCGCCATCGTCAACTTTGTGTGGTGGGTCGGCATCGGCCACGCGGGCACGTTGATTTCAGCAATTCTGCTACTGCTCAAGCAGGGCTGGCGAAACTCGATCAACCGGTTTGCCGAGGCAATGACGCTGTTCGCAGTGGCATGCGCCGGTATCTTCCCGCTGATTCACACGGGCCGCCCATGGCTTGCGTACTGGTTGTTCCCTTATCCAAACACAATGGGGGTATGGCCGCAGTTCCGCAGTCCGCTTTTGTGGGACGTATTTGCGGTCTCAACGTATGCGACGATTTCCGCTCTCTTCTGGTTTGTAGGCCTGATCCCCGATCTGGCCACCTTCCGCGACACCGCTACAAATCCAGTAGCAAAGACAGTTTACGGACTCTTGGCGATGGGATGGAGGGGCTCCGCCCGGCACTGGAAGCGCTACGAAAGCGCATACCTGCTGCTGGCCGGACTGGCAACGCCACTGGTGCTCTCAGTACACACGGTTGTGTCTTTCGATTTCGCAGTATCGATCTTGCCAGGTTGGCACACCACGGTCTTTCCTCCGTACTTCGTAGCGGGCGCAATCTACTCGGGATTTGCAATGGTGCTTGTGCTTGCAATTCCCATCCGCAGGTTCTACGGCGTGCAGGACATGATGACCCTGCGCCACCTGGACAATGCCGCCAAAGTTATGCTCGGAACCGGACTGATCGTGGCGTACGGTTACTCGATGGAGGCGTTTTACGCCTACTACTCCGGCAATGCATATGAGCTCTTCGTGCTGAAAAACCGCATGCTGGGTCCGTTGGCGTGGTCCTACTGGTGCCTCATAATTTTCAACGTGCTGATACCGCAGGTGCTGTGGATTCGCAAAGTGCGGCTCAATCCGGGAATGCTATTTGGAACTTCGCTGGTCATTCTGTTTGGCATGTGGCTGGAGAGGTTTGTCATTGTCGTCACCAGCCTGCATCGTGACTTCCTGCCGTCGTCCTGGGGTATGTACGTCGCGACGCGCTGGGATTATGCAGTCTTTGCGGGAACGCTCGGCCTCTTCTTCTCCGCGATGTTCCTCTTCGTTCGACTGATGCCGATGATCACCATCTTCGAGATGCGCATGTTGCTCCCGCAAGCGAAGCTCAGTGAGGAGGTAGCCGCACATGACTGATCAGGTTCTGCACGGAGTGGTTGCTGAATTCACCACGCCCGACGGGTTGGTGATTGCCTGCAAGAAAGCACGGGCGGCCGGTTACAGCCGCATGGATGCCTACACACCGTACCCCCTGGAGGAAGCTGCCGAGGCCATCGGATTCACCAAGACACAGGTTCCGTTGCTGACGCTCATTGGAGGCATCCTCGGAGGACTGAGTGGGTACCTGTTGCAATATTGGGTGCACGTTCTGGCTTATCCGATGAACGTTGGAGGCAGACCTCTGCATTCGTGGCCTTCGTTTATCATCATCACTTTTGAGATGACAATCCTGTTTGCCGGAATCACGGCCGTGGTGGGAATGCTGACGTTGAACGGGCTCCCGCAGCCTTATCATCCCATCTTCAATCATCCTCGCTTCACCGCGGCCAGTCGCGACCGCTTCTTCCTCTGTATAGAGGCAGCCGACCCCAGGTTTGAACTTGAGAAGACCACGCGCTTCCTGCAGGCGACGGACGCAATCGATGTCGCGGAGGTCGCTGACTAGCTCATGAAACCAGAAATCATGAAGAGAGAATTCTTCGGCGCTAAGACTGTTGCAACGATGTTGCTGTGTGCGGGGGCGTTGCTTACGCTGGCGTCCTGCAGGGAAGACATGCACAATCAGCCAAAGTTCATTCCGCTGCGGGAGAACACGTTTTACGCGGACGGCCGCTCGGCACGGCCGCAAGTGGAAGGGACGATCGCGCGCGGCCAATTACAGGATGACCCGCTCCTCTATACCGGTAAACTGAACGGCCAGGAAGCCGATCAACTTCCCTTCACAATCACCGAAAGGGATATGGAGCGCGGCCGCGAACGTTTCAACATCTTCTGCTCACCCTGCCATTCGCAAATTGGTGACGGTAACGGAATGATTGTGCAGCGCGGATTCAAGAAGCCGCCTTCCTATTACGAACCCCGCCTGCTCAAAGCTCCGGTCGGGCACTTTTTCAATGTAATGACAAATGGCTGGGGTGCAATGGCCGACTACTCGGCACAGATCCCCGTCGCGGATCGATGGCGGATCGCGGCCTACGTACGCGCTCTCCAGCTTTCGCAGACGGCGAAGAGCAGCGACCTTCCTGCCGGACTCCAGGTTGCAAGCAAGATGCCGGAGCCGGGTGGCGACGCGAAAGTGGCCGAGAACCGCACCGGCACGGAAACTCCGGAGGCGAAGTAGATGAGCACGACGACCTATCCCGCTTCCTACCGCTTTGATCCGCCCAGCGCCACTGCCTCGCTTTCGACGCGTTGGTTTGCAATTGGATTGGCCGCTGGCGTCGCTGCGATCGCTGGCGCGCTTTCCTCGGGCCAGCACTTTTATCGCGGATACCTGATTGGCTACATGCTGATTCTTGGCTTCTCGCTTGGGTCTCTGGCCCTGCTGATGCTGGGACATCTGACCGGCGGCAACTGGTGGATGATCGGGCGGCGAGTAATGGAAGCCGCGATCGGGAATCTTCCTCTGCTGACTATTCTCTTCATTCCCATTTGGCTCGGCCGCCATAGCCTTTACATCTGGCTGGACCCTGCATACGTCACCGCTCATGCGTCGGTTGCGGCAAAGGGTGCCTATCTGAATGATCGGTTCTGGACCCTTCGCGCCGTCATCTACTTTGCGATCTGGAACCTGTGGGCGCTGGCGCTTCGCTCCGGTTCTGCCAGGCAGGATGGCGATGCCTCCCCGGCAGTGTGGCAGAAACTGAAGGTGTGGTCGGCGCCGGGGATGCTGGTCTATGGCATCACCATTACCCTGGCCTGCACAGACTGGGTAATGTCGCTCGACCCGGCATGGTACTCAACGATCTTTGGAATGTTCTTCATGATCAGCGAGATGCTGTCAGTGATGGCCCTCATGATCGTAATCCTGTGCTCGCTGCGCGGGTTTGCGCCCTACAGCAAGATACTCGGACCTGACAAACTGCACGACTACGGCAAGCTTATGCTGGCCTTCACCATGGTCTGGGCATATTTCAGCTTTTCCCAGTGGCTCATCATCTGGGCAGGCAATCTTCCTGAAGAGATAACCTGGTACCTCGATCGTATCCATGGTGGCTGGCAGACGGTGGCCCTGGCGCTTGTATTCCTGCAATTTGCGCTGCCTTTCATGCTGCTGCTCTCCCGCGAACTCAAGCGCGACGCCCGCAAACTGGTTCCCGTGGCATTGCTCGTTCTGGTGATGCGATACGTGGACCTGTATTGGCTGGTGGCACCGAATCCATTCCCCGGTACAAGCGCTGACGCGCACCACCTCACCTATCATTGGACGTACTTCGCGGCCCCACTCGCGCTCGTCAGTATCTGGCTGGGAGCCTTCTTCTGGCACCTTGGCAAGCGTCCTTTGCTGGTGGTGACCGAACCGATGTTGCCACGTCTTTGGGAGCCAAGCCATGGCCACTAATCACGAACACGATCGCACAGAGCCGCAGAATCCAGGCGTCCAGTATGACAAGAGCGACCTTGGGGCGCGCGGCATCCTCATCTTCTTCGTCGTCCTGGCCGTGTTTGCGATAGCCATGCACCTGGCGGTGCTTGGCATGTACGTTGGCATGACCAAGATTGCCGAAAAGCACGATCCGGAATTGAGCCCGCTGGCCCCTAAGGCTGTCACGCCTCGTGCAGGAATTCTGACCAACACGGCAAATATCAATATCCAACAATTTCCAGAGCCTCGTTTGCAGAATGACGACACTGGAGACATGATCCGTTTCCTCCAGAAGGAGACCGCCGTGCTGACCGCTGCTCCGTGGCAAGACGCGCAGGGCAATGTGCACCTTCCAATCGATGCAGCGCTCAAAGCCGTGGTCGGAAAGATTCCGGTCCGATCAGGAGGCGTTGCTTTGCCAGACTACCCTGGCGCCGGTCGAGAGTATGGAAACAGCCCCGTACAGGGGGAATCGCAAGAGAATCCTTCCGCGGCAAAATGAGCGGAAGCAGCGCGACAGCTTCGCGTGGACTGAAGATGATGTTGGGCGACGCAACAATTCGAAAGATGGCAGTGACCCTGGCGCTCGTCACAATGATGGGCGGAGCGGCCATCGCGCAATATTTCACTCCGCCGGAGACTAAGACAGTCCCGCCTCCGGGGTTGGAGGGAGTTGGAATTGATCAGCGTCTGAACGAGCAGGTGCCGCTGAATCTCACGTTCAAGGATGAGAGCGGCAGGACAGTGAAACTGGGCGACTACTTCCATGAAGGACGTCCGGTAATTCTCAATCTTGTGTACTACCAGTGCCCGATGCTCTGCACTGAAGTGCTCAATGGCCTGACCTCAGC
Organism: uncultured Acidobacteriota bacterium; assembly: GCA_903832295.1. Lineage (GTDB taxonomy): Bacteria > Acidobacteriota > Terriglobia > Terriglobales > Acidobacteriaceae > TOLSYN. The sequence continues at coordinate 7,401 of CAILAZ010000248.1, forward strand.
CCTGAAGGTAATCAAGTTCGTTCCGGGCAAGGAATTTGAGATCGTAACCATAAGCATCGATCCGCGCGAAACTCCGCAACTTGCGATGAACAAGAAGGAAATGTATCTCAAGAGGCTGGGAAATTCCGCAGCAGCGGGTGGATGGCACTTCCTGACTGGCGAACAGCCACAGATTACAGAACTCTCCAACGCCGTCGGGTTCCGCTATCACTTCGATGCGAAGCTGAACCAGTTCGCTCACGCGGCCGGAATCATGCTGATTACGCCTGAGGGCAAAATTGCGCAGTATTACTACGGTGTGGAGTATTCCGCCAAAGATATGCGCCTCGGAATTGTCGAAGCGTCGCAGAACAAGATCGGGTCGCTTGCTGACCAGGTACTGCTCTACTGCTATCACTACGATCCTCGCACCGGGCGTTATGGGGCAACGATCACTAACATCATCCGGCTTGCCGGCCTGGTAACAGTCGTTGTTCTGGGCGGCGCTCTCGTATTGCTGTTTCGGCAAGAGAAGCACGATCAAGGTATCGGAACAGGACGGGCATAAATCGATATGTGGTCAAATCTGCCACTATTTCCGGCGCGCGCTAGCTCCATGGCCGGACACGTTGACGCACTGTACTTCGCCCTCGTGGCGATCACTGCTTTTTTCACCATCCTGATCTCCGCGCTCATCCTGTTTTTCGCCCTGCGTTTCCGCAAGTCTCGCAGTCCACAGGCGACGCAGATTCATGGTTCGACGGCTCTGGAACTTCTCTGGACCGGGATACCGCTCGGCATCGTAATGATCATCTTCGTGTGGTCCTCGGTCATCTTCTTTATGCAGACGCGGCCGCCGAAGGGTGCGATGGAAGTCTATGCCGTGGGAAAGCAGTGGATGTGGAAGTTTCAGCACACGGAAGGGCAACGGGAGATCAACCAGCTCCACGTTCCCGTGGGCCGAGACGTCCGTATGATCATGACCTCACAGGATGTGATCCACGATTTCTACGTTCCCGCATTCCGCATCAAAGCCGATGTGTTGCCGGGCCGGTACACGTCCACGTGGTTTCATGCGACGGTGCCCGGACGCTATCACCTGTTCTGTGCCGAATACTGTGGCACGCAACACTCGGGCATGGTGGGCGAGGTGGTTGTGATGGAAGCGGGAGACTATGATCGCTGGGCCTCAGGGGCGGTCGATGGATCGCTGGCCTCTGCAGGCGAGAAGAGCTTCCAGCAATATGGCTGCTCGATGTGCCACCGCGCGGACGCAGCAGGACGAGGTCCTAATCTGGTTGGAGTTTTTGGACGTCCGGTGCTGCTCGATGACGGACGCACCGTGACCGCCGACGAAAGTTATGTGCGCGAGTCAATCTTGAATCCAGGTGCGAAGATTGCGAGCGGCTTCAAGAACATCATGCCGACCTTTGAGGGGCAACTCAGTGAAGAAGAAGTGATTGGCCTGGTTGCATACGTAAAGGCGCTGGGTGACGGCTCCGCGAATCTGCCGCTGCCGGTCAATGAACCGAATTCGGGAACTTATCCCGTCGCTCCCAAAGCCGAAGGGTCGGCCGCCAAGAGCGACAAGACCGCGACACCGCCGGCAAAGACCGTACCGGCGAAACCTGCGGCAAGGCAGTAAAGGATGAATCATGGAAACAGCTAACTCTGAACCGAAGACGAATTACCTGAACGCGGACTATGGGATCAAGTCGTGGTTGCTTACCACGGACCACAAGCGCATTGCGCTGCTCTACCTGATTTCAATCACGCTGTTCTTCTTCCTCGGCGGCTTCTTTGCCATGCTCATTCGCCTTGAACTGCTTACCCCGGCGGGCGATCTGGTGCTGGCTGACACTTACAACAAGCTGTTCACCATGCACGGCGTGGTCATGATCTTCCTCTTCCTGCTGCCGGCCGTGCCCGCCGTGTTTGGAAACTTCCTGGTGCCGATGATGATCGGCGCGAAGGACCTCGCCTTCCCCAAGCTGAATCTGGCGAGCTGGTACATCTTCATCATCGGCGCATGCTTTATTTTGTATGCGGTGGTCACTGGAGGGTTGGACACAGGCTGGACGTTCTACACTCCCTATTCCACGACGTACTCAAATAGCAATGTGGTGGCAGCGGCTCTGGGCGTATTCATCACCGGCTTCTCTTCCATATTCACGGGTTTGAATATCCTGGTCACGGTGCATCGGATGAGGGCACCGGGCCTTACCTGGCGCCGATTGCCGCTCTTCATCTGGGCGCATTACGCAACCTCGGTCATTATGGTGCTTGGGACTCCGGTTCTGGCGATTACGATTGTGCTCGTAGCGCTGGAGCGGCTCTTCCACTTCGGCATCTTTGACGCCCGCATGGGTGGGGACCCGCTGCTCTTCCAGCACCTGTTCTGGTTCTACTCGCACCCCGCCGTGTACATCATGATTCTCCCGGCGATGGGTGTGATCAGCGAGATCATTGCCTGCTTCTCGCGCAAGCGCGTCTTCGGCTATGACTTTGTCGCAATGTCATCAATTGCGATCGCCGTACTTGGATTCCTGGTGTGGGCACACCACATGTACGTGGCTGGAATCTCAACCTACGCTGCGATGATTTTCTCGATGCTGACGTTCTTCGTTGCCATTCCTTCAGCCGTCAAGGTATTCAACTGGACCGCAACGCTCTATAAAGGCTCCATCACCTTTGAAACACCGATGCTTTATGTGTTCGCCTTTATAGGCCTGTTTACCATAGGCGGCCTCACCGGTGTCTTCTTGGCGTCAGTCGGCATCGACCTGCACGTGACCGACACTTACTTTGTGGTTGCGCACTTCCACTACGTCATGGTCGGTGGCACGGTTACAGCGTTCATGGGGGCGTTGCACTTCTGGTGGCCCAAGATCACCGGCAAAATGTATCCCGAGAGTTTCGCCAAGCTGAGTGCCGTGCTCGTGTTTCTCGGCTTCAACCTGACGTTCTTTCCGCAGTTCCTGCTCGGCTACATGGGCATGCCGCGCCGCTACCATGCGTATCCGGCTGAGTTCCAGGTGCTCAACGTGCTCTCTACCGCTGGGGCTTCGATCCTCGCAGTGGGCTTCCTCCTGCCGATGGTTTATTTCGTCTGGAGTCTGCAGTACGGCAAAGACGCAGGTCCGAATCCCTATAACGCCGCCGGGTTGGAATGGCAGACCGCCTCGCCCCCAACGACGTTCAACTTCGAGGAGACCCCGGTTGTAACCTGGGAGGCCTACAACTACGACGAAATTGACGCACCCAACAAGGGGGTTGAAGTTGCCGGATAGCGAACTCGCGGTACACAACCTGAAGCATCACTTCGCCGACCTGGAGCAGCAGAAGGCCACGTCCACCTTCGGCATGTGGATCTTCCTCGTCACCGAGATCATGTTCTTTGGCGGCGCGTTTGCCACGTACCTGATCTACCGGCTCTCGTATTACAACGCCTGGGTTGCGGGCAGCCAGACGATGGAAATCGAACTCGGCGCGGTGAACACCGTGGTTCTCATCTGTTCCTCTCTGACCATGGTCATGTCCGTGCACTTCGCAAAGCTCGGAAATCGTAAACTGACCGCGATCTTCCTGCTGCTGACGCTGTTGCTGGGCTTCGGCTTTCTTGGAATCAAGGCGGTCGAGTACCACGGGCACTGGGTTCATCACGAGGTTCCCGGGCCAAACTTCCACTTCGAACACCAAGGCAACTACGACCCTCGCCAGGTAATGATCTTTTTCTCCCTGTACTTCGCCATGACCGGGATGCATGCCCTCCACATGGTGATTGGCGCGGGGCTGCTCACCTGGCTCCTGATTGCCAACGCCCGTGGGCGCTTCACTCCCGAGTACAACTCGCCGGTGGAAATGGTGGGTCTCTATTGGCATTTCGTCGATCTCGTATGGATCTACCTCTTTCCGCTGCTCTACTTGATCAGCCACCACCATAACGGGTAGGAGAAAACTTATGGCCGGACATGCACACCCTACCGTAAAAACATTCGTCGCCGTATGGGCCGCGCTGCTGGTGCTGACTGCGCTGACCGTAGGTGTTGCCACGCTGAACCTTGGCCCCTTCAATCCCATCGTTGCACTGGCGATCGCAACCACCAAGGCGCTGCTCGTTCTGCTCTTCTTCATGGAGTTGCGCTACTCCACCGCGCTCACGAAGATATCCGTCGTCGCGGCTGTATTCTTCCTGATGCTGCTGGTTGGTCTCACTCTTTCCGATTACCTGACGCGTGGATGGAGTTCCTACATCAATCCATTTCGCTAACAGGATCAAAATGATCGTCGCACGGGGAGAGCTCAGGCTCTCCCCGGTCTCGTGCCGCGGGTATCTTCCGGACAGTTGCAATTGATCTCCGAATGGACTGAAATGTTACAGCTTCATGAAATCACCTCTCCGGCAGTTCCCGTCGGCGTGGCTCCTGAATACAATGAAATTGATGAAACCTCTGATTTTTGTAGTGGAAGACGAAGCCGATATAGCCCGGTTGGTCAAGCATCACCTTGAGGCTGCTGGGTTTAATGCCCGCCTTTTCGCCACCGCTCCGCTCGTGATTCCAGAGGCTGAGCGCGAAAAACCCGCACTTTTCCTGCTTGACATCATGATTCCAGGGGGCGATGGTTTTGAGCTCTGCCGTCGAATCCGGCAGAATCAAATAATTGCCATGACTCCGGTTATTTTCCTCACGGCAAAGACCAGCGAGAGCGATCGAGTGCTGGGATTGGAACTCGGCGCTGACGACTACGTGGGCAAACCCTTCAGCCCTCGCGAACTGATCGCTCGAGTGAAAGCCGTCCTGCGACGCTTTGAGCGCCCGCTCTCTCCCGAGGTCATTTCCACCGGTGATATTGAGATCGACAGTGGGGCGATGATCCTGAAAGTGCGCGGAAAGCAGGTTGCGACGACTGCTACCGAGTTTCGTCTGCTGGAGTATATGGCGCGGCATCCGGGCCGTGTCTTTACACGCGATCAACTGCTGGATGCCGTGTGGCGCGACACTGCTTACGTGACTCCGCGCTCGGTGGACGTTTATGTGCGGCGCATTCGCGAGAAGATCGAAAAAGATGCCGAGGAGCCCCAGTATCTGCGCACAGTGAGGGGAGCGGGATACCGGTTTGAGGCTCTGAAGTGAAGAACAAGATTTTCTTCAAGCTGGTATTTGTCTTCACCCTGGTGATTGCCGCTGCCACCCTGACGCTGGATGTCGCCATCACCCATTCATGGGAAAATTCCCTCCGTCAGCAGATTGAAATCAACCTCAAGCAAAAGACAGAGATGTTCGCGCTGCAGGTCTCGGCCACACAACTGAAGCCTGGGGCATTGGGCTCAATGGCCCGTGCGGTTGCTGCGGCCTCCGGCGCGCGCGCTACGGTAATCGACGTACATGGAGAGGTGCTCGCCGACAGCGATGCACTCCCCGAGACAATGGAAAACCACGCGCGGCGACCAGAGTTTCAAGCGGCGCTGGCGGGGCAAACGGGAATGGATACGCGCCACAGTCACACCCTCGGCGTGGATTTCCTCTACATCGCGCGCCCAATTCCTGGTGGAGCGGTGCGGCTGGCGGTTCCGCTCAGTGCGATTGCGGAGGCGAATCAGAAAGTCTGGCGCTCGCTTCTGTCTGCATCTGCGCTGGCCTGCTTCATTGCCATTCTCCTTGCTGCCTGGGCGTCACGCAGCGCAAGTGCTCGGCTTGATCGCATCCTCGTTTTCGCCGGAAAGATCGCGGAGGGCGACTTTTCAGCCCGTCTTGCTGAATATCAGAATGACGAAATTGGCCGAGTAGCAGTGGCGCTGGACACCACCGCGCGCAAGCTGCAAACCAGCTTTCAGGAAGTGGAAGATAGCCGCAGCGAACTCGAAGCGGTGCTCAACAGCATGCAGGAGCCGGTCATTGCCATCGCTCGCGACGGGCGCGCGCAGTGGGCGAACCGGCGCATGGAGCTGCTCACACCCACCGGCGTCCGCCTCAATCAGCCAGTGGTGCAAACCGTGCGCGATCCCAATTTTCTCTCCGCCGTCCAGGAAGCTTCCCTGCATCACAAACTGGTAACGACGCGGGTCCATAGCTTCGTCCCGGGCCGGGTATTTGCCGCAACCGTCGCGCCCATGCCTTCCGGCGGACTGGTCGCGGTGCTGCATGATCTCACCGACGCAGAGAGCATTGAAACCACGCGGCGTGACTTCATCGCTAACGTCTCGCACGAATTGCGAACCCCTCTCACTTCCATCCAGGGATACGCGGAAACCCTGCTGGACGGAGTTACCTCTCATGAGACGCAGCGGGATTTTCTTGAAATCATTCGTAAGAACGCCTCGCGAATGACGCGTCTCACCGAGGACCTGCTTATCCTGGCACGCGTCGAATCCGGGGACAAGAAATTGCAACGGCGCGCGGTCTCCCCAGCCGAATTGTTGCGCGATGCCTCTGACTATTTTCATGATCACCGCGCAGATTCCGGCATGAAACTGGACGTCGTGAACGAGGCCTTGAAGCTGGTCTCTGCGGACCGCGACGCCGTGTTTCAGGTCTTCTCCAACCTGATCGACAACGCATGCAAATATGCCTCCCAGGGCGGACGCATTCTTATCGGCGCACACGACGTGGAGGGTTTTGTGCAGTTTTACGTGCGTGACTACGGACCGGGAATTGCGAGTGAGCATCTGCCGCGGTTGTTCGAGCGCTTTTACCGCGTGGACAAGGCGCGCTCCCGGGAGAGCGGTGGCACTGGATTGGGACTGGCAATCGCCAAACACATCATTTTGGCGCACGGCGGCACCATCGCCGCAGACAGCGAATTGAACCACGGCTGCACATTCGTGTTCTCTATTCCTGAGGCACGCGTGAACCGCGACTGATCACTGGGCGTTTACAGAATATTAATAGTGCGCTCACAGGATAGAAATCAAACGGACTTACAGTAAGGACAACGTAGTTGGGGGGCTTGAGAGGCCGCTACATGAGTGAACCTGCCATGAACCGCGGTCTCTCAACTTTTTGCAATCTTCTCTCTTCTCCTCAGGAGCCGTTGCCATGAGTGAACCAAACGCGCAAGTCAGCCCCCAGTCACATCTTATCGAACTCACGATGGACGCATTCCGCGTCGCTCACCGTGCTTGCGCTGCTGCCGGAGAAGGATTAGCCACATCATCGAAAGCACTCTTCAGCGAGGTCAGGGACTGCGAGCGCGAACTTGATTCCCTGGACCGCGACATCGACGATCTCGTTACCACAACCATCACGCGTCTGTCCGAAGAGGAAGCAAGAACCCTGCTTGCTTGTATGAAGATCGGCATTTCCCTCGAGCGTATCGGCGATCTGTTCCTCAGCTTTGTGAATCGCGCCGAAGGCATTGCCGCACACCTGGATCACGACGATCTCCGGGACCTTACAGTCATGACTACCCAACTTGAACGGATGCTCGCCGATATCGAAACCGCCTTCCGCACCCGAGCACTGGACAAGGCCGTAAGCGTCTTGCGGGCGGATACGGAGATTGATCGACTCCGCAACGTCATCACCTTCCGCCACCTGGAGCCGGCTGAGGGCCAGCGCCGCTTTGATAGCTTCCACGTTCTGTTTATGGCGCAGGAACTGGAGAGAGCTGGAGACCACGTAAAGAACATGTCAGAGGAAGTTTGCCACCTGGTCAGTGGTCATACAGTGCGACACGTTTTGCGCGCCTATGACCGGCCCGTCGAACAGCTCTTTCTGGATCGCATCAAGAACACGCAGTAACCTCGCAAAGTCACGAGCACGCTAGACAGATAATCCCCCCCTGTATCTCGGCTCCTGTCATGGGAAATTCACATTCAGTTAACAATCCCGTAACTTGGGAGAATAGATACTGAAGTGAGACATCAGGAGGAAAATGTGAGTCGTACTCTTAAGCTGTTTTTGTGTGCGCTGGTCTTGTGCGTGGCCGCTTCCGCCCAGTCCTTGAATGGCGCAGGCGCTACCTTCCCAAACCCGATCTATCAGAAGTGGTTCACCGAGTACAGCTCGGCTCACCCGGGTGTGCAGATTAACTACCAGTCGCTGGGATCGGGTGCGGGCATCCGCCAGGTGACTGCGGGAACGGTTGACTTCGGAGCCTCCGATGGTCCGATGTCGGATGAACAACTGGCTCAGGTGCAGGGCAAGATTCTGCATATTCCGACAGTCCTTGGGGCGGTAGTGCCCTGCTACAACATTCCTGGTGTAAAGCAGGAATTGAAATTCACGCCAGAACTTCTTGCTGGAATATTCCTCGGAAAGGTCACCAACTGGAACGATCCGGCGATCGCCAGGATCAATCCGGGAGTCAAGTTTCCCAACCTTGCGATCGTCGTCGTTCATCGCTCTGACGGGTCGGGTACTTCCTTTATCTTCACCGACTATCTTTCGAAAGTCAGTCCGGAGTGGAACTCCACCGTGGGCAAGAACACCAGCGTGAAATGGCCGGTCGGTTTGGGCGGCAAGGGTAATGAGGGCGTCGCAGGACAGGTGCGCCAGATGGATGGCGCAATCGGCTATGTGGAACTGATCTACGCAGTGCAGAACAACATCAGCTATGGTGTCGTGAAAAACAAGAGCGGCAACTTCGTGAAGGCATCGCTGGAATCCACTACCGCAGCCGCAGCCGCGGCCGCGGCTAACATGCCGGCCGATTTCCGCGTCTCCATCACAAATGCCGAAGGCAAGGATGCCTATCCCATCGCCAGCTTCACATGGCTGCTCATTCCGCAGCAGTCCAAGGATGCAGCTAAGGGAAAGGTCTTACACGACTTTCTTGTGTGGATGTTGAAGGATGGCGAACGCGAAGCTGCAGCTCTCAGCTATGCTCCGCTTCCGAAGCAGGTTATCCAGAAGTTGCAATCCACCATCAACGCCATCCACTAGAAAAGATCCGGGGTGTGGGTATCGCACTCGCATCCCGGGCCGGTCTGCAGGTGCTAAAATAGCCGTGTTCCTGAAACGGGGGATCGGCTTCATGGATGTTCAGATATTTTGGACGCCAGATTCAGATAGCCCTTTCCGGCACGTTTAGGCTCTATAATTTTCTGTCGCAGAACGAAATAATGCGCAGAGGCGGGAAAGATTACAATTTTCTGCTTTCGCAAGGCACCAGATTACTCTAAAATCGTGCAGCTTTCCGGGAGTAAAGGAAGGCTCCTAAGTCCGGAATCAACTTTCCGGGCTTGATTGTTCCCACACCTATCTCGCGCCCCGAAGCTTCGGTC
>CAILAZ010000249.1 GCA_903832295.1 uncultured Acidobacteriota bacterium
CAGCTTGTCTACCGGAGGTCCAGCCGCCGTGGTTGCATTGGTGTACGCCTTGAGCGCTTTCTCCACGCCATCGTAAGCTTTGGCTACCGCTGTCTGCGCCTGCGATAGATCGCCTCCGGTCGCTACCGCCAACTGCATTTTCTGCTCGGCCAGGTCCAACGCCTGATACGCCGCTGTGACATTGCCCTTCAGGTCGCTTATCTTGGTTGACAGGCCCAGCGCCATGTCAGCAGCCGATTTGCCAGCCGTTGCGCTGCCCTGCAATTCCTTCGATAGCTTAGCCACTTCGCTGGTAGCGGTTGGCAATGCGCCGCGAGCCTTGTTGACAGCCGCCGTGACCGCTTCCAGGTCACGCACGTAACCTGCCGCCGCTGCGCTTCCCGCGTCCATGGCTGCGCTGAGACCGCCTACGCCAGTGGATGCACCCGCCAGCCCGTCTGAGAGCGTCTGAAGCGCCTCCCGCCACGTAATCTCGGTGCCAGTGAGCGCCGTTGTCGCCGTCTGCACCGCTTCAATGCTCAAATGCAGGGTTTCCAGTAGTCCGATCACAACACCCAGCGGTACGGCAATGGCCCCGAATGCCGCGCTAACTGTCGCAATCCCAGCGCCCAGCGCCGGTGCCGCTGCAATCAATCCGCCAATCACGGTAGCGAAGCCCGTCAGTGCCAGCACCAGAGGCGGTATCGCCACTGCCAGAGCGCCGGCCACTACGATGACATTGCGAACGGGTTCCGGTAGCTGGTTAAAGCCGTCGATGAGCGACTGAATCGCGGGAAGGATGTCATCGCGCAAAATGCTGATGATCTGCAGCGCCACCGGTGCCAGTGCTTGCCCGATGCCCTGAAACGCAAACTCCAGTTGCGTCTTGACATCCTGCCACTGCCCCAAGATGCCCTGCGCGACTTGCTGCGATACGCCGTTGAACTTTTGCATCGCTGCAATGAGCGTGTCAATGCGCTGCTCTTCATCCAGTGCGCGGAATGCCTTCTGCGCTTCTGCGGCCGTCACGCCTAACTGCTTACCCAGATCCTGAACCGTGAGACCCAGCGTCATCAGGAAACGCGCTCCGGCCTGCCCCGTCGCGCCTACCCGATCAATCGCATTCGCCACTTGGCTGAACTGCGAGCCTGTAGCCGCCGCCGCGTTCGCAGCCGCTTGCAAAATATCCGGTATCTGCGAAGTCGCCACGCCGAACGCAATCATGTGCTGTTCAGCAGTCACGACCGAATCAAACTCCAGCGCGTTATCCAGGCTGAATGCTTTCAACTGCGCCAGGATGCTGTTCGCTTCCTCTGCGGAGCCGGTTAGCGCCGTGAGAGAGATGGTGGCCTTTTGTAGATTGCCGTAGGCTTCGAGCGCGGCTTCTGCAAAGTTCTTCATCGCGTCTGCGATGACCAGCGCCCCGGCCAGTTTTTCCAGTGCCGCAATCTGCTGAGCGAGAGATAAGTTGCTCTGCGATGTGGCCGCGTGCTGTTGCTGCATCGCCTGAGTCAGTGCCGCAATCGCTGACTGCGCTTGCTGCAAGCCTTGCGTCAGTGTGATGACTGAACTGTCGAGCGATGATGTGCTGGTGGTAAGTTGTGCCGTCTCTTGCGTGTTCGTCTGCACTTCCGAACCAAGCGCCGCCATCGTGCTGCTGAGAATGTAGGCATTCGCATTCAGCGCCGCCGTCTCGCTGGTCTGCTGCTGCACTGCCGTCGATAAGCCACTGACGGATGCGGTGTTCTGGTTTACTTCGTCATAGAGTTCATTGAGCGCATCAGTGGAGTTGTTGACCGCGCTGGTGAACGTGGTGAAGTCCACGCTTGAAAATGCGGTGCTGATCGACGTGGCCGCTTCCGTCGCGTAGCCAATCGCAAAGCCCAGCGCTTCGATCAGGTCCGAAAGGTCAGCACCAACCGATACGTTGATGCCGCCTATATTCTCTGAGCCGTCTTCAGCCATTCACAGCCTCCTTAAAGAACCATGTGCCGCCTGCCTGTAAAGTCTGCGTTACCGCGCCCCAGGCGTGCGGTGGTGCCTCTATCGGACGCGAATAGTAGAACACTGCCCCATCGGTCGTATCAGGACGGCCCAGCATCACGCCCAGCGCCGCGTAATAGCATTCATCCCAAACCGCCTCCGTCTCATTCGCCAGTGGCGTTAGAAGCTTGTGCGAGTTCGGATCGGTTGCCAGGAAACAATCGAACTGGTATGGCTTGAGCATGACATCGCTCCAGAGCTTCGCTCCCATCCAATGACGCTGGAGTCGATTGCGAACGACACATCCGACGCCAAACCGCGCCTCCGGTGTGTCGCCGCGAGCTTCCCCAAAAATGCACATAGCCAGCAGAATCAAACTCTGCTGGCCGATGAATCCCTTGCTAGGGTCTGGTACTGGTGTCACGCCGCGCCTCTCTGTTCTCTCATCTTCTTCTGACCGTTTTTAAACGACCATGCCGCCTGCTCCCACTGCAACTTTTGCACACGCCAATCCACAGGCTTCGCCGCTGATTCCTTTGGCTTCTCCGGTAGAAAATCCTCAATCTTGAATCTGCCCTCAAAGTGCGCCTTATGAAGCGTGTATTGCAGTTCGCCGAATCTGTAATCCAGATGCAGCCGCGACTGCTTCCATTCGCGTTTGAGCGCCGCGTACTCGCGTGGCGTGATGCCCCACACCCGCGACTCAGTGAGCGCCAGGCCGTGCGGTGAGACACCAAAGGCCCACACGCCCAGCCAGTAGTCCTCGCGTGTCTGCTCTACTGGATCTGGTCCGCCGCCGCCGTCTGATCCGGTATCGTCTGCGACGGCTGAACTTTTCGGAGCGCCTCAATGAGTACGGCATTCAGTTCGCGCATCTGATCTGCCGTCGAGATCGCATCCGCTATCTGCTCCGGCGAGAGCGAGATTGGATGAAAGTCGCCATCTGGTGACTCAGTACCTAACACGCAGGATGCCAGCGTAACGGCCAGCATGACATTCTTGCCAGCCGCTGAGAATGCCTGAATCTCTTCATCGAGTTTGTC
>CAILAZ010000250.1 GCA_903832295.1 uncultured Acidobacteriota bacterium
AGGCGAGAGCAGAGGCAAAGGCAAGAGCATCCGCCAGAGGGAGATCCCAGAGTTGGAAGCAGCCAACTCTGGGCCACCTGGTTACCAATCAGTTGTTTGGTGCGGGGAGAGCGAGGGGGATGAGCGCTGTTCCCTGGTGGAGTTCGAGGGTGTAGCGGATATTGCGCTTCTCCTTCAAGGGGAAGAAGACGTAGCCGGCGACGGGTTGGGTGATGGAGCCCTGAGGAAGCGACTTGTCACGCAGTTCCTGAAGGATGACGCGGCGGTTGGCTCCGACGGGGCCTCGGGGGTAAGGACGAGAGCCGACACCGACACCAATTCCGGTGGAGGTGCCACTGCCCCAGGGACCGCGTTCGTAACCGACTCCGACACGGGGATAGACGCCAAGGTTGCGGCCGCCGCCGGAAGCGCCAAGCTCTTCGGCGATCTCTCCGGGAGAGAGGGCGAAGAAAGCCTGATCTTCATTGCCAGGGCGGATGGTGAAGCTATCAGGCCGGAGGCGGAGGGGCTGCGCGGCCGAGGGAAAGACTCCGACTTCGACGACGAGGTAGTGCTTGCCAAGGGGTGTGGCGAATTTCTGCTCGACTTCCCTGGGGGAGAGCAGGCGGGCTCCGATGGAGAGCTCAGGCTGCTCGCGATAGACGGGGTAGGCTGCGGGGGCAGCGCGTGGAGTGAGTCCCTGCGGCGCGTCCTGAGGGAGGCGGCGGGGGCGAAGCACGCGGCGACCGGAGTCTGAAGGTGGATTGTTGGGGTCGGCCGGATACTGCTGCTCCTGCGACGGGGGAGGATATTCAGCGGTGGGCTGTACCTCCTGGGGCGCGGGGGGAGCGGCGTATGGGGGCTGCGGCGCGGGTTGCTGGGGGTCGGCGGTCTGCGGAGAAGCAGGTTGCTGATCGGCAGGCGGCTGCGGTTCGGCGGCCGACGGTTGATCTGCGGACTGCTGGGCCGCTGCCTGGGCTGCCGCCTGGGTTCCGGGGGCAGGCGGATTAGCGGGGACAGGCTCTGCCTGCTGGGCGAAAGCGGAGGAGAGCAGCAGGCAGAGCGCGAGTGTGGAGAGCAGGGTCTTCATTATCTCTGGGCCTCAGGGGCGGGAGCGGGCGGTTGAGGAGCGTTGGCCGGAGGCGCGGGCGGAGCGGTGTTGAGCGGAGCGGGAGGGTGTCCCATGCCGGGTTTTTCGAACTCAAGCTTGAGAGTGCGATTGGCGAGGACATAGACGCGCTCGCGCTGGACGTCAGGGCCGATGCGCTGCTCGATGTTATAGGTTCCGGGAGCCAGGTAGATGGTCTTGAGATCGTGGGCGCGTCCGGCGAAAGCGCCGTTGATGTAGATGCGGGCCTCGCTATCCGGGCTCTTGATGTGAACCTCGCCGAGGGGACGTCCGGGGTAGTAGCCGTACGGGCTGTAGCCGTAGGCGTAGGGATATCCATAAGGTCCGTAGCCCCAGGGGCCGCCATAGCCGTACCCGCCGTAGTAGCCGAGCCCGATTCCAATGCGGGTGCGTGCGAAAGCCGAAGCCGGGAGCAGGATGGCGAAGGCGAGGACGGTGAGGACGAAGATCCTAGAAAAACGATTGTGAGACATACGAGGCACTCCTTGGATAGCCCTAAACTGCATTGCCTTGAGCGGAGTAGGAGGTTCCCTTGAATCCTACTCCCGGGCCGCATTTCTCCGCTGCAATAGCGGAGGGGGCGCGGTTTCTCAGGCGCCAATGAGGTAAACCCGAAGGCTGAGGGCAAGTTGCGCGGAGAGAGCTGATCCGAGGTTGCGAAGAGTGGGAGCGGGCCTCTACTCGTAGCGCAGGGCTTCTATGGGATCGAGGCTGGCGGCCTTCATGGCGGGGACCATTCCGCTGACGAGTCCGACGGCACCGAGAATCGCGGTGGCGATGGCGATGGAGATGGGAGAGATGGCGAGGCGAATGTCTCCGGCTTCGCCATGGAGGGCGATTGCGCTGTAGAGGGTGATGGTTCCGACGGAGAAGGCGACGATGTAGGAGAGCAGGATTCCGAGGACTCCGCCGACGGCCGTGATGGCGAGAGCCTCAGCAAGGAACTGCATGAGGATGGTGCGGGAGGTTGCGCCGAGAGCTTTTTCGACGCCGATCTCGCGGGTGCGCTGGGTGACGGAGACGAGCATGATGTTCATGAGGCCGACGCCTCCGATGCCAAGGGTGAGGGTGCCGATGAAGGCGAGCAGGACACGGAGCCCCATGGTGAGAATCTGGAACTGGTGGAGCTGCTTGACGAGATTGGCGGAGTAGATGGCTCGCTTGTCCTGAGGGTTGAAGCCGTATTGCTGGCCGAGGGTGGTGCGCACGGCGCGCTCGACGCCCTCAAAGTCAGGGGATTCGTAGAGCATCCAGATGCCGCTGAGGTAGTGGGTGTCCATCAACTCGCCCATGGTGGTGAAGGGGACGTTGATGACGCGATTGATATTGTTGTCGCCCTCCTGCATTTTGGGGGCGACGACTCCGATGACCTCAAAGGAGATGCCGTTGATGCGGATGCGCTCACCGATGGCGTGCCTTCCGGAGAAGAGCTTTTCCTTTGCTTCGGAACCGAGGACGGCGACCCGGGCTTTCTGAAGCAGCTCTTCGGCGGTGTACCAGCGGCCCTGCTGCATGTCGAGGTTGTAGATCTCCTGCACCTGGGGCCAGTCGCCGCGGACGTATTCGGTGAGGGAGCGGGTCTCATAGGTGCTGGTCATGTTCTTTCCGCACTCGGGCGAGACCTTGGTGATCTGGTTGACATTGACGGTGACGCGCTCGACATCCTCAAGGGTGAAGCGGACGTCGGTGCCCGCCTTGTTGCCGCCGGCCTGCATGGAGGTGCGTCCGGGAAAGACACCGAGGACGCGGCCTCCGTAGGTGGCGAAGATATTTTCGATGGCCACGCCGAAGCCGGTTCCGTAGGCGAGGAGAAGGACGACGGTGGCGATGCCCCAGGCCATCCCAAGGATGGTGAGGGCGGTGCGCCGCCGGTCATGGCGCATGGCGGCGTAGGCCTGTTGGAGAATGTCGCGAATGTGGGCCATTGCTACTCCTGCCGTAGAGCTTCTACGGGTGCCATCATTGCCGCCTTGCGCGCCGGGTAGAGCCCGGCGACGATTCCGGCGATCATCAGTGAACCCATGGCCAATGCCGCAGAGAAGGGTACGATGCGCGGCGGGTCGAAGCCATCCGGCGCGGGGAATTGACTGAGCAGGTGCATGAGTCCGGCGGCGCCGGCGACCCCAATGGCTCCGCTGATGGCGGTGATGAGAAGGCCCTCGAGGAAAAACTGGAAGAGGACGGAGCGGCTGGTTGCGCCGACGGCCTTGCGAAGGCCGATCTCACGAGTGCGCTCGGCGACGCTGACGAGCATGATGTTGATGACGCCAATGGCGCCGAGAGCGAGGGTGACAAGTCCGACGGAGCCGAGGAAGAGGTTCATGGCGTCGAATATCTTGCTGACGGTTTCCGCGGATTTTACGGTGTCCCAATCGTTGAAGGCGTCGGGGTCATGCCAGTTGAATCCGTGATTGACGCCGAGGACGCGACGCGCTTCGTCGCGGGCCAACTCGTGGTCGGCGCGCACGAGGGGCTGGAAGTTGATGAACGAGATTGCCTTGGCGTTTCCTTCGCCTTTGACAGGGAAATACATGGACATGGTACTGAAAGGGACGTAGATGCGCGAGTTGGTGGAGTTATTGTCTCCGCGGCCGACGGGCTCGATGACGCCTACGATTTCAAAGCGGACTCCGTTCAACAGGAGAATGTTGGCGAGGACGGGGCGTCCGGGGAAGAGAACCTTGACGAGTTCCGAGCCGACGACGGCGACGTGCCTGCGTTCGGCCTCATCGCCGGCGTCAAGCCAGCGTCCCTGTTGCATGGGGAGATAGCGGATGCCGTTGAACTGGGGTTCGACGCCGATGACCTGCCCGTTGTAGCTTCCGGTTTCGCTGACGGCGCGAATGTCTTGCCGCTGCAAGACCGGGGAAGCGGCTTTGACGTGCGGAGCAGCCTTGATGTCGAGATAGTCGGCATAGCTGAGGTGGTAGAGCTTTCCGGACTGAGGATTCCCGGCGATTGCGGGGGACTGGCCTCCCCAGAGGAAGAGGATGTTTTCGCCGAGGGAGTCCATCTGCTTGCGGTTTCCGGAGCGGAAGCCCTCTCCGAGGCCGACGAGGAGGAGGAGCGACCCGACTCCCCAGGCGATGCCGAACATGGTGAGGAAGGAACGCATTTTCCGCGCCCAGAGAGCCCGGAATATTTCCGCGACGATGTTAAGCGCCAGCCACATGGGTAGTAATACGTTGCGAAGTGATCCCCGGTTCCAGTGTAGGCGAAGAGAGGAAAAGGTTCGCGGGAAGCTGCGGCCGCACTGGGGGCGGTCGCAGCGAAGGGTCGTCTTCAGCGAGTGATGGCGTGGGAGGCGGTGAATACTTCAGCCTGGAAGGGGGCGAGATTGGAGCGCATCTGGGGGCCGGGATCTCCGAAGACCTGGAACCGCTCGACGGTGGCAAGGGTTACGAGTTTTGGTACCAACTGCTGGACGACGGGTCCGCTGAAGTGGGCGAGGGTGGCGTCGGCGTCGATGTAGGTTTCGAGGAGGCGACAGCGTTTGCGGTCGGCACTGAAATACCACTCGTAACGGAGGGTTCCGGGTTCCTGTTGAGAGCCGGCAACCATCTGCTGGGCCAATTGCTCGAAAGGCTCGAGATTTCCATCACGGACGGTGAGTTCCACCAGGAAGTGTACGGACATGCGCTCCTCGCTTTCTTACCAGACAGGTAGGATGCAGGCGGAGGATTGTGAGTACGCTGGCGGGGGCGATTGTGGTTGCTTGTCCCCCCGAGCGGCGGGAGGACAGGCTGGGGAGAGAACCGGCTGCGCTATTTCTTTTCTTCGGGTTTCTTGGAGTCGTTGTCGGCGGGTTTGACTTCTTCGCCTTCAAAGGTGATGCGGGTCTTGGAGCCGAAACGGCGGTAGTTTTCGTATTTGACGACCTGGCGAATGTGGACGTCTTCCATGACGAAGTGGAGGGTGTCATCGACCTTGGTGTAGGTGGGGAACCAGTACTTGCCGTCGATCTGCTCGCGCCAGGTGGTGAAGCGGGGGAAGAGATTCTCATTACCCTTTTTGGCCTTGCCAAGGTCGGGGACGTTTTTGCCGTAGGTTTTGACGATCTGGAAGTCGTGGTCATCGACCCAGATGCGGCCCTCGAAATAGCGCTGGCCTTTCTCAATGCGTTTGGGGCCGAGATCGAAGACGTAACAGTTGAGTTCGTCCTCCTGCTGCTGGCCGAGGTACTTGACGTCGTAGAGAGGAAGATCGTCGATGGTCATGGTGAAGGGCATGCGCTTCTCGATGTCGTCGAGATCTTCCTGAGTCATGCTGATGCGGGAGAGAGTGTTTTGGGGAGCGAACTTGACGAGGGAGATGCGGCGTCCCTTGTCGTCGAAGACGACGTCGAAGACCTGCTGATATTCGCCGTCCACACTGTTGCCCTCGACGGTCTGGACCTTGACGCTCTGGGTCCAGGTGTAGTTCTCGCGGGCGACTTTGAATTCCTTTTCCTTGGTGGCGAAGCGGTGGATGACCTCATCGACGGTGGTGCCGGTGGGAGGAATGTCCTTGAGCGGACCTTCTCCCTCCTGGGCGAAGGAGGGTAGGGCGATGAGGCAGAGGGCGAGTGCGCCAAGCGCACGGAAGAGAAAGTTTCGCGTCATGGGTCCGATACACTCCCGCCAAAATTGAGGCACTCAGTTCGATGCGCGGGGCGGCGGCATCGCAGGCTTCCATTTTGACATGGCGGGCGGGGGTGGGGAGAGCGGAGGGAGAAATCGGCAAGATGGCGATGGGGGGCGCGAATAATTGCGCCACCACGCCGATGCCTTCGATATCTCCCCTGGAAATTCCGGCCACGCGTGCTGCACTGGTTTGCGGGGCACGGCCTGCGTCAGTCGCGCTCGCCCACTCTTACGTAGGAGAAGCGGCTTACGAACCCGGCACCGCCGGCGCTGATGAGAGCGATGCGTGGTTGGGGGGCGGTGAGGGTCCAACTGGGGCCGCGGGTCCACTGGAGGCCGTCGTGGGAGGAATAGGCGGTGAAGATGTTTCCGTGGCGGGCGATGCGAAGGTAGATTTCGGGAGCGGCGGCGGCGAGGTAGGCGCGTCCCCAGCTCTGGGGGCCGTCGAGGCGGGCGAACTCAAGCTGGCGGGTGTTGCCGATGGACTGGAGGGTGAGTTTGAGGAAGTGGGTGTCATCCTGATAGAGGACCAGGCCGCTCTGGATGGAGTTGTGCTCTCCGGTGGCGGGGAGGTTGTTGGTGAGTTTGACCTCGGCGATCCAGTCTCCGGGGGGCGCCGGTTGGGCGAGGAGCGGAGCGTCGTGGCGGGCGGAGTTCATGTCGCCGGGTTGGGTGGGGAAAACGAAGGCTCCGGGGCTGAGGGGGGCGAGGCCGCGAGGAGCGCCGTGAAGCCAAGTCCAAGGGGCGTGGAGGGCGCGGCCCTCGAAGTCGTCGGAGTAGTGCGAGAGGATTGGGCCCATGGTTTCCGGGGGAGTGGGGTTGGCGACGAGCAACGGAGCGGCGGCGGAAACGGCGGGGGCAGGGCCGAGCAGGTCAGAGGCTCCGGCTTCGGCACGGACGGAGGGCCATCCGGTGCTCCAGTCGATGGCGTCGATCAGGGCGGGGCGGCGGGTCCAGGCTCCGGCGAGGGTGGGCTTGGCGACATCGACGGCGTGGTAGAGCATCCAGTCCTGGCCGGAAGGATCGGTGAAGATGGCGTTGTGTCCGGGGCCGAGCCAGCGGTTGCCATTCATGAGGAGGACGGGAGTGCCTCCGACGTTGGGGGCGAGGAGGGAGATGCCGTCTTTGTCCACATAGGGGCCGAGAAGGTGAGGGGCGCGGGCGACATAGACTCCGTAGCCGCTGCCGGGTCCGGAACAGCAGGTTCCGGCGGAGAGGAAGAGGTAATAGTAGCCCTGACGATGGACGATGTAGCTGGCCTCGTAGCGGCGGGAGGGAGAGATCTGCTGCTGGGAGGCAGCGACCGTGGAGAGGCCATCGGGGGTGAGGAGGCGGGCGACGGTGCCTCCGTTGAAGGAGCCGTAGAAGAGGTAGCGCTGGGAGCCTTCGGTGGCGATGGCGGGGTCGATGACATCGCGCCAGGTGCCGTCGGAGAGGCGCTCGGGAGGAACGACGGGGGTGGCGAGAGGGGTGAAGGGTCCGGCGGGATGGTCGCTGGTGGCGACGAAGATGGCGGAGCCTCCCTGGGCGGTGACGGAGCTTGCGTAATAGAGGTAGTAGCGACCGTTGAAGAACTGGATGTCCGGGGCCCAGAGTCCGGCGCTGCGGGGGAGGAAAGCGGGGACAGAGGAGAAGACGTCGGCGACGTAGCTCCAGTTGGCGAGATCCGTGGAGCGGGCGATGGCCATGAGGTGAAGGGTGCCGTGGTCATGGAAGACTTCGTTGGTGCAGTACATGTACCAGGCGGGGTCTCCGGGGGTCTGCGAGTGGATGATGGAGGGGTCAGGGCAGCTTTCCATGAAGGTGCCGTCGGGGAGTTCGATGGGGAGGGGATTGGCGTAGCGTCCGAAGGTGTTGACTGGTCGCGAGGGGGCGCGCATGGGTGCCGCCAGGGCCAGAACGCAGAGCGCGAGAGGAAGGAGAACCCATCCCAGAGAATTTCGCATGAGGATGCTGCCAGAGTAGAAGGAAGGGGCTGGGCTGCGAAGCAGGAGAATGCCGGAGGGAGCGCCTTAAACACACCTAGCACGAGGGAAAGTTGTGCGTCTATTCACAGGGCGTTTACGTGGCTGTAACCAAGGTTGAACGAAGATAGGGCATATGAGCCCAGAATTGACGATCGTCATCCCGGCGAAAAACGAGCGGCAGACACTTCCACGGCTGCTGGATTCCCTTAAGCGGCAGGATTATGAGCTGATGGCCACGACGCGGATTTACCTGGCGGACGCGAAATCAACGGACGGCACGGTGGAGTTTGCGCAGAGCTACGAGGGGCTGGACGTGAAGGTGATCGCGGGGGGATTGCCTTCGGTGGGCAGGAATGCAGGAGCAGCGTGCGCCGGGAGCCGGTACGTCCTGTTTGTGGATGCAGATGTGGAGCTGGTGAGCCCGAGCCTGCTGCGGCGCACGGTGGAGACGATGAAGCGGCGCAGACTGGAATGTGCGACGACGAATATCCGCTGCAGCGACGGAAGCCTGCTGGACCGGATGATCTACACGGGAAATAACGTGGTGCAGTATTTTGCGAGCTGGACAAAACCGTTTGCGACGGGAATGTTCATGATGTTCAGCAAGCAGAAGTTTGACGAGCTGGGGGGCTTCAACGAGAGCGCGCTTTATGCCGAGGACTACCTGCTGAGCAAGCAGGTATCGCCGATGCGATTCGGGATTGTGACCGGGGGAGTGACGACGAGCAACCGGCGCTTCCAGAAGATGGGGCGGTTCAAGATCATGTGGATGTTCTTCAAGACGGCGCTGAATACGTGGAACGAGAGCTACTTTATGAAAGAGCACCAGTACTGGACGGAGAACGGCGAAGCGCACAACCCGGTGGGTTAGGCCGCGGTCTGCGGCGGAAGCAAATTCATTCAAGAGAGCAGCGATTGCCTCGGGGCGATGGCTGCTTATTGTTGCCAGGAAAAACTCCGAGCCCTCCTGCATTACAATCCTTCGAGTATGAGCATTGCGACAAATCTTGCGGAGATCCGCGGGCGGATTGCGCTGGCCGCGCAGAGGGCAGGACGCGCTGCGGACGAAGTGGCACTGATGGCGGTGTGCAAGAACCATCCGGCAGAGGCGATTCTGGAGGCGATGTCCGCGGGGCAGAGGCTGTTTGGCGAGAACCGGGTGCAGGAGTTTGCGGGGAAGCAGGCGGCGGTTGCGGGGACGGAAGGCAAATTCCACCTGATCGGGCATCTGCAATCGAACAAGGCGGCGAAGGCGGCGGAGCTGTTTGACGCGGTGGACAGCGTGGATTCGCTGAAGCTGGCGGAGCGGCTGAATGAAGCAGCAGCGCGGCGGGGACGCAAGCTGGATGTGCTGCTGGAGGTGAATGTGGGCGGCGAGGCGGCGAAGAGCGGGTTGGCGGAGGACGCGCCTGAGCTGCGAAGGCTGCTGGAAGCGCAGGAGCGGCTGGGGAATCTGCGGATTTGCGGGTTGATGACGGTGCCTCCGTTTACGGAGGATGCGGAGGGGGCGCGGGAGTGCTTCCGGAAGCTGCGCGAGTTGAGAGACGGTCTGCGGGCGGAGAGCGGGCTGGAGCTGCGGGAGCTGTCGATGGGGATGTCTCACGATTTTGAGGTGGCGATTGAAGAGGGCTCAACCTGCGTGCGGGTGGGGACCGCCATCTTTGGCGCGCGGCCGTATGCCGCGCCTTACGAGGAGCCGCGATGAAGTGGATGGACACGGTGTTTGCATGGGCGCTGGTGCTGCTGGGGTCGGCGCATTACCTGGCGGTGTATGTGCCGAAGCTGGGAGTGCTGCGCGGTCCGTGGGCGGGCGGGGCAGCGGTGGCGATTGTGACGATGGGGCTGATGAACGCGGTGCGCGCTCAGCGGCGGAATGACCGGTTTTTGCGCTGGAGCACGGCGGCGGCAACGGCGTTGACGGCGGCCATGTGCCTGCGGATGCTGTACCAGTTCCCAGGAAACGTGCTGCACCAGCCAGCGGCGCTGGCGGTAGGAGCCCTGGCGGTGGTGGAAACGTTCTTTGCGGTGGCGGGGTAGTGGGATTCGAGGTGAAGGATGGCCCGCACGGAGCGCAATTTGCGCTGCGGGTGCAACCGCGGGCGAGCCGCAACGCGATTGCAGGAGTGGTGGGCGAGGCAGTGAAGCTGGCGATTACGGCGCCTCCGGTGGACGGCAAGGCGAACGAGGCGGTAGTGGCCTTTCTGGCGGAGCTGCTGCGGGTTCCGAAGCGGAGCGTGGTGATTGTCTCCGGCGAGACGGGACGAAATAAACAGATCGCGATTCACGGGAT
>CAILAZ010000251.1 GCA_903832295.1 uncultured Acidobacteriota bacterium
GCCGCCCCCACCGTCGTCCCCGGAGGAGGCAGCGCCTCTGCCGCGGCCGGAGCCATGGCCGCCGGACTTGCCGCCATGGTTGCCGCCATGTCCAGGGGAAAGAAGGCCTACACCCAGTTTGACCCCGAACTCAGCGAGGCTCTTGCAAAGCTCAATGCCCTGCGTGAAGAACTCAAGGCATCAATTGACGCCGACGCCGACTCTTACCAGCGGGTGGTTCAGGCCTACAAGGCGCAGAAGAGTGCCTCGCCCGCTCAGGCTGCCCATGCTGCTGCCGGAGTGGCTGCGGCTCTGTGTCTTGCCTCCAGCGTTCCGCTGCGCGTAGCCGAGTGCTCTGCTGCGGTGGCCGCTCTGGTTGCGGATCTGCGCCCGAAGACGAATCCGAAGATGGCCAGTGATCTTGCGGTAGCCGCAGGCCTCGCACATGCGGCCAAAGTGGGCTCGCTCGCTAATGTCGAGATCAATCTGGAATCCCTGGAGCCCGGCTCTGAAGCATTCATCGCCGCACCCCGGGAGAAGGTAGCCGAACTGCGGAATATGCCTCAGTAACCGCAGAGCCGCAATCTGCGACTTTTCACTAAGCACAGGGTTCCACTGGTTGGGGGTACAATTGTAAGACTATGAAGAGAATTCTTTCCGCACTATTCCTTGCTGGCGTACTTTGCGCCAGCGCCCTGGCCGCCCCGCTGGGGACGAACACTCGAACGGTGCTCCCTTCGCAGATTCAGCAGATCATCTCGGTGGACTACCGCATTCTGCGCAACTCCTCCAGTGGCATGGCGCTCAAGAACCGCGTCCTTCCGGAGAACCTCAAGGCCTTTGAGACTTCGCTCAAGGGCATGGGCATCAACCCTGATGTCGATGTCGAGCAGCTCACCTTCGTCGCTTATCGCACGGTTAAGGGCGGCATGCGCAACTTTGGAGTTGCGAACGGACAGTTCGAGCCTAAGAAAGTTCTCGCCCGCCTCAAGCTGAAAAAGGCGAAGAGCGAAAAGTATCGCGATGCCGATCTCTGGCCCGTCGGCGGCGGATTCCTCATGACCTTCCTCGACGACAACACCATGCTCTTCGGGGAAACCAGTTCCATCAAGGACGGTCTCGATGTCCGCGACGGAGATGCGCGCGGAATCGCGTCCACTCCTGAAATGCTGCAACTCATCGTCGATGCCGAGTCCGGTCCCGTCTGGAGCGTACTGGATCAGGCAGGAACCCAGAATATGCTGCGTTCGGTCCTCGGCGAAGCCTCCGCGCTCGCCGACTATGACACCATCAAGAAGCGCCTGCTCGCCTCGCGCTACAGCCTCGATCTCCAGCACGGCATTGACTTCGGTCTCAACGTTCAGACCTCGGACGCCTTCACCGCCGGAACCCTCTCGGCCCTCATGAAGGTTGGCATTATGTACAAAAAGGCTTCCGGAACAGCCGTGGAAAAGAGCGCCATGGACAGCATGGAGATTGACTCTGACAGCGCCCGTCTCGTCGTTAAATTCCGCGCCGATGACAGCAAGTTCCAGGCCCTCCTCAAGAGTGATCTGTTCCAGGCTGTCTCTCACTGACCAGCATCGCGCCCACACAAAAGCGGCCCGCGCAGGCCGCTTTCCTATTGCAGAAAATATGACGTATTAAAGTTCGTCCATCAGGCCCTTGCGCACTGCACGGATTGCGCTTTCAATGCGGCGGTAGCGGACCCACGTGCCGTTCTTGTGAGACTCGATCAGGCCCGCATTCTTCAGGATCTTCATGTGGTGCGAGATCGTCGGCTGCGCCAGCTTGATGCGCTGCT
Source organism: uncultured Acidobacteriota bacterium (assembly GCA_903832295.1). Taxonomy (GTDB): domain Bacteria; phylum Acidobacteriota; class Terriglobia; order Terriglobales; family Acidobacteriaceae; genus TOLSYN. The sequence continues at coordinate 1,784 of CAILAZ010000251.1, forward strand.
CGATGTCCGATGCGGTCCAGCCCTCGAAAACCGCGTTCTTGCGAACCGGAGCCGTGGGGTGGAGGAGGCGCAACACTTTGCGTCGCGTGGGGTCGGCGACGGCGCGCAGCGCCAGGCTAAGCTTGTCTGTGGCAGCCTTCATTCTGGTTCCCCAATCATAATGCATTCAATTGCGAGAGCAAGGAACTTACAAGCCACACCTCGCCTGAAGCGAATGCCGGCGAAATAGCGGCAGGCCCGGACTTGCCGGAATTAGCGTTTCAGGAAGGCGTTGTAACCGGAACTGACCAGACGCGATTGTATGGCCTGCGCTTCCTTCATATCTGCGTAGGGGCCCACTTGCACATGGAATAGCTTATCGCCCGGCTGCGAGACAATCACCGGGTAGTGCTGTTTCTGTAGAGCGTCGCTCAGCAGTTTGGCGTCGTCCTGGTTGCGAACGGCCGCAATCTGCACCAGGTATCCCGTGCCCAGTGAAGTCCGCGCTTCCGGCGCTTTTGCCGCGGCCACCGGTGCAGCCGTCTCCGGAGGCGTCAACTGCGGATGTGCGTCCTTCTGCTGCACAGACTGGTAGAACGTCATGTCTGCCGTGCCCGGCGCCGCCGCCGCAGGAGGGCAATTCTCCCCCGTCGGACACTCCGCGCTCTTCGCCTGCGCTACCTGTTGCGCTCCAGGCTTGGCAATCCCGGGCAGGGCCGGAGCAGTTTGCGCCGCCGCTGCCTGGGCCGCTGCGGCAGCCGCGGCCTGTTGCTTGGCAGAGTTGCGTCCCAGCGTGTAACCCACGCCCAGTGAGATTCCGCATAGAATCACCAGCGCAAAGAACAAGACGAGCAGTTTCCCGATGCCGAGCGTAATCTCGGTGCCGCCATCGTCGAGGCCGTCCATCAGTTCCTGTTCACGCATAATCGTATGTGCCAATTATGCCCCGGATTTGGCTCCCGTGTCGCTGTCAGCCGTCACAGTTTTTTGCAGATTTCCAGTGAATCTCTGGATTCCCGACAACAGATCGATCGGGACCGGGAATACCACCGTCGTATTCTTCTCCACGCCAATCTCGGTCAGCGTCTGCAGGTAGCGCAGTTGGATCGAAGCGGGCTCGGTCTGCAACAGGTGCGCCGCATCCACCAGCCGCTGCGCGGCTGAGAATTCGCCCTCGGCGTGGATGATCTTCGAGCGCTTTTCGCGCTCCGCCTCGGCCTGTTTCGCCATTGCGCGCATCATGCTCTCCGCCAGGTCCACCTGCTTCACCTCAACATTGGCCACCTTCACGCCCCAGGGAGCCGTATGCTGATCCAGGATCGACTGCAGCCGAAGGTTGATCTTGTCGCGGTGCGCCAGCAATTCATCCAGTTCCACCTCGCCCAGCACGCTGCGCAGCGTCGTCAGCGCAAACTGCTGCGTCTGGTACTGGTAGTTCGTCACCTCCACCACTGCCAGACGCGGATCGATCACCCGCAGAAACACCACCGCGTTCACCTTCAGCGTCACGTTGTCGCGGGTGATCACGTCCTGTGGCGGCACGTCAAACGCAATCTGCCGCAGATCGACCCGAACCATCCGGTCCAGCGGCGCAAACACCAGGATCAGGCCCGGTCCCTTCGGCTGATCCAGCAGCCGTCCCAGGCGGAAGATCACGCCCCGTTCGTACTCGCTCAGAATCTTGATGGAGCTGAAAAGGTAGAAGGCAATAATGACTAAGACTATGCCGCCGAGTGGAAACATGGTGCCTCCGGGCCTGTGTGCAGGTCACGAGGATTCTATCGCACTGGAGCAATGTTGCAAGCGCTTCCGTATCCAGCCATTGCCCCAACCTCCGCACTCGGTGTAATCTAGCTTTGCTCACCTGTGAGCGGGAGTAGTTCAGCGGTAGAACGCCAGCTTCCCAAGCTGGATGTCGCCGGTTCGATCCCGGTCTCCCGCTCCAAACACCAGATCGCCAGTTCCTGTCAGGCAATCCCCAAGCGAATTCCTTCCGTTCGTGTGTCCGCGTGCACTGCTTCGAGCGTCCGGAATAGGCCTCGCAATCCTCTTCCCGGGTAGTGCGTACCACAACCTACGCTTGCGTCATCATTGCCGGCCATCTATCTTGATCCCTACCACTCCACCTCTGCCCGCAGCTCCAGCGAGTCCACGCCTAACTGCGCGTATGCTTCCTCCAGCGTCCGCACCACGTGAATCCTGTCGCTTCGTCCAACTCCCATCATCTCGAACATCCGTGACATTCCAAACACAAAATCGTCGGACGCAACAATCACCGCCACCCGCGGCAATTCACTGTTGCTCAAGGGCGGACGTTCCGCCAGTTTCCGGATCGCACTTGCGCTGATGTTGAGTCCTGCGATTTCGGAGAAGTCCGTAATGCTTGCGTGGTATCCGTGGCTGGCATTCCACTCCAGTACCTGCTGGTCCCGTTGCAGAAGCACCTCATCGGTCACAACTCCCTCGTAGTGTATGTAGATCAATCCCCGGGTATCGTCCACGCTGAGGAAGGCTCCCATGCGGTTCTCTCCCCGCAACGAGGCTCGAATTTCCTCCGGGTTGCGAACCCGGATTGTAGCAGAACACATGGCACAAGGAATTTGCCCTCATCGATTGTTTTGCTTGCCCCTACCTGCCGATAAACCTCCAACCGGCTGACTGCCGGATTATCCACAGATGTGGGGTATTTATGCCGCTGATGACTTGGACGGAAAAATTGAGTGTGGGCGTCGCCGTGCTCGATGACGATCACAAGAAGCTGGTCAACATGGTGAATGAACTGCACGATGGGCTCAGGGCCGGTAAGGGGAAAGACGTACTCGGAGAGATTCTTGCCGGACTGGTGTCCTACACTCAGTTCCATTTCAAGCGCGAGGAACAGCTCTTCTCCTCCACCGCCTACCTTGCTGCTGCCGCGCACAAGAAAGAGCACGACGACCTCACAAAGCAGGTTCTGGATGTGCAGACCCGGTTCAGGAATGATGACGGCTCCTGCCTCTCCATCGATGTCATGACATTTCTGAAGAATTGGCTGGTCAAGCACATTCAAGGCTCGGACATGAAGTACAGTCCGCATATGAACGCCCGCGGAATTTACTGACGGTTCCGCTTCGCCCGCCTCTGATATGCGGGCGAAGCGGTTCCATTTACAACTGGGCTACGGTGAGGTCAAACCGCGGTCTCACGCCTGTTCTGTCCGCTCCAGCGTGTCCCTTACCTTCCGTGCCAGTGTCCCCAGGCTGAAGGGCTTCTGTAGGAAGGTGGCGTGCGAGCGCTGAAGACCGTACTGTGACATGGTGTCATCCGAGTACCCCGACATGTGGATGATCTTCAGCTCCGGGCGCAGTGTCCCCAGCATCTCTGACAGTTCTCTCCCGCTCATCTTAGGCATCACAACGTCGGTCAGCAGCAGGTCGATGTGTTCCTGCTCGCTGGCCAGCATCAGCGCTTCTTCGCCTGAACTCGCAGCCAGCACCTTGTATCCAAGGCTGCTCAGGAATTCGCAGATTCCGATCCGCAGGAAGCCTTCGTCCTCCACCACCAGCAGGGTCTCTCTGCCGCCACTCGGAGCCTCTGCCCGGGCTGATGAATTGCCCGCGCTGGCCCGCTTTGACTTCGGCAGATACACCGTGAAGCACGCACCCTGCCCAATATCGCTTTCCACTGTCACGTAGCCGCCGCTCTGCTTCAAAATGCCATAGACCGTTGCCAGCCCCAGCCCCGTCCCTTTTCCGACCTCCTTCGTCGTAAAGAACGGCTCGAAAATCTCCTGCTGGATGTCCTTGCTGATTCCGACTCCATCGTCGGTCACAGAGAACGTCACGTATTCTCCCGGAACAACGTACGTCTGCCCCACCGCCTCGCCGGGTTTCACCGTGGCGTTGGCCGTGGCAATGGTCAGTGACCCGCCTTGCGGCATCGCGTCGCGCGAGTTCACGCACAGGTTCATCAGCACCTGGAATATCTGGTCCTGGTCGGCTTCCACCGGCCAGAGTTCCTCCCCCTCCACCAGGTTGAACTCGATGTCCTCCCCAATCAGCCGCTGAAGCATTCTCGTCGCCTGCCCGATCACAGCATTCAGGTCCAGCGTCATCGGAATCACAATCTGTTTGCGGCTGAAGGCCAGCATCTGGCGGGTCAGGCTCGCGCCGCGCTCGGCCGCCTTCAGTACCTGCTCCGTATTCTTGCGCAGGTTGTCGTGCATCGGCAGCCGGTCCTGCAGCAGCTCCGTGTAGGTCTGGATCACCATCAGCAGGTTGTTGAAGTCATGTGCAACTCCGCCCGCCAACCGTCCAATGGCCTCCATCTTCTGCGCCTGCCGCAGTTGCTGCTCCAGCAGTTGCCGAACCGTCTCCTGGCGCTTGCGCTCGGTAATGTCCTGGAAAAAGACGATTGCGCCGTGGCGTGCTTCGTACAGGAACGGAACCGCGATCACTTCTGTGTCGATGGCCGTGCCGTCCATCCGCAGGTGCTTCTCTTCCAGCATCGGTGCAACTGCGTGCTCCCGCATCACCCGTTGCGCCCGTCTTGAAACCTCTTCGCGGAAATCCGGATGAAGTCTGTCCAGGAAGTTCTCCCCGATGATCGCCTCTGCGCTCTCCGCCCCGAACATCTTCAGAGCCGCCTCGTTCAGATACCGGAACAGCCCATCCGTCTGGATGTAAATCCCCAGCGGCGATGCCTCCACCACCCGCCGGAAGCGTTCTTCGCTCTCCCGCAGTTCGCGCTTCACCCGGCGGCTCTCGGTGATGTCGCGGGCGCTGCCGCAGCGGTACAGTGGCTTTCCATCGCAGTCTCGAACCAGCAACATGCGGGTGGATACCAGGCTGTAGTCTCCGGTCTTGCTCAGGTGCCGGTACTCCACCTCTCCCTTGCCCGTTGAGTCAACCTCTGCGAGCGCCGTCCGCACCGCGTCTCTGTCATCCGGGTGAATCGCCGCGATCATTTCTTCCAGGCTGATCGCCATGAATTCTTCCGGCGTATAGCCCAGAATCTGCTCTACCGTCCGGCTTACATACTCGTAGCGTTGGGTATGCAGGTTGAAGCGGTAAACGCAATCGCGGGAGTTCTCCAGTGTCGAGCGGAGATTCGCCTCGCTCTCCCGCAGCGCCTCTTCCGCCCGCCTGTGCTCCGTAATGTCGCGGATAATCACGAACGATGATTTCTCTCCGGCCCCGGAGACGATCACCGAACTGCAATCCCCAATCAGCTTCGTCCCATCCTTGCGCCGGAAGGGCAACTCACCCCGGAACCTCCCCGTCTGCTCCCGTTCTCTGATCGCGGCCGCCTGCTCGGGATCCGCTGGGTCGGAGATGCCATAGCGTCCCGCCAGGCATAGCTCTTCCTGGGTCATCCCAAACATTTCACACGCCGCCGGATTGGCAGCATGCACCCTTCCGTCCGGAGTGCTCATGAATATCGCATCGAGGTTGTTGTCAAACAGTACCCGGTAGCGCAGCTCGCTTTCCTTCCGCGCTGCCTCTTCACGCTTGCGCGCCGTCACGTCCATCACCGTGCCAAACGCTCTGGTCGGCCTTCCGGACTCATCCGCCAGGCGTCTGCCGTGAACCCAGATCCAGCGCAATTCGCCGTCCACCCGCTTGATTTGCGTCTCGGTCTCCCACGTCCTGCCCGACGGCGTGGACGTGATCGTCTCCTCCAGCTTCGCCCGGAGCTCCGGCAGCACATGCTTCAGGAACTGTCCTCGGCTCCAGCTTGTCTGCTCCGGCGCATAGCCAAAAATCACCGCATGGCGCGCAGACTGAGTCCCCGTCTCCTCCTGCAGGTTCAGTTCCCACTCCCCCAACGCCGCAATCTCAATTGCCATGTCCAGCCGCGCGTTGCACGCGCGCAGCTTGGTCTCGCCCTCCCGCAGAACTTGCTCTTCCTTCAGTGCCGCCACCTGCGCCTGGTAGCGGCGATAGCGCTCCGCAATCCAGCAGAGCACCAGACCCCCGGCTATATAAAAGATCAGCGCGACTGTGTCCGCCACCCGCGCACTCGCCCGGCTGCCCGCAGTATTGAAAACGAAGTACTCCGTAAGCAGGGAAGAGAAGACCGTCGCCAGCAGGCACGCTCGCAGCCCAAACAGAATCCCCACTGCGATCAACGCTGGATAGAAAGTGAGGAATGGCGGCAACTGCGCGCCAATCAGCCGCTGCAGCCCCACTCGCAGCAGAAAGGCCGCGGCCATCACACCCAGCGAAACCGCGCTCTGAACCGAGGATCGTTTCCAGAATGGACGTGCAAGGGAGAGCTTCGCCTCAACTTGCTCGACGTAGGGTAGCCCGCGTTGATCGCTCTCAGGCATCAATTCACCCCAGAGCCTGGAGGAAGGCCGTCAAGCAATATCGGCCAAACGTTCACTTCAGGATCAAAAGTTTGGCAAGTTTATCCGATTCCTTGCCCCACGAATGTGACGAGTACCCACATACAGCGTGATCCTATGCCATTATTCCTCGCCCGACGCCTCTCTTCACCCCTGGCGCGCGGCTCTCTCCAATTTGCGCTCATCCCGCTCTCTCCGCCCGCTCGGCAAACTTTGCCTACCACAATTTTCGATTCCGCGTTAGCGCAATTCGCAGAATGTGACGATAGTTACCCCCGTCAGAAAGCTACCTAGGCAGCGCAAAGCGCACGGTACAGTCTGGGAGATTTTAACTAGAAGGAAGTTCATCATGTCGCTCAGCATCCTGAACAACATCTCGGCTTTATCCGCCGAAAATTCAATGTCGGTCACTCAGGCCGGCCTCCAGAAGTCCCTGATCCAGCTCTCCTCCGGACTCCGCATCAACTCCGGCGCAGACGATGCCGCTGGCCTTTCCATCGCCAACGGGTTCAATGCCAACATCGCCGCCCTCACCCAGTCCGGCCAGAACGCATCCAACGCAACGGGTCTGTTGCAGACCGCCGACGGTGCGCTCTCCCAGGTCACCACCCTGCTCAATCGTGCAGTCACCCTGGCAACAGAGGCTTCCAGCGCCGGTCTCTCCACTTCGCAGACCGCCGCCCTCAACACCGAATTCTCGTCCATCCTCAACAGCATCGACAACATCGGCAAAAACACCAATTTCAATGGTAAGGACGTTTTCACCACCAACGCAGTCACCCCGTTCCTCACGGATGGCAGCGGCGGAAACAATCTTCTCGGCACCACCAGCCTGGTCGTTAACACTCTCACCACCTCCGGTCTCAGCATCAACTCGTCGGTAGCCGCCAAGGGCACGCTCACCATCACTGCACTCCCCGTAGCTACGGACTCGGTCTCCGTCGGCGGCCAGACATACACCTTCCAGGCCGGTGCGCCAGCCGGTGCCGGACAGGTACAGATCGGCGGCAGCATCGCCGCCACTCTGCAGAATCTCGCCAATGCCGTCAACGGAACCGACGGCGTCAACACGCCCAACGCCAACGTCAGCGCCGGTACGCCTGCCTCCGGAGCGCTTGCCTTCACCGCGCTTGTCAGCGGCGTCGGCAACGGAACCTCCACCGGCAACAGCACTGCGCTCAGCACATCCTTCACCACCCCTGCCAACGCCTCGGTCGCAGCATTCGCCGGCGGCGTGGCCGGCGTCGATCTCAACAACCCCGCGGACGCTCAGGCCGCTCTTGTTGCCGTCTATAACGCCATCAGCACCGTTTCGCAGTCACGCGGCAGCCTCGGCGCAGACATCAACCAGCTCACCGCCGCCGCCAACGTCATGACCAGCCAGGTGCAGAACCTGCAGAGTGCCGACAACGGTCTCATGAATGCCGACATCGGCAAGACCGTCGCCAGCATGACCCAGTACAACGTGCTTCAGTCCACTGGTATGTCTGCCTTGCAGCAGGCCAACCAGGCGCAACAGGCAGTGCTCAAGCTGTTGCAGTCGTAAAGCAAGGGCCTTTCGTATCGTCGTAGGCGTTTCCACCGCCCGCAGGAATAGAACCACCTGCGGGCAACCGCCACGGCCTCCAGACCGGTGCACCTGAGCATGCCCCGGTCTGGAATACCCAGAGGAAAGGAGGTCCCTCGTGTCGCTCAGAATGCATCGCCGCAACTCCGCGCTCAGAGCGGAGAGCTTGTTATTCATCGCGCTCTACGGCACACGCCCCGGACTCTCCTTCTGCCCGCTCGTCCGGCGGCTCAGCCTCCAGCGCGGCAACCTCAGACTGGGGATTTGTCCCCGAACGCAACCAGCTCCAGCGGTATCTCAAGGAAAGGTGTTCACATGTCGCTCAGCATACTGAACAACATCTCTTCGCTCAACGCGCAGAATTCGATCTCGCTTACCCAGGCAAATCTGCAGAAAACTCTCATCCAGCTCTCTTCCGGCCTCCGTGTCAACTCCGGCGCCGATGACGCAGCCGGCCTCTCCATCGCCAATGGATTGAGTGCCAACATCTCCGCCCTCACTCAGTCCGGGCAGAATGCAACCAACACCACCGGCCTGCTTCAGACCGCTGACAGTGCTCTCTCCCAGGTCACCAGCCTGCTCAACCGCGCCATTACTCTCGCCACGGAAGCCTCCAGCAACGGACTCTCCGCCTCGCAGACCGCGGCCCTGAACAACGAGTACACTTCGATTCTCGGATCCATCAACAACATTGGAAACAGCACCAACTTCAATGGCAAGGATGTCTTCACCACCAACGCCGTCACCCCGTTCCTCAGTGACGGCACCAGTGGCAACGACCTTCTCGGCACCACGGCCATCACCGTCGGAACCCTCACCACAACCGGGCTCGGCCTTGGCTCTGGAGGCTCGGCCCCGGCCAGCGCCTCTGACACGTTAACGCTTGCGGCCAATCCCACTTCCGGCACCGTCACCGTCGGCACCCAGACCTACACCCTCACCAGTGGCGCGCTCAGCGCAGGGAAAGTTGCCATCGGCTCTGACGCCGCGCACACTCTTGCCAACCTCGCCGCCGCCATCGCCGGAGACTCCAACAACACCGCCAACGCCAGCGCCACTGCCTCCGCCAGCGGCAGCACTCTCACCATCACCGCCAAGGCCGCCGGAGCTCTTGGCAACGGCGTCACCACCACCAGCGCCCTCGTTAGCGGCGCTGCCAACGCCTCCTGGTCCAACACTGGAACCCTCTCAGGCGGCCTGGACGCAACCTCCGCTCAATTTCAGGTGGCTACCTCAAATGCCGTCCCCTCGCCTGGTGACAGCGTGACGATCGGGACAAAGATCTACACCTTCGCCACCACTCTGGACGGAACCACTGCCAATCAGGTGTCCATCGGTGCGGATATGTACAGCACCATGGTCAACCTTGCCGACGCCGTCAACCAGACCAACAACAATGGCTCTGAGTACAACACCAGTACCCAGAAGAATACCGATTTCCAGTCCGGCGCGGCCCTGGGCTCACCCGGACCCGGGAACGCCTCGATCATTGTCACCGCAATTGTGCCTGGCACGGCTGGCAACCTCCTCACGGTCGCTTCCTCGTCGCTCTTCCATATTCCGCTGAGCCTCGGCGCGAACGCCACCCCTGCCACTGACACCGCGACTTTCACCGCCCAGCCGCTCTCCGGAGACACTCTCGCCGTCGGCGGCGCAACCTACGCCTTCGGCACCGCCACCGGATCGCAGATCGCCGTCACCATTGGCGGCAATCTCTCCGCCACCATGCAGAACCTCTACAACGCCATCAACGCGCATAACACGGCCGTCCCCTCCTACGGAGTCTCGGCCAGCGCTTTCAACGGCACCAGCGTCACCGTCTCATCTGCGGGCGCTGCCGGAAACTCCGTCCCCGTCGCCGCTGCCAGCGCCGGTGGCGCATCCTGGTCCTCCTCCACCGGAACCGCCGGAGGCGCCAGTGGCGGCGCAATCACCGATCTCAACACTCCTGCGGACGCTCAGGCCGCACTCGTCGCCGTCACCAACGCCATCAACACCGTCTCGCAATCTCGCGGCAGCCTCGGAGCCGATATCAACCAACTCACCGCTGCCTCCAACGTCATGATCTCGCAGGTGCAGAACCTGCAAAGTGCAAACAACGGGCTCGTCAATGCCGACATCGGTAAAACCGTCGCCAGCATGACTCAGTACAACGTTCTTCAATCCACTGGAATGTCAGCCTTGCAACAGGCCAACCAGGCCCAGCAAGCCGTGCTCAAGCTGCTCCAGTAGTAACAGTGGTTTTGTTCTTTCAGCAATGTCGTCGGAGTTCTATTACCGGTGACAACCAGGCCGGACGTACCTGAGCATACGTCCGGCCTGGAAGACCTGAGAAGGAAGGAAAGTCCCAAATGTCGCTTACGATCCTGAACAACATCTCCTCTCTGAATGCAGAGAATTCGATCTCGCTCACCCAGGCCAATCTTCAGAAGACGCTCATCCAGCTCTCCTCCGGCCTTCGTGTCAACTCTGGCTCTGACGACGCCGCGGGCCTTTCCATCGCCAATGGATTGAACGCCAACATCTCAGCCCTTTCGCAGTCCAGCCAAAACGCCACCAACACCACCGGCCTTCTGCAGACTGCCGATGGCGCGCTCTCCCAGGTCACCTCGTTGCTCAACCGTGCCGTCACCCTTGCCACGGAAGCCTCCAGCAACGGCCTTTCCGCCTCGCAGACCGCGGCCCTCAACACCGAATTCACCTCGGTCCTCAACTCCATCAACAACATTGGAGCCAATACCAATTTCAACGGGAAAGACGTCTTCACCACCAACGCCGTCACCCCGTTCCTCAGTGACGGCACCAGCGGCAACAACCTCCTCGGCACCACCGCCGTCAAGGTTGGAGCCCTCACCACCAGCGGCCTCAGCCTCGGCACCGGACTTGCCACTAGTGCAACTCCTGCCTCCAACACCCTCACCCTCACCACCAACCCCGCCTCCGGTTCCGTCACCGTCGGCACCCAGACCTACACCTTCACCAGCGGCGCACTCAGCGCGGGAAAGGTCGCCATCGGCTCTGATGCCGCGCACACCCTCACCAATCTCGCTGCCGCCATCGCCGGAGACTCCAACAACACCGCCAACGCCACTGCAACCGCAGTCGCCACCGGCAACTCCATCGTCATCTCCGCCAAGGCAACCGGCACCGCCGGCAATGGAACCGTAGCCACCACCAGCGCCCTCGTAGCTCCCGGTGGCGGTGCCACCGGCACGTGGGGCAACTCCTCGCACCTCACGGGTGGAACCGACCTTTCAACTTCCAAGTGGGAACTCGGCAACAGTAGCCCAATCAATCCAAACGACACCGTCAACGTTGGGAACAAGACTTACACCTTCGTCAGCTCGCTTACCGCAACCCCCAATGAGGTGCTGATTGGAGGCACCGTCCTTGCCACCTACCAGAATCTCGTAAAGGCCGTCAACGGTGACGTCAGTGGTTCCGGCAGCGCCTATAGCTCCACCACCACAGCCAACGCCTTTGTGACGGCGAATCCCGCAACCAGCAGTGCCTACTTCAACTCCTACGTTGACTTCGTCGCCAAGGACCCCGGTTCCATCGGCGAGGCCGACATGGGAGCAAAGATCGCCACCGGCAACAACGATGGTTGGGTCCAGATGACCGCCGGCACGGACGCCACCCCAGCCACGGACAGCCTTACCCTCACCTCCAACCTTGCCAACAACAGCTCGGTCACCATCGCCGGACAGGCGTACACCTTTACCACCGGCACTGTGGGAGCCAATCAGGTCGCCATCGGCGTCGATGCCGCAACCACCCTCGGCAACCTCGCCGCCGCCATCGGTGGCGACAGTCATAACACCGCGAACGCCAGCGTCACCGCCTCATCGGGAGGCACAACCACCCTCACGATCACCGCAAAGACTCCCGGCAGCGCCGGCAACTCCACCACCATCTCCAGTTCCCTCACCGCCACGGGCGGCGGAGGAGCCACCGGCACTTGGTCCGGCGGAACCTCCACCGGCGGCGGCGCTAACGCCTCCAGTGGAACCACCAACCTCGACACCCCAGCCAACGCTCAGGCCGCACTCGTCGCCGTCACCAACGCCATCAACACCATCTCGCAATCCCGCGGCAGCCTCGGAGCCTTCATCAACCAGCTCACCGCCGCCTCCAACGTCATGACCTCGCAGATCCAGAACCTCCAGAGCGCCAACAACGGCCTCGTCAACGCCGACATCGGCAAGACTGTCGCCAACATGACCCAGTACAACGTTCTTCAGTCCACCGGAATGTCCGCCCTCCAGCAGGCCAACCAGGCACAGCAGGCGGTGTTAAAGCTCTTGCAGTAGGGAATTGAGTAGTGCAGGAATCGCCTTCTCACGCTCGCCTTCAGCAATCTCACACGGCGTCCGGCCGGACGTACCTGAGCATACGTCCGGCCGGGAGACTTCTTCGCGCAAATGGCCCGCAGGCTAAGAAAGTCTGCGGGCCATTTGCCTGAGCGCATCTAACAATGTATCGCGGTCTGCAGAGTATGCTGATTCCCAAACTCCGCTCCCAGCTCGAGAAAGCTCTCCTCTGGATCCTTCAAGCTCCTCTGCGGATCACCTGCGCCGTTCTCTTCTTCGGCGTCTCCGCCGCTCTCATTGAGGCGATGCTCCATCTCGCCGCCCACTCGCTGCAAGCCTCGCCCCTCGCGCAGGCATTGACCGACTCCCTTCTCATTGGAGTCTTTGCCGCATTCTTTGCCGTCCTTGCTCTCACCGGGGCCAGCCACCGCCACAGCAAATTGCGGGATGATCTCCGCCGCATCGCCGACCTCAACCACCAGGTTCGCAACGCGCTTCAGGTCATCGTCTATCGCGAGAATGCACCCACCACCCCGCAGGCGCGTGCTGAAATCCTCGAGAGTGTCGAGAAAATCCAGGCCGCACTCCAGCAGCTCTTTCCCCTCGTTGAGCAGCGTACCCCGCAACGTCCGTGGGAGTCTCACAACCGCCAACGCCTCCATCGCTACTCCGCCTCCGCTGACCGTCGCACCCCCAGCTCCTGATCCCTACCCCGGCCTGCCGCTCGCCGGCCTCACCCCGATTGCGCAGCAACCCTCCGGACACACATCGTGGCTCGCTCCCAGCACCCCCAGCGCTGGCCTCTCTGCTGCTCCGCTCATCCGCTCCACAATCAACTCCCGTATCATCTGCACAAATCGCGGATGCGTCCCCGCCGTTCTCCCCCGCTCGTACCCCATCCCCAGCGCCTCGCACTTCTCCTTCGCCTGCGTGTCCAGGTCAAAAATAATCTCCATGTGGTCGGATACAAATCCGATCGGCACCACCACCACATCCCGCGCCCCGCCCGCGTGTTCCTCGTCCAGCGCCTCTAAAATATCCGGCCCCAGCCACGGCTGCCCCGGAGACCCGCTCCTGCTCTGGTACACCAGCCTGTGCCTCTCATGACCCATCGCCTCTGCTACCAGCCTGGAAGCCTCTTCCAACTGCTCCACATACCGCGACGTCGCCGCCATCGTCATCGGAATGCTGTGCGCCGTAAACAGCAGCCGTGCCTCTCTCCGCCGCTCCTCTGCCACCCGCGCCAGGGCTTCTGCTCCGTGCGCCGCCACCGTCGCAATATATCCCGGATGGTTGTAGAACGCCCGTATCTTGTCCACCGCCGGAGCCCCGTCTCCCACCGCCGCCTGCGCTGCCGCAATGTTCTCCCTGTACTGCCGGCATCCTGAGTAGGAGCTGTACGCCGACGTAAAGAATCCCAGCGCCCGCTTCACTCCGTCGCGCTTCATCTCCCTCAGCGTCTCTTCCAGCAGTGGATGCCAGTTTCGGTTCCCCCAGTAAATCGGCAGCCCAATTCCGTTCGCGCGCAGCTCCACTTCCAGCGCCTCCATCAGCGCCCTGTTCTGCCCGTTGATCGGACTCTTCCCTCCGAAGTGGTAGTAGTGCTCTGCCACCTGCAGCATTCGTTCGCGCGGAACCGGTTTCCCGCGCAGCACATTTTCCAGGAAGGGAAGCACATCATCGGGCTTTTCCGGCCCACCGAAGGAGACAAGCAGAATGGCGTCATACATAGGGTCTCTTCTCTGATGCTCCCCCTGCCCGCCGGATTCAGAATTGCGCGCCGCTGTTGCGCGGCGATGTGGAACGCAACCTGCCCAATCTCCATGTACAATCCCCAGGTGATCATCGGCGTCA
>CAILAZ010000252.1 GCA_903832295.1 uncultured Acidobacteriota bacterium
AAACTCGCTCAAGGCCAATCGCTTCGTTGCCGAAGCCGCCATCCTCGGCGACCGCCGCCGCTTCCCTGCCGTTGTCATCGTCCCAGCGTTCGCCGCCTTGGAAGATTGGGCCACTCAAAACGGCATAGCCTTCCAGTCGCGCACCGAACTCGTCGGCAATCCCAAGACCCAGGCACTCTATGAAGGTATCGTCGAGCAGGTCAACCACAATCTTGCCCGCTTCGAGCGCCTCAAGAAAGTGCTGGTCATCTCCGAGGAACTCAGCATTGAGAACGGCACCCTCACGCCCACCCTCAAGCTCCGCCGCCGCAACGTCGAAGCGCGATACAGGGAACAGATCGAGCAGCTCTACGCTGACGTTGCCTCGGCAGACTCAACTCGCTCTGCCTGACGCGCAAAATCTGGTGCGCGCCCCCCGCACCATGCCACCCCACCATTTACCATTCAGTCTTCCATCCTGCGTCTTTTCTATGCCCACTTTGCCAATCGTTCCGGACCTCCCTCAACCATTCACCAAAAAGTACCTACAGCAATTTCAACGATTGACTCCCCGGCCAATCGTTCGCGCCCATGCAACAGGCAGAGACTGAGCCCCTGAATTGCCCGTTCGCCACGTAAATAACATCCGAGCTCTCCTGCGCTCCGCCCATCGCCCGCAAAATGTTTACAATAACTCCATGGACCCGCTTGTTATCGCAGGAAAGTCGTTCCAATCCCGCCTCATCGTCGGCACCGGAAAATACAAGGACGGCCCCCAGACCGCCGCAGCCCTCCAAGCCAGTGGCGCCGAGGTGGTCACGGTCGCTGTACGCCGCGTAAACCTTGATCGCAGCAAGGAATCGCTGCTCGATTTCATCGACCCCCGCTACTTCCTCCTCCCCAACACCGCAGGCTGCTACACCGCGGATGAAGCCATCCGCGTAGCTCGCCTCGGGCGCGAAGTCGGCCTCAGCGACTGGGTCAAGATCGAAGTCATCGGAGATCAGAAGACGCTCTATCCCGACGTCGCCGCCACCATCGAAGCCACCCGCGTGCTGGTCAAGGAGGGCTTCACCGTTCTCCCCTATACCTCTGACGATCCAGTGGTTGCCCTCCGCCTGCTCGATGCCGGTGCGGCCGTCGTCATGCCGCTCGGCGCGCCCATCGGCAGCGGTCTCGGCATCCAGAATGTCGCCAACCTCCGCATCCTTCGCGAGATGATTACCACCGTCCCGCTCATCGTCGATGCCGGCGTCGGCACGCCATCTGATGCCGCGCTCGCCCTCGAACTCGGCTTCGACGCCGTGCTCATGAACACCGGCATTGCCGGCGCCAGCGACCCGGTGCTGATGGCTTCCGCCATGAAGCACGCCGTCATCGCCGGACGGGAAGGCTATCTCGCGGGCCGCATGCCACGCAAACTTTACGCCTCCGCCAGTTCGCCGTTGGAAGGAATTTCCCGCTAGTGGCCTCGGCAGCAACCGCCGCGGTCGGTGCGGACAGCGTCTCCATCACGCCGGTCGTAGTTCGTCCGGCGTGGCTGCCGGAGTTCATCCCGGCATTCGATGGACTGCGCGGCGTCGCCATCCTCGCGGTCCTGCTCTACCACTGCCATCCCCGCCTGCAGGGCACCTTTCTCGAGCCCTTCATCATCTGGGGATGGAGTGGCGTCAGCCTCTTCTTCGTTCTCTCCGGATTCCTCATCACCGGCATCATCCTTGACTCCGGCTCATCGCCCCGCTTCTACTCCAACTTTTTCGCGCGCCGCTTCCTGCGCATCTGGCCTGTGTACTGGCTGTTGCTGTTTCTGTTCTACTTCTTCTTTCCATTCCTCTTCAGTGGATATCGCTGGATGTTCCACGGCATCGCCGCCGCTCCCTGGCTCATCCTCCTCCTATTTGTCCAAAACCTCTGGCCCATCTCTCTCCCCGGAGCCATCGGCCCAACCTGGAGCCTTGCCATCGAGCAGCAGTTCTATCTCTTCTGGACGCCCATTGCGCGTCGCCTTCCGCCTCGTTGGTTGTTGTTTGCCGCCTTGGTGATGCTTGCAGTTTCTCCGTTTGTGCGCCTCTATTACGGGGACCGTTTCACTCCCACTAACACAATTACGCACCTCGACGGCCTCGCTATCGGCTCGACGGTCGCCATCGCTCTCCGCGTGCAGCACTGGCCAATGGATATCTGGAAGTGGATCACCCGCTCTGCGCTGGCAGTTGGGGCCGGGGGCGTTGCGCTCATGCTTCACCGAGGCTCTGCCTTCACGGACACGCTTCTGGCAGTAGGGTTCGGCGGGATGCTTCTTGCTGCCTTGCTCGGCCAGGCTGCAAGTCGCCCAACACTCTATTGCCGCCTGCTCACCATCCGGCCACTGCTCTTTGTTGGAAAGATCAGCTATGGGCTTTACGTTACCCACATCCTCGTCTTCTCAGTCCTTGGCGGCTACGTGGATAAGCCCCTCGATCCGTTTGGCATCCCCGGAAATCTGGCGATTGTAGCAATCCGCCTGGCAGCGTCCATCGGATTCGCTACCCTCATGTGGTATCGCTTTGAAAAGCCGATTCTTGGCCTTAAGCGCTACTTCAATTTCCGCTGACACCCATCTCCTCGAAAAGAAAAAGCCACCGGCTCACCGGTGGCAGCAGTGCAACACTCTCTTACTTATGCGCTGACTCCGTAGGCTGAGGAGTTTGCACCGCGCTCCTCGGCTCGGGAAGAAGTACAACCACCTCGCCCGGCTTGGCGTAGCGCAACTGCTCGCGAGCTTCCTTCTCAATTGCCTTCGGATCGCTCTTCAGTGCCCGGATCTCGGCATCCAACCGCTTGTTTTCTTCGTCAATCCGCCGTAATTCCTGCTGGAGATTCTGGTATTCCGCTTTCTTGTGCCGATATGCAATCCAGCCGTTCTCTCCCAGCAAGGCGTGCGCACAAAGGCAAACCGCGATCACCGCGCATGCTGCGCTGGCCAGAAGCCTGCGCCACCGCACCAGATTCGACACGAATTCGCGTACTGGAATCAACAAATCCTCTTTCATTCTCAACCTATTCGTTTGCCCAGCGCTTTGCGGCCTCACTCAGCTTCGCCAGCCCTTCCTGGCTGCGAGCCTCCGTGTAGGCGCGCACAACCGGCTCCGTTCCGCTCACCCGGTAGCACACCCACGAACCGTCATCGAGCACCAGCTTCAACCCGTCCGTGCGAACAATCTGTGAAACTCTGCGACCCGCAAACTCTGATGGATTCGTCCCCAACTTTGTAGTGAACTTCGTTTTAGCTTCGTCAGTCAAGCGGAAGTTCTGCCTTTCGGGGTAATACGAACCAACTTTGACAAATAATTCCTGCAACTGCGTCCCCAGGCTCTTGCCGCGCTTGGCCACCATTTCGCAGAGCAACAGCCCTGCCAGCACGCCATCTTTCTCCGGAACGTGATGCCGGATGGTCAAGCCCGCGCTCTCTTCGCCGCCTATCGCAATTTTGTCCTGCTTGATCAGTTCACCGATATATTTGAACCCCACCGGAGTCTCGAACAGCTCAATTTTATGATGCTCGGCAACGGCATTGATGAGGTTCGTGGTCGCAACACTTTTTGCAACTCCATTGCGCCAGCCGCGCGTTTCCACCAGGTAGTCAAACAGAAGCGCGATCACGTAGTTCGGAGATATATACGTCCCGTCTTCGTCCACGATGCCAAAGCGGTCGGCGTCACCATCGCAGGCGATTCCAATCTTCGCTCCGGTCTCCTTCATCTTGTGACGCAGTTCATCCAGTAACTCACCGTCCGGCTCGGGCGCGTGGCCGCCAAAGAGCACGTCCCGCGTATCGTGCACCACCGCGCACTCGATTCCTTCTTGCTCAAGCAGTACATTGCTGTAACCACGCGAGGCGCCCCACATCGGATCGAACGCGACTTTCAGACCGCGCTCGCGGATGGCTTTGAAATCCACGATTTCCTTCAGCCGTGCCATGTAGTGCGACTTCACTTCAATCGTTCTGCGCTCTGCCTTCTTCGTGCCAGCCGGAGCAGCGCCACCGTCCTCGTCCGCCTTCAGCACCGCCGCTTCAATCTGCTTTGTGACCTCCGGCAGCGCCGGCGCGCCATCCGGCGTGGAAAACTTGATTCCGTTGTACTCCGAAGGATTATGCGAAGCGGTGAAATTGATCGCACCATCCGCGTTCTGCCGAATCACTTCCCAGGAAATCGCAGGAGTTGGAGCAGGCTCGGAGATCACCAGCGGAGTGATTCCGTAACTTTCCAGAATCGTCGCTGCAACGTCCACAAATGTCTCGCCCATGTAGCGCGGATCGCGGCCAACCACCAGCGTCGGATTGTCTTTACCAGTGCTGACCACGTAACG
>CAILAZ010000253.1 GCA_903832295.1 uncultured Acidobacteriota bacterium
CCGATCTACGAGAAGAGCCCGAGCGGACAACTGAAGTGCCTGAACGACCGCATGGGTCCCTCGCACGACATGGCGTTCCAGATGATCGCCCGCGACGTCCGCAAGGAAAAGGGGATTACCAAGGGGACTGGCCCGGATCCGCGCTTCTTCAAGGACCGCGCTTCCATCCTGATCGGGGTGGGGGGCAGCGAGTGGGATACGCTGGCCGCGCCGCTGCTGCACCTGTTCGTTTTCCCGATGCAGATTGAGGTGCTGGACAAGATCATTGCGAACTGGGTGGCGTTGCCGGGCTCGGTGCTGTTCCGGGAAGACCTGCTGACGCGCGCGCACAACTCGGGCCGTCACCTGGCGGAGAGCCTGAAGAAACCGATCGCCGAAGCCGAGTACATTGGCGATCCGGGCGTGTGCCCGATGTGCCACTCCAAGGTGATTGAGATCCGCGAAGGGGACAAGAACTATCCCGCGATCTGCGGCATTTGCGGCGTGCGCGGCACGCTGACGGTGACGGACGGAGTGGTGAAGTTCGACATTGCGCCGGAACACCGCCACGAGTCGCACGTGCTGCTCTCAGGAAAATTCAACCACGCAAAGGAACTACAGGAGCGCTCGCTAGTGCCCCACGCGAACGCGCACGAAATACCGGAGCGGATGAAGAAGTACAAGTCTTACCTGACTCCGTCGAAGCCGCTACCCACGATTGTCTAGCGTCGCGCGGCAAGACAAGAAAGGAGGAGGCCAACAGGTCTCCTCCTTTTGCATGCGCGGACGGCCGTTAGTATTTTCCGAACTCGCGGGTGGCCTCGGCCCAGACCTCGATGTTTTCCGGCTTGCAACCCTGGAGGTCGCCAACCTCGGTGGAGAAGATGAAGCCTCCGCCCTTGCCGACGGTCTCGCACATTTTGTGGGAATGCTCGCGAATTTCGCTGGGATCGCCTCCGGCGAGGAGGCTGTTGGGCATGCCGCCGACGATGCACATGACGTCGCCGACGACCTCCTTGGCCTTGACCAGGTCCGTGCTCTGGAACATGCCGATGGTTTTGCCCTTGGGCAGTTCGGCGAGATAGTGCAAGCGCTGATCCCATGCGCCTTCCCACAGAACTACGGGAGTGATGCCCATTCCGATGAGCGAGAGGATGACGCGCTTGAGCTGCGGCCAGTAGAACTTGTCAAAGTTGGCGAGGGAGATAAAGCCGTCAGAACCGCGGTGAAGGGGCAGGAACGAGTAGGGGTTGTGGCGGACATGCAGAACGGTGGCGGCATTCTCAAGCATCCACGGAGTGACTTTCTCCTCGGCAGCGAGAAGCTTCTCGGGACAGCGGCGCATGTCGGTGAAGATGCCGCGCATGCCGCGCAAAGTGTCAGCCATGAAATCGAATGGCGCGCAGCAGTGCGAGCCCTCAAAGTAGGATCCCATGGGGAAGCCCTGCGACTCGAGGCGCTGGCGGAGGGCAATCTGCTGTTGAATCCAGGCCCAGTGCTCCTGCCCGGCTTTGAGGAGCGCCTGGGCGGCCTTGAGGATGGGAGGCATGGCGAAGATGGCGGCGTTCTCGAAGAAGTAGAGCGAGCCCATGGAAAGCAGTCCCATGGGAGGCAGCATGGCGAGACCGCCGAGCTCTTCGCAGGTACGCGGCAGATAGCGCCGGATGGCCCAGTCACTTGGGTCGGCGAGGAAGGCGTCGTAGTCGTCGGCCTTCATGTACTCCTGCTCGTGATACTGGTAGGCACCGTCGGCTTCGAGTCCGTAGCCGGGCCAGTGGGTCATGCGGTCGCCGAGGGCGCGGCTCATGCCGGGAGTGAGGAAGAGGCCCTCGCAGAGATCCGGCTGAAAACGAAGCACGGCGTTTTCCAAGGCCTGATGGGCCTTTTCGGGATTGCTGTACAACTCGAGATTTGAGACGCCCTCAAGCTGGTAGAGCAGGTTGAGGAACGGCATGTGGATGGGAACGCGGTCAGGCTGACGCAGTTGCTCGGCATCTGTGACCCGCTGTTTGCGTGCAACAAAGAGTTCGGCCGGAGTTTGGGTGTTCGGGCTTTGCTGGCGAGTATCGCTGGCATCCATAAGAAACCTTTCTTTTGCTATGAAACTGTTTCCACTGCCGCAATCCAGAGAGTGCCGAGTGAAATGCTCTTCTCAAGCTGAGGCACGGGGCTGGTTACGGCCGGTTGATCGCCGGAGTACACGTGAATCTCATACCCAGCGGTGTTCGGTTCGAGAGCGTCGAACTTGAAGTCTCCGAAGGGGTCGGTGGTGGTTTCAGCGCAGGGCGAACCGTCGCGCAGAAGCACCACGCGGGCTCCAGCTACACACTCATCGCGTCCGTTGCGGCGCGCTGCCACGGTGGCGGCGATGAAGCACCGGTCGAAGCGATGGAGGTTGGCGTAGAAGACACGGGGGTTGGTGGCGAGCTCGGGATGCAGGGGGCGCAACTTGCGGGCGGAAGCGAGCGCCGACATCTCAGCGGGTTCAAGGCGCTGGAATTGGAGGGCTCCGGTGGGGCAGGCCTGGACGCAGCGGGGCGCAGCCCAACCGTTATCGAGCAGATGGGCACAGAGGGTACACTTCTGCGGAAGCTGGCTCTCTTCGTTCCAGAAGATTGCGTGGTAGGGGCAGCTCTCGACGAGATCGCGCCGGCCGCGAGCCTTCCCAGGATCGATCAACAGAACGCCGTCGCTGCGGCGGGTGATGGCACCCCGGGAGTTTGCTTCGCAGGGAGCATCCTGACACTGCATACAGGGCGTGGGCCGGTAGGCGACATCGATGATGGGAAACTGGCCGCGCTCGTGGCGGGCTACGTTGATCCAGCGGTGTCCGTGGAGGGGCTGGGCAGCGGTGTAGCCCTTCCACTGATTGCCGACGTGCTCGTCTTTGCAGGCGAGCGAGCAGTTGTTGCAGTCCTCGCAGCGGGCAATATCGATGATGAGGTAACACTGCTTCACTGGGCGACCTCCATGGCGGGCTGCCAGGCTTCCGCCTGCACAAGGCAGGAGCAGGCAGCCATGCCGTGCGACTTGCCGATCATCATGCGACTGGGGGTGAGCAGGTTGATGCAGCCGCCTCGGTCGGGCGACTTGCCGGGCTCACCGACGGGGTCATAAACGGCGGAGGATTCATAGGAGTGCACGATGCCCGGGGGAACGCGCTCGGTGAGCTGCGCGGCGCAGATGACAGCGCCGCGATCATTGAATACCTTGACGAGGCTTCCCTCGGCGATTCCGCGTTCGGCGGCGTCACGGGAGTTGATTCTGACGACCCAGTAGTAGTGCCCGTCCACGAGGACGCGATGATCTTTGACGTCATTGATGGTGCTGTCTTTGCCGTCGCTCTGGGTGTGGAAGGTGAAGCGCGGGTGCGGCGAGACGAGGTAGAGCGGGAATTTTGCGAAGAGCTCCCGCGCGTGGGTTCCCTCCCATGCGGGGACGTACTTGAGGATTGGCTGGCGCTCGGGATCGTCGGGGTCAAAGCGCTTGAGGCTGGAGGACTCGAACTCGAGTTTTCCGGTCTGCGTCTGCAAGCCCATGCGGAACTGCCCTGAGTAGTCGCCCGGAAGGGGCGGAAGCTCCGGCGTGTCCTTAGCGCGGCCCTCGGCGAACCAGCGGAAAGAGACTGGATCGCGCAATGCTTCGGAGGGCGCAGGCAGAACGAAGTAGCCCTTCTTGAGGAACTTCTTCCATGAGACCTGGTGGACGAGGTCGGTGGCCTCAAAGTAGCGCTTGCACCAATCGAGTTCGGTGGAGCCCTCCGAAAAGTTTGCGCCGACGCCGAGGCGCTTTGCGAGTTCGAGGAAGATCTGGAAGTCGGACCTGGATTCGCCGAGCGGCTCGATGCACTTGTGCTGCATGACGGCGACGCGGTGGTTGCACTGGGTGAAGGCGTGGTGAATGTAGCCGCCGCAGTTGGCGAACTCGCTGATGTCCCAGCGCTCGAAGTTGGTACAGGCGGGCAGAATGACGTCGGCGAACTTGGCCTCGCCCTCGAACCAGATGGACTGGTTGACGACACACTCGAGCTTGTCTGTCTGATACATGTTGACGAAGCGGTTGGTGTTGGTCATGGTGCCGAAGTGCGAGCCGCCGTACTTGTAGTAGAGCTTGACGCGCGAGTGTCCGGGTGAGGGATAGCGGAACTTGAAGAACTGGCCCTCGATGGTGCGCGGGTCGGTGGGGTAGCCCTCGCACTCGCCATCGACGATGGCTTCGGGAATCTTGAGGCGGGGCACAACCTGCTGCACGGTGTTCATGGTGGGCAGTTGCGGCATCTTCTGGAAGAGATTCATGGCCAGGGCGGTGCCAGCAAGGTCGCCGGAGAAACCGCCCTCAGAGTAGCCGGGGAAGTAGAAGCGCGTATCGACGGGAGTTCCCTGCTGGAGGCAGCCGATGTTGACTCCGGGCTTGCCGAGGCCCTGCATTGCCATGAGGCAGACCATGCCGCGCGCCCAATCAGTGCCGGTTGCGGTGCGGCAGGCAGCGCCGAAACCGTTGATGCCGCCGGCGGCGAGATAGGTTTTTTTGCCTCCCCACTCACGGGCGAGGGCGCGCACGTCTTTGGCCGGAACGCCGGTCTCGGCCTCCTGCCACTCAGGCGTTTTGGCGATGCCGTCTTCCTTGCCGAGAATGTAGTCGCGCCACTTCTCAAAACCGTGGGTTCGAAGCGAGACGTACTCTTCATCGTAGAGCTTTTCGGTGATCCACTCGTGGGCAATCGCCAGCACCATGGCGCTGTCTGTACCGGGACGCGGGGCCATCCACTTGCCTCCGAGCCAGGCGGCGGTGTGGTTGTAGTAGGGATCGATGTGGACGAGCGGGATTCCAAGATCTTTGAGCCACTGGCGGCGGATGGTGCCTTCATGGGCTCCATAGACTCCGCTGGTTGATTCCGGATCACTGGACCAGAAGACAATCATCTCCGCATTCTTGAGGAGATCTTCGACGGTGCCGTAGGTCTCGCCGCCTCCGTTGCGCGCGCTCTGTCCCCAGTGGTGTGCCGCTCCCCAGTACCATCCTTCCCAGCTATCAGGATTGTGGGCGATGACGGTGGAGCCGATGGTATTGAAGAAACGGATGCGGGCGCTGAGCCAATAGCCGAGGGCACCCCAGGTGTGGTGGGAGCCGCTGCCGTTCATGATTGCGCCGGGGCCATGGTCGCGCTTGACGCGCTGAATTTCGCCAGCGACGAGGTCGAGTGCTTCCTCCCAGGTGATGCGCTCGTAGCCGGAGATGCCGCGATTCTGCGGGTTGCGCTCGCCGTTGGGATCGAAGTCCACGCGCTTCATGGGATAGAGAAGGCGGTCGGGAGAGTACACCATCGACTTCCAAGCGAGGGTGTGACTGCTGATGGTGGTCTTGCGCGGGGGAGTAAAGGTCTTTCCGTGAGCGCGAATGCTCCACGGCTCGGCATCCTCTGCATCGAACTCGATGGGAGTGATGCGGAGAATCTTGCCGTCTTTTACATACACGAAGACGGGGCCGCCGTTGGTGTTGGTGGTGTAACGCTTGACGCCCTGGCCGGCATCGACGCCGTACTGGGAGCCGAGCGTGAGCAGCATGTTGAGGGTTTCGGCGAGCCAGATGGTGAGTTCGTCGGGACCCTGCACTTCCATCTGGAAATTCTTGGCGGCATGGAGAAACTCAAGCTGACTGCGGTCCGGCTTCAACAGGCGAAGCGCAACCTCGGCGTTCTGGAACGCCATGGTAACGTCGGCGGGATGCACTCCCGACTTCGAGGTGACTTTGCCCTGCTTGAACTGGAAGCAGCGTCCGCAACTGTCATCGCGGAGCTTGATTTCGGCGCTGAAATCTTTCTGCTGGAGGCGGGCCTTGAACTCAGGATAACGCCAGGCGGCGAGGCGGAGCAGTTTCTCCAGGGTAGCGAGCACTGTTGCGAGTTGTATTTTTGCCATGCTCATCGAAACGCCTCGTTATTGCAGAGGAACATTGCGCTTGCGAAGGTCCGGGCGGCCGCCCGCGATTTTGCCGATTCCACTGGCCGACGCACGAGCATATCAACCGGGAGAGCCGCCGTATAATGCTTTCGGCGCACACACAGCATGCCTGTGAAGCATGGCTGGGGCCGCGCACGAAGACCATTTACCTCGATGGCGCCATGCCCCTCTTGAGGCGCGCAGCCAGGACGGTGTTGTACATCAGCATGGCGATGGTGAGCGGCCCTACGCCGCCGGGGACGGGCGTCATGGCGCCGGCTACTTCCATTACGCGAGGGTGGACGTCGCCGCAGAGGGTTGATCCCTTTTCGGCGAACTGCTTTTCGCGTGCCGCGTCGCCGGCGTAGAGCTGCTCGAAGAGCTTGGGGTCGGTCACGCGGTTGATGCCGACGTCGATGACGGTTGCGCCGGGGCGAACCATATCCGGGGTGACCATGGCGGCCTTGCCGATGGCGGCCACCAGGATGTCTGCACGGCGGCAGACGGCGGCCAGGTCATGGGTGCGCGAGTGGCAGACCGTGACGGTGGCACTCTCATTCATCAGCAGCATGGCGACGGGCTTGCCAACGATGTTGCTGCGACCCAGCACAACAACCTCTTTGCCTTCCATGGGAATGTTGCTGCGCCGGAGGATTTCAACGCATCCGGCAGGGGTGCAGGGAACGAGGCCGGGCTGCTGCGTGGAAAGCAATCCGACGTTCACCGGATGGAAGCCGTCCACGTCCTTTGCCGGGTCGATGGCGCGCAGGATCTGCTTGCTGTCGATGTGTTTTGGCAAGGGGAGCTGGATGAGGATTCCGTCGATATCGTCGCGGGCGTTGAGTTCCGCCACGAGGGCGAGGAGCTCGGCGGTAGTGATGGAGGCGGGCGGAGCGATATGGGCGCTGTAGAGGCCAAGCTGCTCGCAGGTTTTCACCTTGCTGCGAACGTACACCTGCGAGGCCGGGTCCTCACCGACGAGCACGGCGGCCAAGCCGGGCTGCACGCCGATGGCGCGCAGAGCCTTCACTTCTTCCGCCAACTCGGCCTTGATCGATGCGCCGATGGCATTTCCGTCGAGAATGCGTGCACTCACTGTGCTTCCTCCAGTTCTGTATTCACTTCGGCTAGCAAGATCCTGTTTTGCGGTTATCAGTCAGAGCTCGCAGCAGCGGCAAGCGGCGGCAGCAAGGCCGGGCCGGTAAGGCGCGGTTTGGTGGCGACGATGGGCAGGGCGATGGAGCAGAGCATGAGAACGGCGATGACTTCAAGGGCGAGGTTGTAGCGGCCCGTTACTTCGCGAACGTGGGCGATGAGCATGGGAGAGGGGACGGCACCCATGCCCCAGGCAAGGAGAATCCATCCGTAGATGCCGCCGATGTTTTTGGGGCCGAAGAAGTGCGCGGTGAAGGAAGGCATGGTGCCGAAGCCTCCGCCGTAGGCAAAGCCGACGAGCGCCATGGCGGTGGTGAAGAGAGCGGCGGAGCGGACATGAGGGAGGGAGAAGAGAACGATCGCCTGGATGGCGAAGAGGATGAGGAAGACGGGTTTGTGTCCGATGTAATCCGAGGCGGCGGCCCAGACGACGCGGCCGAGGCCGTTGAAGAGGGCGATGACTCCGACGACGGCGGCAGCGGCGACGGGGGTGAGTCCGGCAAGCTGCTGGGCCATGGGAGAGGCCTGGGAGATGATCATGATTCCGGCAGAGACATTGACGAAGAGCATGGTCCACAGGAGCCAGAACTGCGGGGTGCGAAGGGCCTGGGCGACGGCGAAGTCGGCAGAGGGCGAGGCGGCGGCAGTGGTTTGCTGGGAGAGGGCGGCGGGGTTTTTGTAGAACTGCGCCATGGCAACGATGAGGACCGTGTAGGCGATGCCGAGGAGGAGGAAGGTGAGAGGAACTCCATGGGCGGCGATCTGGGGAGCGGCGATGGCGCTCATGACGAGTGCGCCTGCACCGTATCCGCAGACGGCGATTCCGGTCATGAGTCCGCGTTTTTCAGGGAACCACTTGACGAGCGTGGAGACGGGGCAGATGTAGCCCATGCCTCCGCCGAATCCGGCAAGGACTCCGTAGCCGAGGTAGAGTCCGGGGAGGGAGTGGCGGGAGACGGCGAGAGAGGCGACGATGTAGCCGAGGCCATAGAGGATTCCGGCGACGGATGCGACGACACGGGGGCCGACACGATCCAGCCACATGCCTCCGACGACGGTGCCGATGCCGAGGCAGAAGATGGCGAGAGAAAAGTTCAAGGAGACCTGGGTGAGCGTCCATCCCTCGCCGCGAACGAGAGGCTTGACGAAGACGCTCCAGCCATAGGCGGCGCCAAGACACAACTGCATGACCACCGCCGCAATGGCGATGCACCATCTTCTCGAAATCAGCATCAGCTCTTCTCCAAAAATGCTATACGGCTGGGACCGGTACGGGCGCGGGAGCGACGGGCTTGCGGTCTTCAAGAGGAGGACCGATTTTGCCGGCGCGGAAGGCGCGGTTGTAACGGGCACAGTGGCGATCAAGTCCGAGGACGGCGTTGGAGGCGTAGAGAGTTTCCATGAGGCCGCGATCGGTGGGATCGACGATGGCAGAGTCCATGCCCGCCTGGATGGCGAGGGTGAGGAAGGCACGATTGAGAAGAGCGCGGGCGGGGAGTCCGAAGGAAACGTTGCTGAGGCCTCCGGTGAGGTGCGCGGTGGGGAACTCGGCGAGGATGGTGCGCATGGTTTCGAGAGTGACGTGGCAGGCGTTGCTGTCTGTGGCCACGGACATGACGAGGGGATCGACGTACACGTTGGTGTCGGGGACTCCGGCGTTGCGGGTTTCCGCGAAGAGGCGGCGGACGATTTCCATGCGGCCTTCGCAGGTGGGGGCGATGGTGCTGCCGTCCAGAGCGAGGGCGAGGACGCGGCATCCGTAGCTGGCGGCGAGGGGGAGGATTCCCTTGAGGCGCTGCTCTTCGCCACTGATGGAATTAATGATGGGAACCTGGCGGGTGACGGCGAGTCCGGCAAGAAGAGCGTCAGGATTGGGGCTGTCAAGGCAGAGAGGCTTGTCCACCACTTCCTGGACGACTTCGATGAGCCAGATCATGTCGGCGGCTTCGCGGTCAGGCGAGGTTCCGGCATTGATGTCGAGGACGTCAGCCCCGGCTTCGATCTGATTGATGGCGAGCTTCTGGATGAATGCGACGTCGCGGGCGAGGACAGCCTTGTTGACGAGCTTGCGGGTACCGTTGATTTTTTCGCCGATGAGCAACATATGTTTGTTCCTTTCGGGGATGCGTGCGAGGCATCCGGATTCCTAGTCGCGGGTCTTGTGCTTGGGTTCGACTTTTGTAATGCCCTGCGGTTCGGCGGAGTGATCCCGCCCAAGATAGAAGTTCATCCACGATGACGTCTGCTGAAGTTCGTAGTTGATGGGCGGAGTGACGGAGGCGGCGAGAGAATCCTCGGCTCCGTGGCTCTTGAGAAGAGTGTAGGCACGGACGTACACGCACTTGCGCTGGCCGGGATACTTCTCACACCAGCCATCAGTGCTGCCTCCGCAGGGACCATTGCGCTGGCTCTTGGGACACTGGCTCTGAGGGCAGAGGTAGCCGGTATCAAACATGGCACAGTCGCCACAGTGGCGGCAGTCATTGGTGATTCCCTTGACAACGTTTTCAAACTTGGTGAAGGCGCCTTCCAGGGGAGAGCCATCGAGCACCTTGGATAAGGCTCGCATGGGCGGGAAGAAGATGCCCTTGCGGGTGAACATGGCGTGGTGCATGGTGCGAAAGATCTTGTAGGTGATGCCGGAGCTGGGACGGGGACCGCGGTCCGTAGGCTCGGCGGTGTTGAGCCCGGTCTTTTCATCGCGCTGGAAGAAGTACCAGCCGTTGGGCTGGGGATTGTCGAATTTGGGGACGAGGTTCTGCCACTCGGGGACGAGCTCTTCTCCCTGGGCGATGACGGATTCCAGCTCGGGGTAGGTCATGGCGTGTCCGGCGATGTGAACACCGGCGAAGCCAAGGCCCTTGAAGATGGCATACATTTCGGCGGCTCGCTGGAAGCGGGCGGCACGGCCCTTGTCAGAGGCGGTGGCCTCCTGCTGAACCTGGGCGAGAAGCTTGTCTGGAACGACGCAGCCGGGAAGGCCCTTGCTGTTCATGAGGCGAGCGGCTCCGGCGGGGAGGACATAGACGTTGCCGACGAGAGGGACGTGGCCGAAACCGAGAAGGCGGACCATCTGGAGAAGCTCGTGGAACTTGCGGGCGTCAAAGCCAAGCTGGGAGACGATGAACTGTGCTCCGGCGTGGAGCTTCTTCTGGAGCTTGTAGTACTGGCCCATCTGCTCAGCCTCGATGGACTTGAAGGGGCTGGCAACGGCTCCGGCGAAAAAGTGGGCGGGCTTGAGGGTTGTGGAACCCTTCATGGTGGGCACTTCCCTGCCCCGGTTGAGATCGGAGACGAGTCCGAGAAGGGTGACGGGGTCGAGATCGAAGGCGGGCTTGGGTGCTCCGAGATAGCCGGCCTTGGGGTAGTCGCCAGTCATGATAAGGAGATTGCGGACGCTGGCACGCTCGAGGCCGTAGAGGAGGCTTTCGAGTTCGCTGCGATTCTTGTCTTTGCAGGTGAGATGGACGAGAGGCTCGATGCCAAGACGGTTGATTTCGACGCCGAGAAGTTCGGCGGCGAGGGCGGGGGTGCCTCCGGGATTGTCGGTGATGGTGAGGGCATGGACTTTACCGCCCCTGGCGGCTTGCTCGGCTGCGAGGGCGACGGCTTCCTGAGCCTTTTCGAAGGCACCGCGTCCGGGAACGAGTTCCCAGGTAATGCTGAAGGTGTCTTTATCGAGAAGAGAACGCTGATATCGCCCGAGATGGGGGAGGGGGGAAGGGAGTGCGGCGTCGTTCTGAGTCCCGATCATTTTGACCTCTCGACGGGTGCGAAGCATTTTCTTCTTGCATTAATACTATAATCATATTATATGTGCAAGAGAATTGTTTCAGCAGATTCTTCAGGAGCAGACAAATGGCAAGTGGACCGGCAGAAATTCTGAACCCGCCCCTGGGTTCTGAGTACCTAACATCGCTTACCGGGATTATTGAGCAGCCCAAGGCGGCGGTTCCGAGCGACCTGGAGATCGCGCAGGATGCGATTCCGATTCCGATTGCGCAGATTGCGTTTGAGGCCGGCATCCTGAGCCATGAGCTGGAGCTTTACGGAAATGTGAAGGCGAAGGTCCGGCTGTCGATTTTGGACAGGCTGAAGAGGAAGCCGGGCGGGAAGTACGTGGTGGTGACGGCGATTACGCCGACTCCGCTGGGCGAGGGAAAGACGACGACCACGGTTGGGCTGAGCCAGGCCCTGGGAGCGCACCACGGAAAGAAGGTGTTTACCTGCGTGCGGCAGCCAAGCCAGGGCCCGACGTTTGGGATCAAGGGCGGCGCGGCGGGCGGCGGGTACAGCCAGATTATTCCGATGGAGGACTTCAACCTTCATCTGACGGGCGACATCCACGCGATTACGGCGGCGAACAATCTGCTGGCGGCGGCAATCGACGCGCGTTTGCTGCACGAGAGCACGGCCAGCGACGAAGCGCTGTTCGACCGGCTTTGCCCGGTGGGCAAGAAAGGCAGCCGGAGATTCAGCCCGATCATGTTCCGGCGGCTAAGGAAGCTGGGGATTTTCAAGACGGATCCGAACGAGTTGTCGGCGGAAGAGCGCTCGGCATTTGTGCGGCTGGACATTGATCCGGAGACGATTACGTGGCGGCGGGTAACGGATACGAACGACCGGATGCTGAGAGGCATCACCACGGGGCAGGGACCGGAAGAGAAAGGGATGACGCGGGAGACCGGCTTTGATATTGCGGTGGCGAGCGAGATCATGGCCATCCTGGCGCTGACGACCAGCCTGGCGGATATGCGCGAACGGCTGGGACGAATGGTGATTGGGAGCAACCGCAAGGGCGTGCCTGTGACAGCAGACGACCTGGGCATTGGAGGGGCGCTGACGATCCTGATGAAGGACGCCATCATGCCGAACCTGATGCAGACGCTGGAAGGAACTCCGGCATTTGTACACGCGGGACCGTTTGCGAATATCGCGCATGGAAACTCATCGATTATTGCGGACCAGATTGCGCTGAAGCTGGTGGGCAGGGATGGGTACGTGCTGACGGAGGCGGGATTCGGCGCCGACATTGGCTTTGAGAAGTTCTGCAACATCAAGTGCAGGGAGAGCGGCTTTGCTCCGAACTGCGCGGTTCTGGTGGCGACGATCCGGGCGCTGAAGATGCACGGCGGCGGTCCGAAGGTGGTGGCGGGAAAGCCGCTACAGAGCGCGTACACGGAAGAGAACCTGGAACTGCTGGAGGCGGGCTGCTCCAATTTGCGGAAGCATATTGAGAACGTGCGGAAGTTCGGGATTCCGGTGGTGGTGGCGGTGAACCGCTTCAACACCGACACGGACGCCGAGGTGGCGCTGGTTCGCAAGCTGTCTCTGGAGGCCGGGGCGGAAGATGCGGTGGTGACCGACCACTGGGCCGAGGGCGGCGCGGGTGCGGTTCCGCTGGCCGAGGCAGTAATGGAAGCATGCGCGAAGCCGAACAACTTCCACTTCCTCTATGCGAAGGAAGCGTCTCTGAAAGAGAAGATTGAGTGCATTGTGAAGGAGATGTACGGCGGCGCGGGAGTGGAGTACTCGGCCGAGGCGGAGAAGAAGATTGAGCTGTACACGCGGCAGGGATTTGGAAATCTGCCGGTGTGCATGGCAAAGACCCATCTGAGCTTGAGCCACGATCCGAATCTGAAGGGCGCGCCGACAGGCTTTGTGGTGCCGGTACGCGACGTGAGGGCGAGCATTGGAGCGGGATTTGTGTATCCGCTGCTGGGGACGATGAGCACGATGCCGGGGCTCTCCACGAGGCCGGGGTACTACGAGATGGACATCGACACCAGGACGGGACGGGTGATTGGACTGTCGTAAATTGATTTGAAGATGGAAGGCAGAGAGGTCGTTGGATGTTTGAGCTTGATGTGGAGAACAGCTTCTCTGCCGGTCATGCACTGAGGGGGTATCGCGGAAAGTGCGAGAACCCGCACGGACATAACTACAAGGTGCGGCTGACGGTGGCGGGCGAGACGCTGGACGGAATTGGACTGCTATGCGACTTCAAGGACGTGAAGGCGCTGATGAACGCGGTGATTGACCGCCTTGATCATCAGTACCTGAACGACCTGGAGCCGTTCCGGGAGTTGAATCCGTCGGCGGAGATGCTGGCGCGGTATTTCTACACGGAAATTGATGCGCTACTGCGCGAAATCACGGCGAGCAGAGCCCGCGTGCGGCGGGTAAAAGTGTGGGAGACGGATCACAACTCGGCGACCTATTTTGAATAAGGGAAGCTGAGGCGGAAGCTCGAAAGACGGGCAGTTGCGGCAATGAGCGTGCTGAGGCGCGCTCATTGTCATATGGTAATATCTGTTTCGTGCTTACTCCTACACAGGTTCAACCACTCCGAAGAAAGCTGCACGGTACGATCACGCGCGAGCTGGCGCTGAAGATTATCGGAGCGGAGCGAAGTGCGGAGCAGATTGCGTTTCCGAAAGAGAGCGACCTGAGCCTGCAACTCGGGGTGAGCCGGACGGTGGTGCGCGAGTCCATGAAGGTGCTGGTGGACAAGGGCCTGGTGGAGATGCGGCCGCGCACGGGAACCAAGAGCAGGCCGCGCACGGCATGGAACCTGCTGGACCCCGACATACTTGCATGGCAGGCGGAACTGGCTCCGGATACGCGACTGCTGCGCGATCTGTGCGAGGTGAGGCTGGCGATTGAGCCGACGGCAGCGGGATTTGCAGCGGTACGAACCACGACAGAAGAGCTTGATGAGATTGCGCGCTGCCTGATGCTGCGCGAGGCGCTGCCACAGACCGCGGCGATTGAAAACGTGGTGGACCTGGACCTGCAATTTTTCAGCGCGGTGATTGGGGCGAGCCATAATCCGCTGCTGGTAAATCTGAATTCGATTATCCGGGAGCCATTCCGGACAACGCTGCTGTACAGCTTCCGCTCCACAAGGAGCATGGCGCTGACGCTGAAGGCGCAACGCGACCTGTTCCGGGCACTGCACCGGAGAGATCCGGTGGCGGCGAGCAAGGCGGCCGAGCGCGCGGTGGGCGTGGCAATGCTAGCGGTGGAAGAGAAGTTAAAAGCGGAGTAGCGCCGGCGGCACGTCTCCGGAATCCCAAACTGAAAATTTAATCGCGGTCCCAGCCACGGCCATGACGCGCGTCCCGAAGGGTGGGGCGGCCGGGGCCACGGAGGCGTTCGCGATGCTCCTGCTCGCGTTTCTTGCGCAGGCTGAGGGGGCCGTCGTCGCGGCGCTCGGGAGCGAGATAGCGCTCCAGGCCGGGACGGTCCACGGAGAAGGCGCGCTCGAGGAGTTCGGGGTGGAGGAGATCGGGCACAGAGCCTTTGATGGCGGGTGCGCCGGGGGTGAGAAGGATAGCGGAGGAGCAGTTCTCGCGGGCGAGGGCGAGGTCATGCACGGCAGCGACGATGGTGATGCCGCGATCCACAAGACGGCGCAGGAGAGCCATGAGTTCAATCTGGCGGCCAAGGTCGAGATGCTGCGTGGGCTCGTCAAGCAGCATGAGCTTGGGTTGCTGGGCGAGGCCGATGGCGACTTTGACGCGCTGACGCTCGCCGCCGGAGAGCTCGGCGAAGATGCGATTGCGCATGGGAAGAATATCAACGGCTTCCATGGCGTGCTCGACCACGTCGCGGTCACGGGAGGCAAGCGAACCTAAGAATCCGAGGTAGGGGACGCGGCCCTGGGCGACGATCTCTTCGACGCGGAAGGCGAAGGGGACCTGGAGATACTGAGGGACGAGCGCTACGTTGCAGGAGAGTTCACGGCGTTTCCAGTCAGCGAGTCTGCGTCCGGAGACGAGGACCTCTCCGGCGGAGGGCTGAAGGAGGCCGGCGGCAAGGCGGAGGAGCGTGGTTTTGCCGACGCCGTTGGGGCCGAGCAGAGCGACCATCTCACTTTGATCGACGGAGAGACTGAGTCCCTCGAAGATGGCTCGTGTGCCGTGGGCGAAGCTGACGTTGCGGAATTCGATGATGGGCGACATTAGACGGACCTCTGCCGGTGATTCAGTAGATATAAGAATGCGGGACCACCGAGAAAGGCGGTCAACATGCCGACGGGAACCTCCGACGGAGCGAAGGCAGTGCGGGCAAGCGTGTCTGCTGCGATAAGGAAAACGGCACCGCTGAGAGCTGCGGCGGGAAGAAGACGGAAATGATCTGGACCCAGGATGAGACGAAGGAAATGGGGTACGAGAAGACCGACGAAGCCGATGAGGCCGCCGAGGGAGACGGCCAGGGCGGTGAGCACGGAGCCGGTGACTACGACGAGAATCTGAAGGCGCTCGACGCGGACACCGAGCTGGGCAGCGTACTCCTCCGACAGGGCGAGGGCGTTGAGCTGGCGCGCGAGTGGCAGGGCGACGATGAGGGCGATGAGTTCGACGATGGCGACAAAACTGAGCTGGGGCCAGGAGGGCGCGGTGACTTCTCCCCGGAGCCAGGCGGCGAGGATTCTCATGCCGGAGTTGGTGGCTTCCTGGCGGAGCTGAAGGGCGGCGGTGGCGGCGTTGAGCATGGTTCCGATGGCGAATCCGGCGAGCAGCATGTTCTCCATGGCGAAGTTGCCGCCGAGCTTGGAGAGGTTCCAGACGATGCCCATGGCAAGGAGCGAGCCGACAAAGGCAAAAAGCTCGATGGTGCCGATTCCGAGGAACGACATGGTGGGGACGAGGAAGATGGCGATGGCTCCGCCGAGCGCCGCGCCGCCGGAGGCTCCGAGGACGAAGGGGTCAGCGAGGGGATTGCGAAAGAGTCCCTGAAAGAGGACGCCGGTGGCTGCGAGGCCAGCGCCAGCAAGGCCAGCGGCGAGAACGCGCGGCAGGCGCAGGGTGAAGAGAATGATGCCGGTGTCTCCAGCAGCGGCAGGATGGAGCACAGCGCGAAAGACTTCCGCAAAGGAGAAGCGGACGGCACCGAATCCTACGGAGGCGACGATGGCCAACAGCAGCAGGACTGCGGGGACAGCAATGGTGAAGAACCATTGGGGACGCGGCCGGGATGTTTCCAGTGCTTCCAGTTTCGACTCCAAGCAATACAAACTTTTACAGCGGCTGCACTCAGCGGGAATCCGCAGAGCGTAGCTGGCGAACCAAAACTTCCAGCGCGTCAAAGGCCGCAGGGCTGGGATACTGCAGGCGGTCATCGATGCGAAGTATGCGTCCCGCGCGAACCGCGTCGAGCGAGGTCCACCCGGCGTGCTCCCGCATTTCCTTCAGGCCGAAGGGAGCGTCCTTGAGGAGGAGAACGTAGGAAGGCTTGCGGGGGATGATGGCCTCGATGCTCAGGTTGATCCACTCCTGGGGGAGATCGTCGGTGACCGGGCGAGCACCCGCGGCGACGAGGAGTTCGTTGATAAACGCGGAGTGCCCGGCGGTGATGCAGGGATCGATGGAGATGGCGAGAAAGACGGTTGGGTGCGCCTGCGATGCGGCCTGGGCGCGCACGCTGCGCTCACGGGCCTGCAAGCGAAGCACGAGATCGGAGGCCTGCGACTGACGCGCAAGGGCACGGCCAATGCTGGCGATGGAACTGTACAGACCCTTGAGACCGCTGGAGTTGACGAGGAAGACGGGAACGCCCATGCGCTCGATTCCGCGGATGGTTTCGGCATCATTGAAGGCGGCAACACCGATGACGAGATCGGGATGGAGGACGGCGATGCGCTCGAGCGAGGGGCGGAGAACCTCGCCGATGCTGGGCTTCTGGCGAGCCTCGGGCGGGTAGAGGGTGTAGTCGGTAATGCCGACGACATCTGAACCGGCACCGATGGCAAAGACGGAATCGGTGACGCTGGGGGTGAGACAGACGAGGCGGTGAACATGGTCAGGAAGCGTGACCTTGCGGCCAGCTTCGTCGGTTTCCATGCGGAGGGCGAAGGCAGGCAGGGAGAGCGCGAGCAGAAGCAGGAGAGCCTGCGCGAATGCGGCCGTACCGGAGGCGAGACTCTGCTGCGCCGGGACCTTCAGCGCTGCACGAGAGTTGCCCTCACGGCGGATTTCCCGATTGCGTAAGCCTGCTTGCATACATCATCCGGACGCGGGTGGGCGTCAGGCGGGATTCCAGATGGCAGCTTCCTGAATTTCAACCCGGAGCAGGTCGTCAGGACGCACGTCGGCTCTCCCATCGAAGCCAGACTAGCCGTAGATAAGCATCTGGACAGGTCTCCTGACTTACGCGTCTTCGGTTATGAACTGCCTTCCCAGAGAAGAACGGCTCCAGTGGCTACGTAGTAGTTCAAACCTCGGCGCTTACAGTTGCGGGACAGTGGCGGATTTACACCGCCTTCCCTTGACCAGATGCATTGATTATTTGTCTATCCAGGGATGAAGTCAATCAGAAAACACGGCTGCCGGAACGAGTGCGAAGGAAACGGGCATATACTCCTGACTTACATAAGAGACACAGGACAAAGCCTATGAATGACCTGCTGTTTACTCCGTGCAAGCTGGGCAACTTGACAGTTGCAAACCGGATCGTCAGCCTTCCGCTGTATCTTGCCTACCCGGATGAAGACCACGAGGTGAACGACCTTGTGCTGGACTACTACGACGAGACGGCCAGAACGGGCGTGGGGCTTGTAGTGGTGGAGAACGCGACGGTGGAAGAGTGCGGGCTGGGGAATCCGCGGACGCTGCTGGTGAGCGAGGAGCGTTTTGTGCCCGGACTGGCAAGGCTGGCGAAGAAGATCCAGGGATACGGGGCGAAGGCGATTCTACAGATTCACCATGCAGGACGGTATGCGAAAAGGGCGGACCGGATTGCGCCTTCGGCGATTGAGACCTGGGGTGTGACGCCGGAGGCGATGGACGTGGCCGGTATCGAGCGCGTGATCGCGGCGTTTGCAGCAGGAGCGAGAAGGGCGCGGGAAGCGGGGTTCGACGGGTTGGAGCTGCACGGCGGGACGGGATACCTGCTGGCGCAGTTTCTGTCACCTCGGACGAATCTGCGCGAGGATGGGTACGGCGGCGATGCGGAGCGGAGAATGCGGTTTCCGCTGGAGGTGGTGCGGGCGGTGCGAGCAGAGGTGGGCAGGGACTTTGTGCTGGGCTACCGCTTTATGGCCGACGAGTACGTGCCGGGAGGATTGACGCTGGAGGAGACAGCTCCGTTTGCGAAGGAACTGGCGGGGAGCGGGGTGGATTATCTGTCTGTGATGACGGGCTGCTACGACGCGTTTGCGCTGCCGAGGTATATCGAGGACGACGCGACGGAGGGCTTCATGGTGCCGTTTGCAGAGGCGATCAAGCGGGCGGTTCCGGCGATTCCGGTGATTGCGGCGGGGAGAATCCAGCGGCCGGAGATGGCAGAGAGGATTGTGCGGGAGGGGATGGCAGACATGGTGGGACTGGCACGGGTGCTGTTCGCGGACCCGGAGTGGGTGCGCAAGGCGCGCGGCGAAAATACGGAGCCTTTGAATGAGTGCCTGAACACCTGCGCCATCTGCCTGAAGCG
This sequence comes from uncultured Acidobacteriota bacterium, assembly GCA_903832295.1. GTDB lineage: Bacteria > Acidobacteriota > Terriglobia > Terriglobales > Acidobacteriaceae > TOLSYN. The sequence goes on from CAILAZ010000253.1 coordinate 18,510, forward strand.
GGTAATGATGCAGAAGCCAGCGTACTGCGGGCAGTGGGCGAGGCCGCGGAGACGGCAGTTACTGGACCGGATCGGCGAATAAGCGGAGGCTAGCGCGCGGGGAAGCGGGTGGCGCGGGCGAGGGCGCGATTGAAGGTCTCGTGCTGCTTGAGTTCGACGCGGGTGACGGTGCGAGCGATGAGGCGGGCCTGCTCGCGGGAGTGGGATGAGATGAGCGCCATCTTGGCACCGGCTCCGGCGGCGTTGCCGATCTGCATGTACTCGGCGTGCGGGAGGCGCGGCAGAAGGCCGATGGCGACGGCGTTGTCGAGGTCGAGGAAGGTTCCGAAGGCACCGGCGACCACCATCTCTTCCACATCTTCAGGGCTGGTGCGGGCGATCTCCAGCAGGGTGGTGATGCCGGCAGCGATGGCGGCCTTGGCGAGCTGGGTTTCCGTGATGTCATGCTGGGTGAGAACGATGTCGCGGCCATGTCCGGAGGCGGCGGCGGGGACGACGAGAAACTCGGGGCCGCCCTTCCCTGCCCTGACGAATTCGTCGCGACGGAGCAGGTGGCCGCGAATGTCAATGTAGTTGAGGCGGTAGAGTTCGGCGAGAAGGTCAATGGTTCCGGAGCCGCAGATTCCGATGGGAGCGCTGCCGTCAATGGTGCGGAGCTGGAGATGGCCATCGACGAAGAGCGCCTTCTCGATTGCGCCGGATGCGGCGCGCATGCCGTCGATCACGTGGCCGCCCTCAAAGGCAGGACCGGAGGGAACCGAGGTGGCGACGAAGGCTCCGTTGCGCGGATTGCGGACGACGATCTCCGTGTTGGTGCCGATGTCAATTGCGATGGTGACCCTGGAGGAATGCTCGATGCCGTGGGCGAGGATCATGGCGACGTGATCGGCTCCGACAAAGCCTCCGATGGCGGGGAGGAGATGAACCTGGGCGCCGGGGGCGGCGTGGAGCGCGAGCGCAGAGGCGCTGACGTCGATGTCGCGATCAATGGATGAAATGAAAGGCGCGTGGAGAAGCTGCTGCACGGGCAGATTGAGCAGCAGATGCAGCATGGCGGTGTTGCCGACAATGCAGATGTCTGCGATCTCGTGGAGCGCGGTTTCGGCCTGAGAGGAGAGCTTGGAGGCAAGGTCGTTGATGGCATCGCGGACGAGTTGCGCCATCAGGTCTGCCAGCTCCTGGCCACGCGCGGCAAACATCAGGCGCGTGATGAGGTCTTCTCCATAGGCAAGCTGGGGATTGGGTGCGCCGGCAGCGCTGAGTTGCGCACCAGTGTGGAGGTCAAGAAGATAGGCGGCGATCTTGGTGCAGCCGATATCGAGGGCAAGCCCAAGGGCGGGCCGCTGCGGATGGGAGAAGCCGATGATGTGGCTGCCATGGGCGTACACGGTGAGCGACCATCCGCTGGCACGAGCCATGGAGGTGAGCTGCGCCGCGGCTTGCGGGTGCATGGTCCAGTCACGAGGAGCGACGGAGGCATTGAGGGCATCGGCAACGCGGCGGTAGTCGGAGCGGGAGTCGGTGAGTTCCGGCGGGTGCAGCGTGAGTGGATGCGAGTGGATGAGCGGCTGGCAATAGGCGGCGGACTGGGTGCCGCTGAGTTGCAAGCGCTGGCCGGTGGCGAGGGACTCCGGCGGAATTTGAACGACGACGGAGGAGGCGACGCGCGCCTCGCAGGCGAGGCGGACGCCGGGCGCGAGTTCGGCGGAGTCGAGGAATCCCTGTTCGATCTCCGAAGGCGGCTCCATCTGGCCGCTGACGACGGTGAGCTGGCAGCGTCCACAGAGGCCCGCGCCTCCGCAGTGGGCGGAGAGCAACAGGCCGGCGGCTCTCCCCGCCTGGAGGAGAGTGGTGCCGGCCTTTACGACCACGCGGGTACCGATCGGTTGAAATACGACCCGACACTCCCCGGCACTGGCTGGACTCGTCATCGTCAGCCCTTCCAGTTGAAGCGGAATGCTATGCGCTTACGGGCGAAAGCCAGTTCTTTGCGAGGCGTACGGCCTGCTGCGCATCGGCGCCCCAGTCATCTGCGCCGACAAAGCGGCAGACATTGGCATCGACCGGACCGCCGCCGATCATAACGCGGACGTTCTCGCGAAGGCCCTCGGTCTGAAGCGCCTGCACGGTGATCTTCATGGAATCAAAGGCGAGGGTGAGGAGGCCGGACATGCCGAGCACGGTGGCACCGCTCTCCTTGAGGGCGCTGATGAACTTCTCGGGCGGCACATCGACACCGAGGTCGATGACATCGAAGTTGGCGGACTTGAGCATGTTGACGACGATGTCCTTACCGATGTCGTGAATGTCTCCCTTGACGGTGCCGAAGACGATTTTGCCGACGGCGGTGGAGCCACCGGCCTTGAGTTCAGGCTCAAGCAATGCGCCAATCTGCTTGAAGATCTCGCCGGACATCATGAGATCGGAGACGAAGTAATCCTGGCATTCGAATCGGCGGCCGACTTCGGTCATGCCGTCCTGGCAGGCGGTAAGGATGTCCAGAGCCGGGACCTTGGCGGCGAGAGCGTCTTTTACGAGCTGCAGCGCGAGGTCTTCATCCAGTTCAGCGAGTGCGTTCTTGATGGCGTCGAGATTGGGCATATCGCCCTCCTAAAAGTTCAAATGCAAAACCTAGTTCATGAAGTTCTCTAGTGTAAGTTCCTGCCCGGGCGAGGCGACGATGAAGTCGCGATCCCAAGTGCCGTTCACCATTTTATGCAGCAATTCGGTGGTACCTTCCCGCTCCTCGTACTTCATGGTGAAGTGTTCGGCCATGTCGCGTGAGTAGGCGCGATCGGCTTCAAGGTCGAGCGCCCCAGGAGTGCGGATGTAAACCAGGCGCTTGTAGGGCTTCATCATGTCGCCGATGAGTTTTTCGGCGCGCTGCTTGCCGTAACGCTTCGCGGTTCGTTCAAAGTCGGAGAGCGGGCCGCTGTTCTCGGCAACGTATCCGGCGATGTAGCCCTGGGTGAGAAAGAACGCGGGCTCGCGGGCCATCTCCTGCTGGTAGGCTGCATGAGAGCCGAGGAAGATTCCAATGCAATCATGGATCCGGGGGACCACCAGGGTCGATTTGTGCGCGAGGAGTCCGACGACGGAGTTGGAACAGAGTCCGTAGCCAAGCAGGATGAATTCGTGCTTGCCATCAGCGCGGTCAATGGCTGCCTGCAGGGCGGCCTTCAACAGCTTTGGCCGGATGTGCTGGCTGATTTCAAAGACCTCCGCTTCCACCTCTGGAGGAAGGAAGCAGCGAATCTCGTCGATCATCACCCTGCAGGCTATGAGCTTTGTGGTCATGCAGCTCCGTGGTTCTTCGATCTCTGCGAATCCGATTGCGGACTGCGGCTAATTGTAACGGCCGTACTTCTCGACAGCATCAAACATTGCCTTGACGTTCTCATGCTTTGCATTGGCGGGCATGGCGCATCCGTTGCTGAAAATGTAGCCACCATCCTTGCCGAGGGTGGTGATGAGCTTGCGGCAGTATTCATCGACCTCGGAGGGGCTCCCCACAGTGAGCAGGGCGGCGGGCACGTCGCCGGAGAGGGCCATGTGGTCCTTGAGAATGTCGCGGGCCTTGAAAAGGTCGGTGGCCCCGTCGGTTTCGATGATGCACTTCTTCGCGGGCAGTTCAAGGAAGTATTCCATGGCGCGGCCCCAGTCGGTGTCGAGGTGGAAGATGGGGGTGATGCCCTTCTCGATCAGCTTCAAGGCGCCGTCCTTGAGGAAGGGCCAGGAGAACTTCTCGAAGTTCTTCTTGTTGAGGAAGGTGGTGCCGCAGCGACATCCGCTGACGAAGGCGCGCGGCGAGTTCGAGTTCTTGCAGCTGCTGACAGCCATGTCAATGGCGTCCTTCTGCATGGCCCACATGACTTCGACGAGCGCGTCCTTGAGACGGTACATGTCGGTGGTGAGTTCGCCCATGGAACGCGTCATGGAGAGCAGTTCGTAGGGAGGAGCGTAGGTTCCGCCGTAATGGAACACCTGTCCGCGGCCGGTGGCGGCAGCAACTTCACGCCGGTGCATGCGGTTTCGGCGGAACTCCCAGAGGAGGAAGTGGATGAGGCCCTTGTTGGGACGAATCCGCTTGGTGACGGCCATCATGTACTTCTGCACGCCCTTCTGTTCGCGAATGGCGAGCATCTCTTCCTGGGTGGCGAGAGCCTCTTCGAGGATCTGGTAGGGCGTGTCTTCGGGGAGTTCGTCTCCGGGAAGGGCGACCTTCTGGAACCAGCGCTGGCGGAGTGAAGGACCGTATCCGAGATCGGCGTAGGAAGAGCGATAGAGATCCCACACGGGATAGGCGGCTTTGACCTTATCCATACACTTCAGCGCCATGTCGAAGTCATTAATGAAGCGTTCCTGGGTGATACCGCCAAATGCGGCGGCGTAGCCGTGGATGAATGGGCCACAGACGATGCGGTCCACGGGCTGGAAGGCGATGGTCGCCTGGAGGCGCTGTGCGGGCGACATGTCGGCACTGGTGGCAGCTTTCGGTGCTTCTGGCGCGATTGTCTCAATCATTTCGACCACTCCGTTTCGGTGCTCGGGACCATGCGGGGAAGCTCGCCTTTGGAATAGATACTATAATCATATGATTCGCGCAAGTGAAATATTCCATTGCCCTGAAAACCGCCGATCCTCCAGCTGTGACCGGTTATGAGGCGTCATTTTGCGCTTGCTGACATTCAGAATCGCGTATGAACGCTAGCATCCCAAGGGTGGGCAAGTGAAATACTTTCATGGATTGAATTCAGACTTCAGAGGCATTCCTGCGCGGCAGGGTGAGGGAGGCATGGTTTCCGAAATGGCGGGATTAAGAGCAGAATGAAGCGAAGGAGCAAGCGATGAAGACGATGATGGAGCGCCTTCGGGCGGGCGAAGTGCTGGTTTGCGACGGCGCCATGGGGACACAGTTGATGGAGCGGGGACTGACGGCAGGAGAGTGTCCCGAGGAGTGGTGCGTTTCGCATCCGGAAGCGGTTCGCGCGATTGCGGCGGCCTATGTTGAGTCTGGCGCAGACATTGTGGAGACGAATTCGTTTGGCGGCAGCACGCACAAACTGGAAGCCTATGGGATGAGCGACAGGCTGGCGGAGTTGAACCGGGCGGCAGCGGAGCTGGCCCGGGAGGCGATGGGCGTCCAAGGGTATGTTGCGGGATCGGTGGGGCCGACGGGATTGTTTGTGCAGGGCGAGGGCGGACGGATTGCAGCGAGCGAGTTGTACGATTCGTTTGCACGGCAGGCGATTGCGCTGGCCGAGGGCGGAGCGGACGCAATCTGCGTGGAGACGATGTGGTCAGTGAAGGAGGCAGCACAGGCGATCAAGGCGACGAAGGAGAACACGACGCTGGCTGCGATCTGCACGTTTACGTTTAACGCAGGGCCGAAGGGGTATCGGACGTCGGTGGGAGTGAGTCCGGAGAAGGCGGCGCTGGCCGCGCTGGAGGCTGGGGCCGACGTGGTGGGCGCAAACTGCGGCAACGGGATTGAGCAGATGATCGAAATTGCCCGGTTGATGCGGAGCGCGGCTCCTGGGGCAGTCATCATGATCCAGGCGAATGCGGGGCTGCCGGTGTTTGAGGATGGGAAGACGTTTTACAGGCAGAGTCCCGAGTTCATGGCGCAGAGAGTGGGTGAGCTGATTGCGGCGGGGGCGAATATCGTGGGAGGGTGCTGCGGGACGACTCCGGCACATATCGCGGCGATTTGCGGGGCGTGCAGGGAGCTGGCAGGAAAGTAGAGTTCAATCACCAGGAACAACGGCGGCGGCAACTGCTGAGAATGTTGCCGCCTGCCGGCGGAAATACCATCAAGCGCTCTTTGCAGCCTGCAAACGAAGCGCGCAGAGAATCAATCCCAAGACTGCGGCCGCCGAGATGATGTTGATTGGCAGGATGTAGCTGCCGGTATGATTGAGCGCGATTGAATTGGCGAACAGTCCCGCAGAGCCACCGAAGGCACCTAAGCCCAGCCAGACTCCGTTCATGCGACCGACGATCTGATGATCGTACAGTTCATTGATGCGGCTCTGAACCATTGGGAATAACATTCCGATGCCGGCACCGGAGAGAGCAAGGAAGAGCAGGAACAGGATGCGGGTGTTGTAGATTGCGGAGAATTGCAGGGCGCCGTAGGTGAGCGCGAGCGCGAAGCCGAGGGACAAAACAGCCCGAGCCTTGCCACGGAGTACCTTGTCGAGGAGCAGGCCTCCGACGATGGGGCCGATGATGGCTCCGATCTGGACGACGCCCATCAGTTGTCCTGCGGCCAGGGGGCCGAGGCCGAGACCTACGGGTTTCGGCTCTGCAAAATACGATGGCGAGAGACTGAAAGCACTCTGCACAATCCAGTTGACCGCGAATGTCGAGAGGACTCCCACCCAGGTGAACGGGGAGCGCATGGCAGCGCTGAAGGCAGCGGAGACGGATTGCTTTCCGGGTGCGGCGTCGGCGTGCGGGGTGTGTGATTTTGCAAGGGTGAAGACGATGACGCAGTAGGCGAGCGCGAACCAACCGAAGCCGGAGAGCAGAGCAACAGTGTGCTGCCAGCTGCCGGTGCTGCGGTAGAGAACCGGCGAGGCAAGGACTCCGATGATTGCGCCGAGCGGCATGCACGCGCCGGGGATTCCGAGGGCGAGACCACGCTGGTGCGGGGGAAACCACTGCAGGACGAGCGGAGCCATGCCAGCCATGACGAATCCGACCGAGCAGCCTTGCAGCGCCCGGATGACGACCGCCGAAGCATATGCGTGGCCAAGCCAGAAAGTGGCTGCGGTTGGCACGGAGGAGAAGAGCGTGCTGATGACGATGACGGCCGGGGCTCCGTACTTGTCGCACAGTGGGCCGGCGGCAAAGAACGAGAGGGCAGCAAAGAGCATGAAGATCGACATCAGGTTAACGGCTTGCGCGAGGCTGACCCCGAGGTTGCGGGCAATTTCACCGAGCAAGGGGCCGTAGGACATGGCCGAGACCTGGAACGAGATCACCGTAAAGCAGGTTGTGGCCAGCACGGCCCATCGAGACTTTGGATATTGCATCGAGGTTGCGAGGGATGGCGTGCGCTCTGCTGCGGGGGATACAACGGTCATGGCGTTCTTCTCCGTTTGAAAGCGTGGGGCAGAAGCGCGCCACTATGATTCCAGTGCGCTCCTGCCCCGAGTTTGGACGCTGCACTTCAGGGTTTGAAGGGATCCGGCGGAGCGTCAAAGGGCGTTAGCTCGTCGGGGCTGAAGGGATGGTAGGGACTGGGACCATCGGGCTCAGGACAGCCAGGCATGAGCTTGGCGACGACGGAGAGATTGCCCACGATAGCGCGCTTGACCCAGCCTTCATCGAATGGAGTGCGGAAGTTGACGTACCAGCGGAAGTTCTGGAATTTCCACTCATCGCCTTCCTTGACGAAGTCGATGAAGTACTTGCCCTGCTGCCACATGGCGATGAGGACGGGATCGGCAGTGATCTCGGTGTCATGGCCGACAAAGTCGGGTTGAGTATTGCATCCCAGGGTGTGCCACTGTCCCCAGGCAAACTGGCCGCCGGGATGGACTTCGATGAGCGGAGTGGTGAGCATGTGCAAGCCGAGTCCGCCCTTCATGGTGTAGAGCGGTTTGAGCACCTTAAGGAAGATGTCCACGGTTTTCTCGAGTCCCTTGAAAAGGCCGAGGTTGTCCATTTCAACGCTGACGGGGGCGTGGTTGGCAAACATGCTGGCGATGGTTGCGTAGTCATGCGCCTGCAGGCAGTAGATGTAACGCGCCTGAAGGTTGGCGATGCTGCGCGCGGCCTCGACAACGGCAAGCCTCTGCTCGAGGCCAGCGATACGCTCCTGCAACTCTGCGGTAGTCATTCGAACTCCCTTGCGAGGGCGGGTGCCTTTCGACACCCGCCAGTAGATCCGCTAGACCGTCACTGCCTTCGATTCATCGAGGGTTTTGGCGGCGGCTTTCTTCTCCTGCGGAAGCAGGAAGTATGCCAACGCCGGCAGCAGAATCATGGCTCCCAACATGTTCCAGACAAACATGAAGACCAGCAGGATGCCGATATCAGCCTGGAACTTGATGGGCGAGAACGCCCAGGTTGCCACGCCGAAGGCAAGGGTAAGACCGGTCAGGATAACGATTCTTCCGGTGAAACAGAGGGTCGCGTAGTAGGCTTCCGAGAGGTTCTTGCCATCCTTCATGTGGTGAAGCATGACGCTCAACATGTAGAGTGCGTAGTCCACTCCTATGCCGACGCCCAAAGCGGTTACGGGCAAGGTAGCCACCTTCACTCCCATTCCGAGCCAGGCCATGAGGGCCTCGCAGAGCACCGATGTGAGCAGGAGGGGGAGCACGGCGACGACCACGGCGCGCCAGGAGCGGAAGGTGATGAAGCAGAGCACGATAACCGCACCGTACACCCAGTACAGCATTTCAACGCTGGCCTTGGAGACGACGATGTTGGTGGCGGCGTCGATGCCGGAAGTTCCGGCGCCGAGGATGAAGTGGGCGTTCTCGGTCTGGTTATCGGCGGAGAAGCTCTCGACCTGGTTGACGACGCGGGCCAGAGTATCGGCCTTGTGGTCCTTCAGGTAAACGGAGAGGGTGAGAAGGTTGCAGGAATCGTTGTAGAGGCCTCGGGGCGCACGGGCAGTGATGGTGTTGATCATGTCCTGATTGCGCGGCAGGTCATACCACTTCATGCTGCCTTCGTTGTAGCCGATGTGAACGCGCCGGTTAAGCAGAGCGAGTGAATCAGTGGACTCAACGCCTTCGACCTGGCGCAGTTTCCACTCGAGGGCGTCCACACGCTGCAGGGTGTCATGCAGGCTGCAGGCGCCGTCCGGGGTTTCGACCATTACGGCCAAGACGTCACTGCTGGCGCCGTAGTTGGCTGTGAGATAGGCGTTATCCAGGTTGTAGCGCGAACTCTTACGGAGTTCGGGCGCGCCGGGATCGAGATCGCCGATTTTGAGACCGCGGCGGCCAGCCATGCCGACGACGGCAAGAAGGACGGCGCAGCAGACGGCGATAGTGGCCCACTTCTTCTGGGTGAAGAGGTCCAGGAAGCGCCAGATGGCTGCACGGCGCTCGCCCGCACGCTCGGCGACTTCTGTCTTCAGACTGTTTTCGGCGGCCGAGGCGCTGACGCCGGTATAGCTGAGGAAGATGGGCAGCAGGATGAGATTGGTGAGAATGAGGAAGGCCACGCCAATACTGGACATGAGAGCCAACTCACGAATCACATCAATGCGGATCAGCATGAGGACGATGAAGCCCACTGCATCCGCCAACAGAGCGGTCAAACCCGGAAGGAAGAGGCGCCGGAATGTATAACGGGCAGCGACGACCGGATGGGTGCCGCGGCCGATGTCCTGCATGACGCCGTTGAGCTTCTGCGATCCGTGGCTCATGCCGATGGAGAAGATCAGGAACGGCACGAGGATGGAGTAAGGATTGAGCTCGTAGTGCATCAGGGGGAGCACGCCGAGCTGCCAGAGTACGGCGATCAGCGAGCAGACCACCATGAGCAGGGTGGCGCGCATGCAGCGGATGTAGAGCTGGCGCAGGCCGGCATCAATGAAAATGGCGACGACGAAGAAGAGCAGGAACCAGCGCAGGCCGGCAATCAGGTCGCCCTGGACTTTGGCGAATCCGGTGATGTGAATCTTGATGGGGCCGCTGTCGTACTTGCTGCGGATTTCCTCAAGTTTCTGGGAGAACTTGCCGTAGTCAAGCGCCTTGCCGGTCTCGGGATCGGTTGAAAGCAGCGGAATGAAGATGATGCTGGACTTGTAGTTGGGCGAGACCAACGTGCCGATTTCACCGGAGCGCTCGACATTGCGCTTTACCTGTTCGAGCGATTCCGTAGAACCATTGTAGCTATCGGGCATGACGGGGCCGGATTCAAAGCCCTCTTCGGTGACGCCGCGCCATTGCGTGGAAGGCGTCCAGAGGGACTTGAGGCCGGTGCGGTCCACGCCGGGGAGGACGAAGATCTCATCGTTGATTTTCTGCAGGGTCTCAAGGTAGGTCTTGTCGTAGATGGTGCCGGTTTCGGCGGCAACGGTGACGCGCACGGTATTGCCGAGCGTGCCCAGGTCAGACTTGTGCTTGAGGTAGTTTGCGATGTACGGGTGCTGGGTTGGAATCGTCTTCTCAAAGCTGGCATTCAGCTTGCTCTTGGAGGCTGAGTAGCCAAGCCCCAATGTGAGCAGAAGGCAGACGGCCATCACGATTCCGCGGTGGTTGAAGAGCATGCGCTCAATCCACCAGCCTGAATTCTTGTCAAAATCTTCCAGTTTCGTGACTACGGGCTGATCGCCCAATGCCTCGGAGTGACTCACTTTGTGCCTCCTGCGTTAGGCGCTGCCCCTAGCGAATTCATGGGAACCGGAATGGCTCCGGCAAAACCAACAGTCACGAGTAGTCCATTTCCTGCATCGGCCAGTCCGGAGGTGGGAGGTAGTCCCTTTTCTGGAAGTGGAGTGATCGTGGCACCCTTGTCTGAACTGAACAGCAATTGTCCAGCCTGGTTAGCGAACAGCAGCGTGCCGTTGTCGATTTGCACGGCTGCACTGAAGGAGACGGGAATGGGCACGGCGATCTGCTTGAAGCTCTTGCCCTGGTCGGTGGAACGGTAGGCGTTGCCGCGCATGCCGCAGAGAATCACCTCTCCGGACTTGAGCGCGAGCATGTTGAAATAGGTCCCCTTGTAAGGGGTTTCCACGCGGGCGAACTTGTTGCCACCGTCGGTGGAGCGCAGGAAGAGTCCCTGCTCGCCGGCCATGTAGATGGTCTTGCCATCCGATGCGATGCCGCAGAGGTGCAGGCCGCGCGGATTGTCAACATGGCTCATCCAAGGGGTCCAGCTCTTACCTGCATCTTCGGTGCGGAAGATGATTCCGTAGGCGCCGACGACGAAGCCGGTGTGTTCATTTTCGAAGTACAGGCCGAGAAAGGGCTTGTCGGGGCCGTCGGTTACCAGCCGTTGCGCGTCGGTCAGTTGACGGGCGGCGTCTTTGCTGTTCGGGCTCTTTGCGACGTCGGCCTGGGCCGCGTCCACCGCCAACTTGGCGAGCATCCTGCCGTCCAACTGACGGCTCCAGTTGAGGCCGCCGTCTTC
>CAILAZ010000254.1 GCA_903832295.1 uncultured Acidobacteriota bacterium
CCCTGCCATGCGAAGTCCTGCTAGTTGAACCACTGCAGCAAGCGGTGATCGCCGGCCGCGACTGTTGGATCCTCTACGACGTGTTTGCAGTACGCTTGAACTTTTCTGTCGAGCACCTCCTTGTCTTCCTTCGTGATCCGGAGACCAGCCTGGCTCTGGATCAATTTCCATTGGTAGTGGAACTGCGTGGCACCTTCGGCCAGTACAGCCTTTCCGAAATCGATCTGCACCTGATAGCGGCCCAAAGCAGTGCCCTGAGCGTGCAGTGCCGGATCGGAAGGCTTCACGGTCTCCACAAATGCGTGCGTGAACAGCCGTGTATGGCTTACAAGGCGCGCCAGCAGCAGAAGCGAGCCAATGACGAACACCCAGGACGTGAGAAACATCGCGGCCCTCCCAAAGCCCAGTTCATACGAGTTGTGAGAAGCTGCCGTCATATCCTGTCCTTCCCTTCCGGGAGGACGCTCAACGACGGCACGTCCTCCCGAAAGAGCGCTAAAGCTCGACTACTTGACGATGGCGTGCGCTTTGCGGTCGTACCGGAAGAGATAAGACTTCTCTCTGCCGGCACCGCAGAGATACAGCGCATCGTCTTCCACCACTACCTCGCCCAGCACCTTGGGCATCGCGACAACCGAACGAACCCCACCCGTCCGTTCCGCCAGCGCATCCACAAATTCCTGGGGAAACGCGTGAATGGCCAACGATCCAGTAGCGAGGGGCGACTTGCTGTTGTGCACGATGCTGTGCATCGCCTGGCACCAAGCCTTACGGTTGGTGCGCTTCGACATACTCCAGGCGGCGACAATGTGCCCAAGGGATCGGGATTTTTCCTTCGCCCACTTTTCAGCGACCTGCTGGGACTTGAGCGCCTTGGTGCGTGCCTTACGGGCAGCGGCAATGGCATCCTCATCCTTTGACTTCAGGGCGGCTTCGAGTGCGGCTATGGCACGGGTGACGCGATCTGCTTCGGCGTTCGTCTTTGTCCGGATAATGTCGTGTCCGGAATTGAAAATGCACCGAATCAGTTCGCATTCGTTGAACATCTCTTGGGTGGGACTATTCCCGACAATCAGGCCGGCAAACTGACTGACCTGCATCGGGTCGCCCATCATGAACGCGATTTCCGGGCGCAGACTGTTGTAGTACCTGCCAATGCGGTCAGTCGGGAGAACATCAAGCTGGAGAGGCATGTCATTCAGAGAGGTTGGGTTTTTCAGGCTCAACCACACCGGCTTCGGTGCCCTCTCCCTGATCTCTTTCAACACTGACCGGTCTGCGCACGTGTTGTGTTTGAGGCCGTCGATCTCCTTCTGGAGTTCGGGCACCAGTACGTAGATGTCTTCATCAAAGCCACTGGCCAGGGCCGCTGCCTCCAAATCGGTAATGACGCCGATCTGATTGCCCATCGCTCCCATGGCAATTGCTTCGATGTTGTACCAGTCCGACTTCAGACGGGCTGCCTTGTTCTTTTTGATCGGTGGATGCTCTGTGAGAGTGAATCGGTAATCGGTGAACATCGGATACCGGTCGCCGTCGATCACACAGATCATGTCGCCATCAAAGTCACCGCCGTTTCGCTTCGCGGTGTCCTGATGGAGCGTGTACGTTCCGTTGAGACACAGTTGGTTTTCAGCCATCCAACTCGCCTGTTCGGCCGTGAATCCCCGCTCGATCAACAGGTTCGCAGTGTCCTGCAGATTTGCGTGCTTCATCGGCAGCAGATCCTCGACCATGCGAACCGGGTAGCGGCAGCAAAGACCGCGTTGGGAAGCCAATGGAGAGGTCACGATCGCCGTGTCCGTCGGCAGCCAATTCGAGCCGCTGCGGATTTTTCCGTCGATCAGGACCAGGTAGCCATCATCGATAAGGGTGAAGCCGGGCAGATGCAGTCCACCCCCTGTGCAGAGCTTGAAGGCGTACTTCGCGATCAGCTTTGACAGCGTCTTGTGGACATAGGGATGGCGCGTCATCTTGCCGCTTCCATCGGCCAGCAGAATGGATTCGACAGCTTGGTAGGCATCTTCCTGTCCGGCCAGTTCGCGGACGGCGACCTCATCGAATTGATCTTCGTCGATCGAGACCTTCTTGCCGATCAATTCGAGGACCTTCACATGGTTCTTCGTCCGCCACGCTTCGGCCAGCACCCGGATCTCAGCGGAGGCCTTCGGGATGATCTCGCACTCGATCACCTCCCGCGATGCGTGTTGCAGGACGGTGTAGGAAGAGCCGAACTCCAGGGTGCGGGAGCTCTCCCGCACCCCAATGATGACGTCGCTGACGAACAGACGGCATTCGTCGGCGCCCGCCGAAAACGGTGGCAACTCAGGCAGGGGCTTGACCGAGGACTCCGGCAGAACGAGGTCCGCGCCGATGAAATCGGCAACGTCGTTTTCCATCGCCTTCAACAAGCCCTTGGCCTGCGTGCTGACTGCCTTGCCACTGATGGTGAGATCAAACGCTTCGCGCGTCTGATAAACGTGTCCAGGCCGAAGTTTCATCTCCTCGACCCAGGCACGTCGAATCCATCCACGGCAGTCATTCGTGCCATATTCGTTGTCCGGAACGACACGGATTCTGGCGTTGCGCATCGTCTTCACGACGCTGCAATTGCTCGTCAGAATCCCAAAGTATGTGATTGCCGCTTCCGGCCAGGCAAGGAATCGCGCACGCAGGGCGGGCGCATGCTTGGTGTCGGCATAATAGAACTTCCCATTCTTTGCCGATCCGCTCGCGCCCACCAGCCGGTACGTGATTCCATCGTGTGCAATGGAGCACATCCGGTCCATAACGGCCGCACGCTCGCCCC
>CAILAZ010000255.1 GCA_903832295.1 uncultured Acidobacteriota bacterium
ATGAGCCGGACCAAAGGGCGACGCTGATGGGATTGACGGTTACAGCAATCGAGGCAGACTTGGTTTTGTCACCCACGGCAGTTGCCGTGACCGTGGCCATGCATGGCGAAGTCAAGCTCGAGGACAACGGAGTGACAAAGTTGACGCTCGGGGTCTGCGAATTTACCGGCGAGAGCGTGCCACAACCGGTGGCCGGAAGCAGGCTCCAGAGGACGCCCTGCCCCGAGGGGTCATTGCCGACGTTTGCGCCTACCGCGAGGGTCACCCCGGCATCCAGAATCTGCGATGCGGCTGGCGAAAGGGTGACGCTGACGGGGTTCACGGTAATGGCCACCGAGGCGAACTTGGTCTTGTCACTGGCAGAGGCTCCGGTGACCGTGGCCGTGCAGGGTGCGGCGAGGCTGGAGGAGGCAGGCGCAGTGTATTGCACCGAGGTCCCTGCGGGAAACAAGAGGCTTCCACAGCCCGACGCCGGAAGCAGGCTCCACGTGGCTCCCTGGGCTGCCGGATCGTTGCCGACGGACGCGTTGATGGCCACAGAAGCTCCCGCATACACGGTCTGCGAGGTATTGGGAGAAAGGCTGATGCTGATGGGCGTTACGGTGATGGAGACCGAGGCGGACTTGCTCCTGTCCGCGATGGCAACGGCCGTGACCGTGGCGGTGCAGGAAGCGCTGAGACTGGAAGATGAGGGCGCAGCAAACTGCACCGAGAAGGGAGTTCCGGAGGCGAGGGTGCCGCAACCGGTGGCCGGAAGAATCGTCCACGTGGCACCGAGGTTGGCGGAGTCGCTGGTGATGCCTACGGTCACCGCCAGGTTCAGGCCAGCATCGAGGGATTGTGCTGTGTTGGGCGAAATGGCAATCGCGACCGGGGTGACGGTGATGGAAACGGATGCAGCCTTGGTCTTGTCTGCGGCGGAGGCGACCGTGACCGTCGCCGTGCAGGGCGCCGCGATGCTGGAGGAGGCTGGCGCGCTGAATTGCACAGAGAATCCAGTGCCGGAAGAGAGGGTGCCGCAACCAGCAGCGGGCGAGATGCTCCAGGTTGCTCCCTGACTTGCAGGGTCGTTGGCAACGGTCGCATTCAGCGCCAGGGTGGATCCGGCATTGAGAGACTGCGCCACGATGGGCGAGAGAGCAACGTTGATCGGATTGACGGTGATGGCAACAGAAGCTGTCTTGCTCTTGTCGTTGTTCGAAGTTGCCGTGACCGTAGCAGTGCAAGGCGCGGTGAGGTTGGAGGAGGCTGGCGCGGCAAATCGCACGGAGAGTCCGTTGATGTTGAGACTGCCACATCCGGAGGCTGGCTGAATGCTCCACGATGCCCCAAGGTTCGATGGGTCATGGCCAATGGTTGCGCTCACCGCAAGGGAGAGACCGGCGTCCAGGGCCTGCGCCGACCCTGGGGACAGCACAATCGTGAGCGGATTCACAGTTATGGAGACTGAGGCGGACTTGGTCTTGTCGTCCACTGAGGTCGCCGTGACCGTGACCTTGCAGGAAGCAGTGAGGCTGGAAGACGAAGGGGCGGCGTAAGTGGCACCAGTGGCTGATGTGGAAGAGAAGGCCCCGCAGCCGGAAGCCGGAAGCAGACTCCAGGCAACTCCCTGTCCGGAAGGATCGTAGCTGACCACGGCGCCCAGGGAAGCGGTCAAGCCGGCATCCATGATCTGTGCCGTGCCGTTGGAGAGAGTGACGCCAATTGGATTCACCGTAATCGCAACGGAGGCGGACTTGGTTTTGTCAGAGGCGGAGGTGGCAGTGACCGTTGCCGTACAAGGCCCGCTGAGCACAGAAGATGCTGGTGCCGCATAACTGACGCCGGAGTTCGTCGATATAGTTCCGCAGCCGGAAGGCGGCAGCATGCTCCAGACAACACCCTGCCCGGAGGCATCATAACCGACGACTGCACTGAGCGAGAGACTGGTACCAGCATCGATGTTTTGCGCCGCGCCCGGAGAGAGACTGACGCTTACAGGATTTACGGCAATGGTGACGGAGGCGGACTTGGTTTTGTCGGTAACCGAGGTGGCGGTGACGACCGCAGAACATGACGTGTTGAGGCTGGAGGACGAGGGCGCGACGAAATTGACTGCCGGGGGCGCGGAGGTAACGGCCGAGAGACTGCCGCAGCCGGAGACGCTCCAGGTGACGCCTTGATTTCCCGTGTCGTTGCTGATGGTGGCGCTCAGTGGCAGGGTCACTCCGGCGTCAAGGGTCTGCGCTGCGCTGGGAGAGAGCACAACCGTGATCGGAGGGGGAGTTACCGTGATCGTGACCGAATTGCTCTTCGCAGGACTCGCAATGGAGGTGGCGGTGATGGTTACGGAGCAGGTCTGGGTGAGCACGGCAGGTGGAGTGTAGGTGACAGCAAGCCCGGTGGTTGCAGAGAGAGTCCCGCAGCCGGTCTTATCCAGACTCCAGGTGACGCCCTGGCTGCTCGAATCGTTGCTGACAGAAGCCGTGAGCGCCAGTCCTGCGGAGCCTGCAATGACCGTAGGGGTGGAGACAGGCGCGATCGCCACCGCAACCACGGGCGGTGTCTGGACGCTGGACGAAGAGCCGCCACATCCGCATGCGATTACCAGGAGGAGTAAGGAAACAAAATAGCGCATTTTCGTTTGCTCATTGATAGCACGTCGCCAAGGCAGGAACAAGGGATTTTGCTTAATACAGCAATCCGATTGTGCTGAATTCCGAGCAGGAAACGCCTCAGTTTCACCTCTCTGTAAAAAGCTGCGGGAACCAGGCGGAAAGTCCGCGGAGAACCCGGGCTTTCCATAGGCGCGCGAGTCTCTTACAGTAGTTCCATGCGAATTTTGATTGCGACCTCGAACAAGGGCAAGTTGCGCGACTTTGCAGGGGCAGCGCTGGTGTATGGACTTACCGTAGATGGGCTTCCGGACTTTGCCTTGCTGCCGGAAGCGGTGGAGGATGGGGCGACGTTCGAGGAGAATGCGCGCAAGAAGGCGGAGCACTACAGCCGCTTTGCCGGCGGAGCGCTGGTGCTGGCCGATGACTCCGGCCTGGCGGTGGATGCCCTGGGAGGCGCGCCTGGAGTGTACTCCGCCCGCTACGCTGCGGGAGAAGCCGAGAGCGGAAACAGCAAGGATGCGGCCAACAACGCCAAACTGTTGCGCGAGTTGGAGACAGTTGCAGAGGCGGAACGCGGCGGGAAGTTTGTCTGCGTAATCTCAGCCGCGCGCGACGGGCGTGAGGTGGTGCAGTTCCGCGGAGAAGCGGAGGGCGTGATTCTGCGCGAAGCGAGAGGCGCAATGGGCTTTGGCTACGATCCCCTCTTCTACTTCCCTGCCCTTGGCAAGAGCTTTGCCGAACTCACGGCAGACGAGAAGGCCCTGGTCAGCCATCGCGGGGCGGCCCTGCGCCGGTTCCTGGAGTGGGCGCGCACTCAGCCGGGCTGATGCGCCTTGCGCTCGGCTTCCAGATCGCGGGCAAACATCTTCTCAGGATTGATGGAGAGAAACTTTCCCCGGCTGCGCGCGAGCACTCTTCCATGCACATCGCGCAACTCGGCGCTGTTGTAGAGCACGCGCCCGCGATGGCTGCGCACCCGGCCCTCGGCCACCAGCTTCTGCCCGAGCGGAACCGGCCGGAGATACTCGACCTCCATGCGCCGCGTGAGTGCGACCTTGCCCTTGAGCTTGAGTGCCTTGCCCATCGCTTCATCCAGAATAGTAGCGATGATGCCCCCGTGGGCATGGCCCGGAGGCCCCACAAAGCTGCCTTCCAACTCGAACTCGCAGATATAGCTCTTGCCCTCTGGACCCGGCGCGAATTGCAGGCGCAGGCCGTGGGGGTTCCCCGAACCGCATGCAAAGCATCCGTCGCGCTGCCAATCGAGCGAGGGAATGTCGTGATCGTGGGCATGCTTGGTGGTCATCAATGGTGCTCCCCAAGTTGAAAAGGTATTCGTTGGATTCAGCATAGAAGAGATTGGATTCGGAGCGCCAGTGTCAACCCGGCAAAAGGGCGCGCGCGGTGAAATTCGGTACGGCAGCGAATCGCTCTTCCAGCATCTAGGATGGAGATGGCTGGCATGATCTCCCGCTCCTCAAACAGACCCGTTCCCGGCGGCGGAAACCGCGGACCTTTGCCTCCTCAGCCCTTCGGCGGTGGTGGTGGCGGTGGCGGCCGGGGCGACGGAGATGGCGTACACGGCTTCCGCCAGCAGTTGCAGCGCTACCGACTGGGGTTGATGTTCACCATTGCCTCCATCGTGATGCTGTTCATCTCCTTCACCACGCTGTTTGTGGCACGGCGCGGAGCCGGAAAATTCGATCCCCTGACGGGAGCTTTCCAGAGCGACTGGGCACCGGTGATGCTGCCGGTGAAGATCCTGCTCATCAACACCGCTATTCTGCTGGCAAGCTGCATCCTGGTGGAGGTTGCGCGCCGTGCCGCACGCATCGAATCCATCCTGGTTCCGATGTCCACCATCCCTGGAGTGCGCCCCATACGGCAGACTTCGCCGTGGTGGGTGTGGGCTACAACGCTCACTGGCATCGGCTTCCTCTTCGGGCAGTTCCGCGCCTGGCACCAGATGCATCTGGATGGCGCCTTCCTCAACAGCAGTCCCGCAAGCACATTTGTCTTTCTGCTGACCGGCGCACACGCCCTGCACCTTACCGCGGGTCTGCTGGTACTGCTCTACGCCGCTCTCGCCACCGGACCAAGGCGCTCGCTGGAACGGCGCTGCATCACCCTTGATGTGACCGCCTGGTACTGGCACTTCATGGCCGTAATGTGGGTTTACGTGCTGCTGGTGCTGAAGCTGATGGATTGAGGAACCGATCTCACTTGGAGCGCCCCGCTCCAGCGAACTATAATGGAGAGATTCGGTAACCGGCGGATTGCGGCTGTATGGGTGATGGGCCGCGATGGGGCCGGCGGACCGTTCTCATTATGTTCAAGGAAGCTATCGTAGTTCGCGGCGCGCGCGTCCATAACCTGAAGAATATTGACTTTGAGATTCCGCACAACTGCCTGACGGTGGTGACCGGAGTCTCCGGAAGCGGCAAATCCTCGCTGGCCTTTGACACCATCTACGCCGAGGGGCAACGCCGCTATGTCGAGTCGCTCTCTGCCTATGCGCGGCAGTTCCTGGAGCGCATTGAAAAACCCGACGTGGACGTGATCGACGGCATTGCCCCTGCGGTCGCCATCCGGCAGAAGAACCAGACGCGCAACCCGCGCTCCACCGTCGCCACGGCCACGGAGATCTACGACTACCTGCGCCTGCTCTACGCGCGCATTGGCCGAACCTATTGCCCGCAGTGCGGCGCACAGGTGAAGAACGATACCGTGGACGAAGTCGCCGAACGCATTCTCGCGCTTGGCGACGGAACCCGCGTGCAGGTGCTCTTTCCGCTGCTGCACCTGGAGGCTGCGCCTTCCGTGGAGCCGGAGAAGAAGCCTCGCGGACGCAAGAAGAAAGCTCCTGAGCCGGATCAGAACGCGGCGTTGAAGGAGCGGCTCTTCGAGTTGCGCAAGCGCGGATTCAACCGCCTTCTCCAAGGCGGCGAACTCTTCGAGTTCTCCACCCCTGAGTCACTGCTGGAGATCGATTTCAGCCGTCCTGTGTATATTCTGCTGGACCGCGTTGTCGTCGATCCCGAGTCGCGCTCGCGCATTGTGGATGCCATTGAGAGCGGATACCGCGAAGCGGGCGAGGTACTCTTTGAGACGGCACCCGGAGAAGGCGAGCCCCAGCGTTTACGCTTCTCCCTGCGCTTTGAGTGTAAGCACTGCAATCTCAAATTTGAGCAGCCCGAGCCGCGGCTGTTCTCGTTCAACAATCCTTTTGGTGCCTGCCCACGCTGCCAGGGATTCGGCAACACCATCGACTTCGACATGGACCTCGTGATCCCCGACAAATCAAAGACGCTGGCAGAGGGTGCGGTGGAGCCATGGACAAAGCCCAAGTACAAGCCGCTTGGCACCGAGATGCGACGCGTTGCGCGGCTCGCGGGAATTCCGCTGGATGTGCCCTGGGCGAGCCTGAAGCGGGATCATCAGAAACTGATCCTCGAAGGAGATGGCAAGTGGTTTGGCGTGCGCGGCTTCTTTGAGCACCTGGAGAAAAAGAAGTACAAGCTGCACGTTCGTGTATTCCTCAGCCGCTATCGCGGCTACTCGCTTTGCGGAGCCTGTGGTGGCGCGCGCCTGCGCAACGAAGCGCGCCAGGTGAAGATCGCCGGTCTGGACATCTGCCAGATTACCTGCAAGACGGTGGAGGACTCGGCGCGCTTCTTCCATGAGCTGGTTCTTACGGCAGAGGAAGAGGGCATCGCCAGCAAGCTGCTGGAAGAGATCTGCGACCGCCTGCGCTTTCTCAACGAGGTTGGCCTTGAGTACCTGACGCTGGACAGACTCTCTTCGACTCTGAGCGGCGGCGAAGCACAACGCATCCAGCTCGCCACCTCGCTGGGCTCGCGCCTGGTGGGCACGCTCTACGTGCTCGATGAACCCTCCATCGGCCTGCACAGCCGCGACACGGCCCGGCTCATCCACATTCTTAAAAGCCTGCGCGACCTTGGCAACACCATTCTGGTTGTGGAGCACGACCCCGAGGTGATGGCCACCGCCGACGAAATTCTCGACCTCGGCCCCGGAGCAGGCGAGCACGGCGGCAAACTTGTGGCCCACGGAACCTACGAGGAGATTCGCGCCAATCATCAGTCGCTCACGGGACGATACCTGAGCGGCGACCTCCAGATTCAGATCCCGCAGCAGCGGCGCATACAGGGCAAGCGTTTTCTTCGCCTCACCGACGCGCGCGGCCACAACCTCAAGAGCGTGAACGTCACCATTCCTCTGAATATGCTGGTAGCCGTCACAGGCGTCTCCGGTTCAGGCAAGAGCACTCTTGTCCACGATGTGCTCTACCAGCGCCTGGCCGAGGTCAAGCGCCAGACCACCGGCACCATCAGCGAAGGCAGCCTGCGCGAGCTCGATGGCGAGCAGTGGATTGACGAGGTTCAGCTCGTCGATCAGTCGCCCATCGGACGAACGCCGCGCTCCAATCCCGTCACCTACATCAAGGCCTTCGATCCCATCCGCGAGGTCTTCGCTTCCCTGCCGGAGTCAAAAAAGCATGGCTACACCGCCGGGCACTTCTCCTTCAATATTCCCGGCGGCCGCTGCGAAACCTGCTCCGGCGATGGCACCGTCACCGTGGAGATGCAATTCCTCGCCGATGTTGAGCTGATCTGCGAAGACTGCAAGGGCACGCGCTACAAACCGGAGATTCTCGCCGTTCGCTACCACGGGAAGAACATCCACGACGTGCTTAACCTGACGGTGAAAGAGGCTCTCGGCTTCTTCACCGGAGTTCCAAAGCTGCTGGACAAGCTGCGCGTGCTCGAAGAGGTAGGCCTCGGATATCTGCGGCTCGGCCAGTCAGCCACCACCCTCAGCGGCGGCGAAGCACAGCGCATGAAGCTGGCTGCGCATCTACAGCCGCACTCCCGCGACAACCTGCACAAGAATGCCGACGGTACCGCAGTCAAGCGCAAGTCGCACATGCTCTACATCTTCGACGAGCCTACTACCGGGCTGCACTTTGACGATGTCAGCAAGCTGCTGGCTGCCTTTAAGAAACTGATCGACGCCGGAGGTTCCATCATCGTGATTGAGCACAACCTTGATGTCATCAAGGTTGCCGACTGGGTCATCGATCTTGGACCCGAGGGCGGCGAACGCGGAGGCGAAATCGTGGCCGTTGGCACCCCGGAGGACATTGCTTCGAACGAGCGCTCCTACACCGGGCAGTGGCTGCGCAAGGTGCTGCCTGCTCCGGCGGTACTCCAATGATGCGGCGCGTGATTGCCGCAGCCATGCTTTTCGCCGCCTGCGCTCTCCACGCGCAGAAGCATCCCGCGCACACTACCCAGCCGCAGGAACCCGCGCCCATCGTCCAGGCTGAGAGTGCCATCGACCAGCAGCATTGGCCTGCGGCCGAGGCAATCCTGCGCAAGCTGGTTGCGGCCAGCCCGAAGGACGCTCGCGCATGGTTCGACCTTGGGTATGTGATGCATGCCCGGCAGAATTATCCGGAAGCCATCGCCGCCTACCGTGGCGCGGTTGCCGCTGAGCCCGAAAATTTTGAATGCAATCTGAATCTTGGCCTCATGCTCGCACACGAAGGCCAGCCGGACGCATCCAAGTACCTGGAGAAGGCAACGCATTTGAAGCCGACGGCCGAACATCCCCAGGAGTCCATGGCGCGTGCATGGTCCGCGCTGGCGCAAGTGCAGGAGAAAGCTGCTCCGGCCGCCGCGCTCGCCTCCTGGGCGCAGGCTGCGGCGCTCACCCCCGGCGATGCTGCCAGCCATCTCGCCTACGGCGACGCACTGGAGCGTGCCGGAGACATTACGTCCGCCGAACGTGAATTCCGTAAAGCCGCCGAGTTGCAGCCTGACTCCACGGACGCCCTCGCGGCGCTGTCCAATCTCTTCATGCGTACTCAGCGCATGCCTGAAGCCGAAACCGCGTTGCGCAAATTTGTCGCCTCAGCACCGCAGAACGAAGTCGCTCACCTGCAGCTGGGACGCACCCTTGCCGTGGAGAAGAAGGATCCCGAAGCCATCGTCGAGTTGCAGATAGCGCTCTCCCTGCGGCCCGATGACTGGCAGGCTTTGCTCGAACTTGCCGCCGTGCAGGAACGCGCGAAGCAATATGCCGAGGCCGAGAAGAGTTACCGCGCGTTGCTCGCGCATTCTCCCGGTGACGCCGACCTGCACAACGGACTCGGCGCCGTCCTGTTACCGCAATTGAAATATGCCGAAGCCCAGAATGAGTTTCTCGCATGCATTCGCCTTAAGCCCGAATGGGGCGAATCCTATGGCCAACTGGCGCTCGCCGCATCCGGCAATAAGCAGTACGAACTCGCCATCAAGGCGCTCGATGCCCGAAAAAAGCTGCTGCCCGAACTGCCCAGCAGCTATTTTCTGAGGGCGACCTGCTACGATCATCTCCGCCTGTTTGCCGAAGCAGTGGTAAATTACAAGGCTTTCCTTGCAGTCTCCAATGGCCAGTTTCCAAACGAGGAGTGGGAGGCGCGCCACCGCCTGATTGCGATTGAACCCGAAGCCCGGAAGAAGAAATGAGAGTCCTGCGTTGCTGGCTCATGCTCCTTTGTTTCGCGATTCCCTGCACCGCACAGCAAGCCTTCATAGACCTGCAGCGGCGCGCAGATCTCGCCACCGGCACCGAATGCATTCACCTCAGCATGCAGGCGGCGCGCCAGTCACTGGAAGAGGCCAACACCGCGTTTGGCGGCGGTGATTCGAAGACTGCACACCTTGCCATCGACACATCTCTGCGTTATGCCACGCGCTCCGTGGACTGCACCATCAAGGCACACAAGGGCGAGAAGAACGCGGAGATCGATATCCGTAAACTCATTCACCGCATGAAGGATGTTCAGAAGACTCTCGACTCCGAAGACCGCCCGCACCTTGAGCGCTCTTTGCTGGAACTGGAAAAGCAGCGCGACCGGCTGCTGCAATTCATGTTTGGCGCTGCCGCCCCTGGCGGCGCACCGGAGAAAAAGCCGTGAAGTTGCTCACCGCCCTCCTCCTCTTCACTCTGTGCGCTGGAGCAAACGCCCAGCGGCGGCACGATCCCCTGAATGACCGCGAAGTGGACCAGCTCCGCGAAACCGCCCAGGAGCCTCAGCGCCGCATTGATCTCCTCATCTCCTATGCTCGCGACCGCGTGGTCGCCGTTGACCGCCTCCGCAGCGCAACCAAGCCTGGCCTTGACGATCCCGCCAAGATGGCCGAACTGCTGAGCGATATCGCGTACCTGATCGACGAACTCGACGACAATCTCTCCATGTACAACGGACACAGTGAGGACCTGCGCCGCTCCCTGCGCCACGTGATCGCCGCCGAGTCCGACTTCCTGGTGAAGTTGAAAGCCCTGGACGCAACCGCGACTCCCATGCAGAAGCGCCGCTTCTTTGCCGCGCTCGAAGACGCCTCGGACTCCATCCGCACCAGTTCGGAAAGCGCGCGCGCCATGCTTGCCGATCAGCTCGAAAAGAAGGGCGAGGAGAAACACAAGGAGAAGCTCGACCGCCAGGAATCCCGGGACTCCCAGAGCGAACCGGCTCCTTCGCAACCTCCGCCTGATTACAATGGCGCGGGAGGAGTGGGACGCCCCCCACGCTGAGCTTCTGATAGTCTGGATGTATCTTGAAGGAATCGTTGCTGCCACTGCTGCATGAGACGTACCGGGAGCTCCGCCCGCGCGCGCCCATCCCTGAGTTCGATCTGAAGTTCTATCCCTTTGCCAACATCAACAACACGATTCGCCTTGCCGAAGGCCGCATGAAGGTCCGTCTCTCTGATCTTCTCGAGGGCGCCCCCGAGCCGGTGCTCAAGGCCATCCTTCACATCCTTCTCGCAAAGATTTATCGCAAGCCCATCGACGCCGGCCACACCTCGCGCTACCGCCGCTACGTGGCCACTCGCGACATGACGGAGAAGGCGCAGCAGGTCCGCCAGCTTCGCGGACGCAAGCGCCTCGAATCTGCCCAGGGTATCTACTACGATCTCGACGAGGTCTTTGACACCCTCAACGT
Source organism: uncultured Acidobacteriota bacterium (assembly GCA_903832295.1). Classification (GTDB taxonomy): domain Bacteria; phylum Acidobacteriota; class Terriglobia; order Terriglobales; family Acidobacteriaceae; genus TOLSYN. The sequence continues at coordinate 10,612 of CAILAZ010000255.1, forward strand.
TCGCTTCTTCCACGGCCTGCTCGGCCGCCCGCAGATGAGCTGGAGCCCCGAGAAGGCGCGCCGCCTCCTCGGTCACTATGACCCGGCGCACAATGCCATCATCATCAGCAAAGTGTTCGATCAGGCGCGCGTCCCTCGCCTCGCCATGGAGTACATCGTCTATCACGAGATGCTCCATCTCAAGCATCCCGTCAGAATGCGCGGCAGCCGCCGCTGCGTCCACGGAAGCGAGTTCCGCGCCGACGAAAAAGCCTTCCCTCAGATTGAAGAGGCAAGGCTGTTTCTCAAAACTTTATAAGAGCCCCTAAGTCCGGTTGCGCCCCAGGTCGTCGTCGCTCAACCCTTCCATCCAGCGCCGCAAATCCTCTCCGGTGATGCGTCCCGTGGTGCCGCTGGCCAGGCGCGAACTCTGCAACACCGTTTCGTCCACATAGATCGGGCAATCCATGCGCATCGCCAGCGCAATCGCATCCGAGGGCCGTGAGTCAATCATGATCGGCTCGCCGTTGCGCGTCGCCCAAATCGAAGCGTAGAACGTGTCATTGCGCAACTCCGTCACCACCACCCGCTCCACTTTTGCCCCCAGACCGTTAATCGTATTCTTCAGCAGGTCGTGGGTCATCGGACGCGGCGGAGAGACCTTCTCAATCTCCAGGGCAATCGCATTCGCTTCAAACACGCCCACCCATATCGGCAGCACCGCCTCGCTGTTCACGTCCTTCAGCACGATGATCGGCATATTGGTGGTCGGATCCAGCATCAGTCCGCGAATTCGCATCTCCACTTCCATGCAATGCCTCCTCTAGCGCCCGTCCACTAACACTGTACTCTGCTCTGCTACCATCGCTCCAACCAGGCTGTTGGGATGCGCGCGCACCACCCGCACCTGCGCATAACTTCCAACCCGCGGCGCTTCCACTCCATCCGGAACGGTGAAGTTCAGCGTCTTGTTCTGCGTCGTGCGGCCAGTCACCTGTCCACGCGCCGGCTGAAAGCCCTCCACCATCACCTCCATCACCTGCCCCACATGCTTGGCATAGTTGGCGCGCTGCGTCTCGCGCTGCCGGTCGTTCATCACCGCCAGCCGCCGCGTCTTCTCCCCTTCGGCAATCGCATTCTCCATGGCAATCGCCGGAGTGTTGGGGCGCGGGGAATACTTGAAGCTGAAGACGCCGTCGAACTGCACCTGCTCCAGCAGCGTCAGCGTCTCTTCAAACTCCGCTTC
>CAILAZ010000256.1 GCA_903832295.1 uncultured Acidobacteriota bacterium
CCGGCAGCGTGACGTGGACGCTGCGTCCGGGAATCGAGTTCTCCGTCACCAGCCAATACGAACGCTGGAACTTTCCGCTGTTGGCGGCCGCTTCGAAAAACGACATAGCCACTTCCTTTGAGATACGTGTGTATCCGAAACACTAGCTCCGGCAGTCCCATCGTCTGAGTGGTGTCCGAAGGCCTGAACAAGCGTTTGCAAAGGAACACGGGCGTTAATACAGTAATACAAGATGGACGGTTGAAATGTTCGCAAATCGAACCAGAATCCCGGAAGTCTTCGTGATCGAACCAAAAGTTTATGGCGATGATCGTGGATTCTTCATGGAGAGCTATAACCAAAAGAGCTTCGCGGACATTGGCATCAGGAAAGACTTCGTACAGGACAATCACTCACGTTCCGCCCGCAATGTACTCAGGGGCTTGCACTATCAGATTGGACAGCCGCAGGGCAAACTTGTTCGCGTTGTGGCTGGCGCAATCTGGGACGTGGCCGTCGATATTCGACGCAGCTCAGCCACCTTTGGGCAATGGGTGGGAGTGGAACTCACGGCAGAGAATAAGCGCATGGTTTGGATTCCGGAAGGCTTTGCCCATGGCTTCGTGGTGATTTCCGACTCGGCAGATGTGTTGTACAAAGCTACGGATTTCTATGCGCCGTCCTGCGAACGTTCACTGTTGTGGAATGACCCGAAACTGGCCGTGGATTGGCCGCTGGCCGGCGAACCATTGCTTTCTGAGAAGGACCGCGATGGGCAGCTCCTAAGCCACGCAGAGATTTTCGAATAATGCGAATCTTGCTTACAGGTGCGTCGGGGCAGTTGGGAACGGACCTGACTCCGCTATTGAGGAAGCATGGCGAACTCATTCCCGTCGATCAGGCTGAGTGCGATTTTCGCTCTGTGGATGCGATCAAGAAGCTGGTGGCAGCGGTACAGCCATCGGTAATCGTGAATGCGGCTGCCTACACGGCAGTGAACGAAGCCGAAGCACAAAGCAGCCTGGCATATGCAATCAACAGTGTCGCCGCCGGGGTTTTGGCAGAAGAGGCAAGAAACCTGGATGCACTGATCGTTCACTACTCCACGGATTATGTGTTCGACGGAAACAAGGTGGGCGCATATGTGGAGAGCGACGAACCCCGGCCTTTGAATGTCTATGGAGCGAGCAAACTGGCCGGTGAGCGCGCCGTAGCGGCTGCGGGGGGGCGTCATCTGATACTGCGGACGAGTTGGGTGTACGGTGCCAACGGCAACAACTTCCTGTTGACCATTCGTCGCTTGGCGCGCGAACGCGAAGAGCTCAAGATCGTCGATGACCAAGTGGGTGGGCCAACCAGTTCGATCCAACTGGCGAGGGCCACGTCTCGGCTTGTCCGGCAGTACGCAGGGGTGCCAGCGCCGAGTTTTCCTTCCGGCCTGTATCACACCACCGCTGCCGGCTCCGTCTCCTGGTGTGGCTTCGCTCGGGCTATTGTGAATGTGCTGGGTGAAGTGGAGACCTTCAAGGTGCGACACATTCTGGGGATTTCTACATGCGAGTACCCCACCCCGGCTCAGCGACCGCTCAATTCGGTTCTAGACAATGAAAAGTTCAATCGCACATTCGGTTTCTGCCTGGAGAGCTGGGAAAGCGGCTTAGCGGAAGTGGCTGTCGAACTCCGCCAACGCGAGTCGCTATGCAATTGAGTACGAGGCACATCCGCCCCGAAAAAATCTTTATCGGGCAGATTCGCGCCCGTAGTGAGAAAATGATGGGAAATCCTAAATACCGATTCGAGATTGTCCCGATGTCCTTGCGCGTGGCCGTGCACCGGTTTTCTCTTTCAGTCGCGATGCTCCTTGGCTGTGTGTGTTTCTCAGCGGCACAGTCGCAAACCGCCGCCCAGCCGTCGGAATCGGATTGCGCCGCGGCGGTCAGTTATGGGCGCACGCTGCCAGGCTGCCAGCAAACACAACAGGACGATAGCAGCGGAACGACATTGAGGCAACAGCAGGATGCCGCCCCGATCCAACCAACGCAGTTGAATGGCGCTCGGCCGGAGCCGGCTGAGCGTGCGATTGTGACGCCCATAAATCCTTCGCAGCTCAAGGCGAAGGAAATGAGCGCACGTCCGCAGACTGAGTTTGAGCAGCTTGTGGCAGACACCGTTGGGCGCGCGCTCCCCCTCTTTGGCCAGTCGCTATTTGTGCAGCCGCCCAGTACGTTTGCTCCCACTGATCGTGTTCAGGTGCCTGACAATTACGTGATAGGCCCCGATGATGAGTTGCAGATACGGGTTTGGGGGCAACTCAATGCCGATCTCCGGGTGGTTGTGGATCGCTCGGGAGAGATCTACATTCCGAGGGTGGGCCAGATTGCGGTTGCAGGGATTCACTACAGTGCCTTGGGCGCACACCTGAAAGCTGAAATCCAGAAACTCTTCCGCAATTTCAATCTGACCGTCTCTCTTGGACGAATCCGCTCAGTTCAGATTTTTGTGGTAGGGCAGGCCCGCTATCCGGGCACCTACACAATCAGTTCCCTGAGCACGCTGGTGAATGCGGTCTTTGCCTCCGGTGGCCCTACCGAGCAAGGATCGTTACGCGATATCCAGGTGCAGCGCAACGGTAAGACGGTCACGCATCTGGATTTCTACGATCTCCTGGTCAAGGGCGACAAATCAAAAGACGTTCAGCTTCAATCCGGCGATGTGTTGTATTACCCGGCGGTAGGGCCTCTGGCCGCAATCGCCGGATCGGTAAATGCTCCAGCGATCTACGAAGTGAAACAGGGATCGACCCTGGTCGAGCTGATTGAAATCGCGGGTGGTCTGAGCACGGTTGCGGACACGAACAAGGTCGCGGTGGAGCGTCTGGACGATCGTCACCTGCGATCGGTTCTGGAGTTCCCGCTTGACGCTGAATCGCGCACTCTTTCACTGAAAGATGGCGACATTGTGCGTGTGCTGTCGATCATTCCCCGTTTTGAAAATGCAGTCACGCTCCGCGGCAATGTTGCGAACCCAGGGCGTTATCCTTGGAAAGCAGGCATGAGGGTCAGGGACCTGATTCCGAATGCCCAGGCGTTGCTGACTCGTTCTTACTGGCTGAGCCGCGCGGGAATGACTGACGGACGCAGCACGGAATATCCGATTCGCACCAAGCTTCCTGCCAATGCGAAGACTTCGAATCCCGATCTCGCCCCTTCAGCCGACCCGGAGCAGGCAGCTTATACAAATCGATTCGAGGGGAAGGCTTCATCTCAGCCCGAAGGGAGAGTCCTAAACGCCGACGCGCTTACGGGGGACATTCACCGGGCTTCTCCAGAGATTAATTGGTCCTACGCGATCATCCAGCGAGTGAATCCAATCGACCTTTCCACGAAGCTGGTGCCGTTCGATTTAGGCAAGGCCGTGCTGGGAGACGATCCTACGAGCAACCTCGAACTGGACGCCGGCGATATCGTCACGATCTTTTCGCAGGCCGATATTTCAGTGCCGCAAAATCTTCGTGCGCGCTACGTTCGGCTGGAAGGCGAAGTAACGCGGGCGGGAGTGTACAAAATTGAAGAGGGAGAACTGCTGAGCGATCTGCTGAAACGTGCAGGCGGCATTACGCCTCAAGCCTATATCTATGGAACGCAGTTGACGCGTGAGTCGGCGCGTGAGGAGCAGCAGAAAAGCATCGACGAGCTGACGCGTTCTCTGGAAGTCGAAATCCGGCAGGCAGCAGTTTCATCAGCAGCACGCAGTACGTCCGAGGATGCTTCGTCGCTCGCGGCACAGCAGGCCTCTCAACAGGCGCTCATCGCGCAACTGAAGAGCACCAAGGCTACCGGTCGGGTAGTGCTAACCTTGCCTCCCGATGCAAAGACCGTGGAAGCATACCCGCCGATCGCGATGGAAGACAATGATCGGGTGATCATTCCTCATGTGCCTGCAACGGTTTCCGTCGTAGGCATGGTCTATAACGCAGGATCATTTGTTTATCTCCCGCGGCGGAAGGTCGGCAGCTATCTGAAGATGGCGGGCAATGGCAAGACCGGTGCGGACATGCACCACGCCTTCCTGCTTCATGCCGATGGAACGGTGGTGCCAAGCACTGCGGTCAACGGTTTGTTTAGCGGCGACAAGTTTGCGGAATTACGTCCGCATCCCGGCGACCAGATTGTTGTGCCCAATAAGATTCAGACTGGCAGTGTTTTGCGCGGATTGCGTGACTGGACGCAGATTTCTTCGCAACTGGCTTTGACCGGCGCCGCCTTGGCGGTAATCAAGTAGGAGCGGATCAGTGATTCAGGAAGAATCCATCGGCAAGGCAACAGACATTACGGCGGAGGCAGTTGATGCCGAATTCTCGGCTCTCGACTTCCTGATCGTTCTTGCACGCCGCAAGCGTTTCATCCTGAGGTTCACCATCGGGGCAGCGATTCTGGCGGTGGCCATTGTTCTCTTGTTGCCGAATCAATACACCGCAGAAACGGTTGTGCTTCCCCCTGTCCAGACTTCTGGCATGGGTGCTTCCCTGATGAGCCAACTTACCGGTGGCGGCGCGCTTGCATCGCTTGCGGGAGGGAGCCTGGGCATCAAGAGTCCCGGCGACATGTACGTTTCTCTGTTTCGCAGCCGTACGGTAGAAGATGCCGTGATCCAGCGCTTCGGATTAATGGAGAGATACAAGAAGAAGCGTTTGACGGACACCCGCAACGAGCTTGAGAATCACGCCCTGGTTGTGCTCGGAATAAGGGATGGCCTCATCCGGATATCCGTGCAGGACCGGGATCCCAAGGCGGCCGCCGAGATTGCCAACGGTTATGTAGAAGAGTTTCGCAAGCTCTCAGCCAATCTTGCGATCACCGAAGCATCGCAGCGGCGCCTGTTTTTCCAGCAGCAGTTGGTGGAGGCCAAAGGGAACCTGGCGAGTGCCGAGGAGGCGATGAAGCGCACCGAACAAAGCACGGGTGTGCTGCAGATCGACAGTCAGTCAAAGTCATTGATTGAAGCTGCCGCAATGCTGAGAGCCCAAGTGGTGGCCAAGCAGGTCCAGATCCAGGGAATGCGTTCCTTCGCTACCGAGGACAATCCGGAACTTGTGATGGCGCGGCAGCAACTTGGCGCGCTACAGGCGCAGCTCGGAAAGCTGTCCGGCTCTGACCAGGAGGCTGACGGGTTCCTCGTTCCGAAAGGCAAGATCCCTGACGCGGGCATGGAGTACATCCGCAAGTATCGGGATGTGAAGTACCACGAGACCATCTACGAACTGATTGCCAAGCAATTTGAAATGGCCAAGCTCGATGAGGCGCGGCAGGGCGCAGTGATCCAAGTGGCAGACCTGGCCGTGGTTCCGGACAAGAAGTCTTCTCCGCATCGTTCGCTGATTGTTGTTTTAGTGATGTTCGGCGCTTTCGCAATCTCTGTCCTGTCTGTAATCGTTTCCGAGGGACTCGCGCAGATGCGACAGAACCCGAAACAGAATGACAAGGTCAGGGCCCTTCACAAATTGCTTTCGGCTCAATGGCTCGGATGAGGCTCGCAGCAGGGTGGGGTGGGGAATTCACGCCTGAACACGAACAGACTGATGCGGAAGCTCGACCATCTTATTGTCACTTGCAAAGGTCGTAAATGATCCTGATTCCCAGCAGAGTGCGTGGTATGGAAGCCTTCGATCTGGCCGCCTCCAGCCGTGCCTTTGGCTGGCACCTCGCGACCCTGGGCGTTGAGGCATAGTCGGTGAACCTTCTCACTCGAAACGCCGCCTGGATGTTTGGTGGGCAATGTTTGTCCGTAGGATTCCAGACAGGATACTTCGTCCTGTTGGCACGATTGCTTGGGCCTCGCGAGTACGGCATTTACATGGGCGTGGTGGCGGCATCGGCCATACTGAGCCAATATACCGCCCTTGGATCAGGTTTCATTTTTCTGAAACACGTGTCAGGGGATCGAAGCGCATTCGCCCGTTACTGGGGAAATACATTGCTGGCGACGGCAGTGGCAGGTGTTCCGCTTGTTCTGATTCTGGGAGTGTGCAGCTCATGGATGTTGCCCAAGGCGGGAATCGTCCTCGTTCTAGTGGTCGGCCTGGGAGATTCACTGCTCGCTCAACTGACGAGTTGTGTCTCGCAAGTTTTCCAGGCAGTTCAGGAGATGCAATTCACGGCAGGACTGCTCTTCCTGAGCAATCTGCTGCGCTTCCTTCTGATTCTGGGAATCGTCCTCATCTCGGGCCATGCCTCATCCCTGCAATGGGCGATGTGGGCGCTCGTTGTGTCGGGGGTGGTCGCGGCTGTTGCCGTGGTGGCGGTGAGTGTCAGACTCGGACGTCCGGACTTTCCGGGTGTGAGATTCCTGTTCAGCCACACCGGTGAAGGACTGGTCTTCGCAGCAACGTCGTCCAGCGTCAATGCATACAACGATCTTGACAAGGTGCTGCTCAGCCACTACGGGATGGAATCCGCGAATGGAATCTACAGTGTCGCGTACCGCATCGTAAACCTGGCCACCATCCCCATCACCTCCATCTACATGGCGGCCGTGCCGGCCTTCTTCGCATTTGGCGAGTCCAGGTTGGGAGAGTCTCTCGCCTTGACTCGGAAGTTGTTCAGCCGCACAGCGTTCATCAGTTGTTGCAGCGCTGCTGGCATGGCATTCCTTGCCCCGGTTCTTCCGCGCATACTGGGAGAGGGCTTTGCGGGTTCCGTAAGTGCGCTCCGGTGGCTATCGCTGATTCCGCTGTTTCGCAGCATTCAGTGGAGTGCGGGTGATGTACTGATGGGAATGGGGCGGCAGAATCTGAGATTGTACTTGCAGTCGTCTGCTGTGTTCTTCAATTTAGGCCTGAACCTATACTTGATCCAAAAATACTCATGGCATGGCGCGGCCTGGGCTAGCCTGGCCACAGACGGTCTGCTTGGGGTGGCCATGTGGGTAGCTCTTGGGCAGGTCACCCGGGCTCAGTCGCGCTCGCTGAATGTGAGAACTCGATGATTCTCTATTGGTTCTTGCTCGCAGTGGTCGCACTATTTGCGGGTACCACGCTCCTGCCCGTGTCCGATCTTCTCGCTGGGGACCGGGTCACCCTGGCAGCGTATCTGTACCTGGGTCTATGCAGCATCGCCTTTCTGGTTGGGTATGCATTGCTTCCGTGGCGCGGCATAAACAATGCTGGGCACAAGCGCAGCCCTCTCTCTTCAAGCGACACAACAATACCAATGCGGCACATGATGCTTCTCGCGCTGATCGCCGCCGCTGGTCTTGCAGTTCTTCTTTTACAAATTAATGCCACCGTAGGTTTGTTGCGGTACTTTGTTCTCGCGCTTGCGGCCTCAGGGGATGCCGCTAACCAACTGCGCTACTACACCGTAATGTTGCCTTCGTCTGAAGGTGGTTATCCGGGCTACATAAAGATGTTGAACTGGGGAGTGGTCGTTGCTCCATTTTCTTTGTTGGCGTTAATGTCCCGAGGATACCGGGTTCGAGGCCGAATGTGTGTCGGACTGGGAGTCTTGATTGGAATGTTGTATCTGGCAGGGACGCTATTACGAATGGACCGGCTATCCGTGCTGGCGTTGGCACCTGTTACTCTGAGCGTATTTCGAAAAGCTGGGAAGCGTGGCAGGGCAGTTGCCCTGGTTGGAATCGCGCTCCTGCTCGCCAGTGTTGTTGTCCAGTCTGTCCGCCGTAGCGGAGGGCAAGGGATGATGGGCTGGGCGAGTTTGTATCTGCAATTGGGAATGGTAAACCTGAGCCTACTCATGAAGGCGCGAATTCACTACGCCTACGGTCTGTCAGGAATCTTTTCGTTTGCTGCATGGATATTCAAAGCATTCGGCATATATGTTGTACCCGACTTGCCTGGATTCACATCTTCGTGGGACACGGCGCAGAACGGTTTCGGTTACATGTTCCACGACTTCGGATGGTTCGGGACCGTCGTATTTTTTCTCGCAGGCATCTTCAGTCGCCGGATTGACCAACTAGCTGGAACGAACATCAACCGTGAAGGCGAGGGACAGTGGAGAGAGTTGCAGTGGATTCTCTCCTATGGAGCAGCCTCGATCGCGGTTGTGCCCGCGTACTCGGGATTTGACTTCTGGGTGTTGCTGATTGGTGTCGTCGTCACGGTAAGATATATCGTTAAGTCAATTTCTCATGGGCAGCGAGTGTCCACAGCGGTGCCTGGGTTCCCGTCTCACAGCATTGAGCGCTAGCATCAGATGTTCCGGGGCCGAGCAGGGTGCGTTCCTTAGGATATATGGATATCTCGCTGGTTCTAACATCCGATGATCGCCAACAGGATCTTGACCGATTCGCTCATGGGATCGCGGAGCAAGCTTTTCAAGGCGGAATCGAGTTGATGTATGTGGCGCAAGGCGCGGCACGGTTGCGCTTACCAGCTACGGATGTTTGCGTCAGGGTAATAGAACACAATCACGGCACACGCATTGGCCTCTCCAAGGCCCGCAATATCGGACTCGCTGGATGTTCGGGGGAATTGATCGGGTTTCCTGATGATGATTGCTGGTACGGGCCGGATGTACTCAGCAGCGTGGCTCAATATTTCGGGAACCATCCAGAGGTCGATTGTGTCTGCACAAGAGTAGTTGACCCGGACAGGCGAATCGCATTGGGGCATCGTCCTGCGAGAGTCGTTCGGAAGATCTCCTTTGCAAACTTATTTCGCTTGCCGATCTCGGTCGGGATCTTCGTTCGGCGCAGTGCATTCTTGAGGGCGGGTGGCTACTTCGACGAGTCGTTTGGCGCCGGAACCACGATGGGGGCCGGTGAGGAGACCGAGTTCATTGCACGCCTGCTTGATCAAAAGTCAGTTGTGCACTACGTAGGAGCAATTGAGGTTTACCACCCGGTCCCTCCTTATACGGAGAGCGACGCGTCCAAACAGTATCGCTATTGCATCGGCTTTGGCTATCTGCACGGGAACCTGATTCGAAGGGGGCATCTCTCCGTCCTTTTACACCTGACGGCAGTTGTGGCGCGATCCTGTGCGGCTTGTATCCGCTATCTGTTTAGTCCTCTGTATCGCGACGTATATTGGAACCGGATGCGGGGTATTTGCGCGGGCTTGACGAAGGGACTCATTCAGGCTAATAGAGCTGAAGCTGAGATTGGCAATACGACGCACGAAGATATGCCTTGAACTGTGTGGCTGCGCTCGGGAGTGGTTGGACCGTGGCGAACTCGGGTGCGGTCAGGTTGCCCGCCTAGCCGTGCATTAGCCCCGCCTGCCGCATTTCATCGAGAGAATTCTCATAAGAAGAACGGGGTAGAGGTTGCGTAGCCGCCCAAGCAAGAAACTCTCGGATGCCCTCCGCGAAGCGCCGCGACGGTTCATACCCCAGCGTTATCCTGAGTTGACCCAGATCAGCATAGTTGTGGCGAATGTCTCCTTCGCGAAAAGCCCCATTCACGGTCACGCTCGAGTGACTGCCGAAGAAATCGACGATCGACTTCACAACTTCCAAGACGGTAACGGGTACTCCGGTGCCGATGTTCAAAGCAACTGGTGCCTGAGCGGGAGCCTCAACACATCGAAGCGTTGCTTCCACAACATCATCCACGTGTACAAAGTCGCGACTCTCCTTCCCATCTTCAAATATGTAAATGGGCTTATTTGCACGGGCCTGATTTGAAAAAATCGCGAGGATCCCCGTATATGGATTCTTCAGCGACTGGCCCGGGCCATACACGTTCTGGTAACGGAGAGCAAACCCGTTCATTCCGAGCGCCGTAGCATACATCAGAGACATCTGCTCCTGAACCTGTTTCGTCAATCCATAGAAGGAGCATGGGCGGAATGGAGCCTCTTCCTTGGTCGCAGTTGCTAGAACGTCGCAATTGCAGGCAGGACATTTAGGCTCGAAATCCCCACCCTTCATGCTTTCTGTCGCTCTCGCCTTGGGATAAACAAGTCCGTGCTCTTTGCAGAGATAAGCACCTTCCCCATAGATTGAGCGCGAAGATGCGACGACGAGAGTTTGAATCTTATGCCCCCCGGTAAGCAACGCCTCAATGAGCAAGGAAGTCCCCTGAATATTTACATCAGCATAATGGCGGACCTGGTACATCGACTGGCCTGTGCCAGTCTCAGCGGCCAGGTGTACGACCCCTTCCTGCGCTTCGAGTGCGACCTTCCAAGCGTGTTCGTCCCGAACATCAGCATGGAAGAGTCTTACATGGCTGGCTAAATCGTCCGGAAGCGTAGAGCTGCCGCCGTGTACCTGCGGACTGAAACTATCAAGTACCGTCACTTCGTGGCCGCTCTGGAGCAGCTTGCGAGCAACACGCGAACCGATAAATCCCGCGCCGCCTGTGACCAGTACTTTCATCGCTTCTCCCGCAGAGTCGTGCTGTTCATAATCATCAACGAACCAGGCATTGTCATTTCCATCCAGCGCAGCTCCAGGTACCTCAGTCACCTCGGAGGGATAGCGTGGGTGTCTCGAACGCGACTGGGACCCTTGATCACCCGTTTGTCACTACCGGCGTAATATTCAGCGAGCTTGAGCCAGTAACGTAAGGTAATTGCAGCCCCAATGAGTCCTTTGACTATTCGACTTTTCCCAAAGTAATCGTAATGCTCATTGAAGTCGCGGAAGCCCTGATGCATCGCGCGGATACTCTTTGTGGGCATCTGGTTGACGCTCTGACTGCCATAATGAATCACCTCGGCACAGGGCGTGTAATAGAGCTTGTAGCCCTTCTTCAGGAGCATATAGCAATAGGCCAGGTCCACCTGAAATAGCGGAAACCTTTCATCTAAAAGCCCTGCAGTCTCCCATGTGCTCCGGCGTAACACGAGTGCAGTGCTGGCTACAGCCTGGATCTGCTGTTCTGCGGAATGGTCCAGACGATTCGCGTAGTACTCCCTGGAAACTCGTCCATTGGGGAAGAGTTTGTGCCAGTTCAGCCCCTGAAGCACAAGGGTCAAGAATCCTGGGAATCCTCTTACCGACGATTGAATAGAACCATCGCCATTCAAAAGCTTCGGAGTACAGGCATCGGCGTCAGGGTGAGCATCCATGAACTGCACAAGAGGCAGGAACGCATTCCTGGTGATCTTCGTGTCACTGTTCAACAGGCAGGCATAGCGAGCTTTCGATAGCTTCATGCCAAGGTTGTTGTTCTTGGCGTACATTTGCCCGGCCTTGTTGCGAATGAGAATCGCTTGCGGGAATTCTGCGGCCACCATATCCGCGGAATCATCGGTCGAGTTATCGTCAATGCAGATTACTTCGAAGGTGATTCCAGATGTGTGCTCATAGATCGAAGTCAGGCACTGTTTCCAGAGGACGCGGGTATTGTAGTTCGGAATTATGATCGTCAGGTCCAATAGCGAGTCCAATCTCTTCTCCTAGGTTGATGCGCCCACTTCACGTGCCGGATTCCCTGCGATCGTGCATCGCCGGTCGAATGACTTCAGGACCACTGCATTTGCTCCGACGACCACGCCGTCCTCCAATCGGATTCCCCCCAGCACCTTCGCGCCCGATCCCAGTGTTACGTTGCTACCGATGTCGGGGAGGAGGGCGCTGGAAAATTCGAAATCCAAATGCTTAGCCCCGAGCGTGACTCCCTGGAAGACAGTGACGTTACTTCCGAGCCTCCACGCACCAATGACTGTCCCGGACGTATGTGGCAAAAATAGGCCTGGTCCGATCTCACAGCGGGGAGTGATCTGAAGTCCGAAGAGCACAAGATTGAGATATGAAAACAGGTAAGGCAGAGCAGGTATGCGATGAAGAAAGGACGCGCGTGAAGCGCGGCAGAGCACCAGGGGAAGAAAGCGAGGATGCAGGGTACGCCGCAACAACTGGAAGAAGCCTGCTTTCTTGTTGGGCTTGCCTTCCAGGAGAAACTGTCTCTCCAAGTCTGCCCGAAGCAGCCGCGCAAACGATTCGCCCCTGATGTGTGCACTTGACACTCCGCAGCCAGTTCTAGTGTCCATTGTTCGTGTCAACTCCGGAAACGAGTGAGTAGATATTGAAGGTCTGGAAAGCAGCTTCGCTCCAATCATACTGAAGCACGTGTTCGAATCTGCGCTGTTTCATTGATTGGGTTTGGTTGGCATTGAGCGAGCATTCCAATGCCTGCCCGAGTTCGTGCTCATCCGTTGGATCAAAGTAGCAGGCTGCGTCTCCGCAGACCTCCGGCAGAGAAGCAGCGGAGCTGACGAGTACAGGGCAGCCGACGCTCATCGCTTCCAGAGGAGGAAAGCCGAATCCCTCATGAAGGCTGGGATACACAAATAGTGAAGCGCTCTGGTAAATGGAAGCCAGGGAGTCGTCGCTGGCGGACTGTATGTTTTTCACCCTGTCTGCAACGCCGAGTTTTTCAATGGCGTCGAGTTCTGAACGGGAAAATGGTCCTCCGCCAACGGTTACCAGTTGATAATCGTGACGAACAGGCGACGTGGAGTACGCTCTCAAAAGCATGTCAAAGTTCTTGTACGTTCCGCGAAAACCAACGTACAAGATGTAGGCAGAGGAGGCTCGTAGATTCGGACCTGCATCATCCGGAGATGAACTGAGCGGCGAGAATCCATGGTGAATCACAAACACGCGTTCTGGATTCACATCATAAAATTGCAGCAAATCTCGCTTGCTCGAGTTCGAGACACATATGATTGCGTCAGCCCTGGCATAGAGTTTTCGCTTGTTCTTTACGACGAGTTCTGGATTGCGAAAGAAAGCAGGAAATCTCTCATGGGCACAGTCATGATTTGTTACGACAACACGGCGTCGTCTAACCGAAGGCATTGCACGGTAAAGTGTCGGGTGATAGACGTCGAACTTTCCCATTGATGCGGCTAGCAGACCGGTCAGCACCTCATTCGCAAGGTATCGCAACAGTCCAGGACGCATCCCGGAACGTTGTTCGTGTACGCGCGTATGGGAAGTGTGCAACTGTTGAAAACCGTAAACTGAGCTGTTCAGTCCGATCACGACTTCGATACTAACTCCGCGAATTCTCTGGATATGCCTTATGAGTTCGTAGTGGTATCGTGCGGCTCCGCCTGCATTCTGCAGTGAGAATACCTGATGATCGTAAAAGAGTCGCATAAATCAGTATGGAAGGACGCCCGCTCGAGATCTGGGTGCGATTGATGTCTGATGTCAAGCATAGCAATCCGGGATAAGAAATAGAAGTTTTTTCCGAGGTAGGCGCGCCTCAAGGTGTCTCATCTCGCATACTACGGCGATGGGCTGGTGGGCGGAAGCGGATACGCCTCCAACGGGTTTCTGAGATTTGCGGCAACAAGCAATAGCCGTAGATAGCAGAATGCCGTAGGATGGTTGGCCATGGAAATTGTCAGCTACACTCCGGTGACACGTTCGTGGAGGAATACGTTCCTCCGGTTACTGTTCGGCGTGATATTCGCAGCCGCTGGAGTGCTTTTGGTTTTCCTCCGTCCAGATCCCGCAGGTATTCTGATCGCACTGCTCTGCGTCCTGATGTGTGTCGCAGTGATTTGGGCGGCGATTGCAAACTCCTACACGGGCGCGTGTCCTACGTGCGGGGCCGTGCAGAAGGCAGTTGGTGGAATGCACCGCTGCGGCAATTGCCTTGCCTACGGAGAGATAGTGGAAAGGCAGTACCGCCAGATGCAGCCAGACTGCGTTTTGAATGCACCGTTGTTTGCGGCACTGATCCCCGAGCCTTGCTATATGCCGAAGCTATGCACCGGATGTGGGATGACCTCCACCCGCTCGGAAAGACTGCGAATCATTCGCACGGAGTTTGCCTTTGACCTCGAGGTCCCATTTTGCGATCTGCACCGCGGAACAGCGGAACTGGGGAGCGAGATCGCGGAAGGCAGGAAGCACCCCAACATCCCGGTTCTCCGCGTTGCTTCTTACCGCTTCTACCGCGAGTTCTTGAAGCTAAACGGGCGCGGCGTGGAGTAATCGCAATTCTTGCAGAAATTTGGCTTGACTTGAAACCAGAGCCGGGCGATTGTTACGGCAAACACCTTCTGCAGGACGAACAGCAGCGATCACCTGAACTCACAGTCTCATGGATGTAACCAGGTCGGGGCCTTCTGAGAACGGAAATTTCAAAGGAGAAGCAAGATGCCCAGCAATATCAATGGATGCGGGACAAAGTATTATGGCCAGCGCGATTTCCGCCCGGACGGTTCGCACGTGACAACAAACTTCTTCTGTCTGCTATTCGTGCCGCTGATTCCGATCCATTCGGTTCGCGTGATTCCTGACCCGAACAATTCGTGGATTCCGTTCTCCAAGAATTACTACCTGATCCTTGAAAAGCGCTGGCCAAATCCATTGCAGACCCTGAGCGTGTATTTTGCAGCGGCCATCGCCCTGGCTGTTGTAATTGGATTCGTTGTTTATGCTCATCCTTTTTTCCTGGAGCAGGCACCGATGCTGGCGCATGAGTGGGTTGAGATTCCGCTGTGCGCGGTGTGTATCAGTCCGGTTTTGCTGATCTCCCGAGCCCTGAGAAGCGCGGCGCAGAAGAAGATGCTGGCGCAGAACAGAAGCCCGAATGACTGCACCCCAATTGCTTGAGCACTGCAACAGAATCAAAAGCCCACCTCCGCATTCGCGGATGTGGGCTTTTCTGAATTGGTCGGGAGCCTACTTCACTACTCCGGCGGCGCGTGCAATGGCTTCAAGTTTGGTGCGGAGGGCAGGTTGCATGCGGCACATCGGCAAGCGGTAGTTCTCCTCGATGCGGCCCATCATGGCAAGAACAGCCTTCACCGGAATGGGGTTGCTCTCGAGAAAGTGGGCCTGCATCAAGGCAAGGAACTTGTTGTTCAACTCCCGGGCGCGCCGCCAGTCCCCGTCGAGCGCGGCACGGGTCATCTCGGCCATCTCTCTGGGAAACGCGTTGGAGGCGACCGAGATCACGCCAACTCCGCCAACCGAAATGACCGGGAGAGTGAGTGCGTCATCACCGCTCAGCACAGTAAACTCAGGCAGCAAAGCGCAGATTCCAGCAATCTGTCCGATGACTCCGCTGGCTTCTTTGACCGCTGCGATATTTGGTAACAGCGAGAGACGTTGCAACGTCGCAGGCTCAAGGTTGACGCCGGTGCGTCCTGGAACGTTGTAGAGCACAATCGGCTTATCGACGGCTTCGGCGATGGCCTTGAAGTGCTGGTACTGGCCCTCCTGCGTGGGCTTGTTGTAGTAAGGCGAAGCGGAAAGAATCGCGTCCACGCCCTTGATCCGGGAAACCTCGGAGGCCTTCTGGACCGCCTCTGCGGTGCAGTTCGAGGTTGCTCCAGCGACGATCGGAACGCGTCCGGCAGCGACCTCGACCGTGGTCTCAATGACCCGGCGCCACTCGTCGTGCGTGAGTGTCGGCGTCTCTCCCGTGGTGCCACAGGGAACCAGGAAATCGATTCCGGACTCGATCTGCCAGGCTACGAGTGAGCACAACGATTTCTCGTCAATCGATCCATCCGCAAGAAACGGCGTAACGATGGCCGTTCCGCATCCACGCAATTCAGTCATGGCACTAACCCTTCAACTCGGAGAAGACTTCTTGAAACTCGTAGAACCCGCGTTTGCCCTTCACCCACTCCGCGGCACGCACTGCGCCTTCGGCAAAACCGCGGCGGCTGCTTGCATCGTGAGT
Source organism: uncultured Acidobacteriota bacterium (assembly GCA_903832295.1). GTDB lineage: Bacteria > Acidobacteriota > Terriglobia > Terriglobales > Acidobacteriaceae > TOLSYN. The sequence continues at coordinate 15,604 of CAILAZ010000256.1, forward strand.
CAGCGTAATTCGATCTGCAGAAGACATGAATTCTACAGAGTGGATGCCCACAACCTCGCCCTCGCGAATGGAAGTGATCGGCGATTTCTTGCCGCCAAACTGCTCAAGCACCTTCGCCAGCGAAACTGCGGTGCCACTCGGAGCGTCCAGTTTGTGGATGTGATGGGTTTCTGTGATGCGACCTTCGTATCCGTACTTGAGGGCCTTTGCGCCCTCGCGCACAATAGCGAAAAAGAGGTTAACGCCGATGGAAAAATTGGAGGCCCAGACGAAACCGGTACGAGCACGCTCCACTTGGTTCCGCACATGGGGCAACTCCGAGTACCAGCCGGTGGTGCCGACAACCATATTGGCCCCGGCGCGGATGGTGGCGTCGATGTTGGACATGACGGCATCAGGAGTGGTGAAATCGATGACGGCATCGATGCCGGCCAGACGCTGCCGGGTGAGAGCTGCACCTTTGTGGTTCTCCTGCACTTCAACGATCTCCACGGTGTGGCCGCGCATGGTCGCGATTTCCGCAACCAGCGCCCCGGTTTTCCCCGCGCCCAGCAGTACGAACCTCATTTCTCTTCTCCGTGCCCTGCAAGTTCCTTGTTGTTTCTGGCCCGCGCTGCGTAAGGCTTAATCGAAAACCTCGGGATCGACTTCGCTGAAAAACTCTCTATGCAGACGGCGCAGGGCCTCCGGCACGTCGTCCTCTCCGATCACAAAAGTGATATTGATCTCGGACGCCCCCTGGGAGATCATGCGCACGTTGATTTCTCCGAGTGCCGCAAAGACGCGCGCCGCAATCTGCGGAGTCTCGCGGATGTTTTCCCCGACCAGGCAAACGATGGCGTTACGCCCTGCATATTTTACGTCAGCGATCTTCTCCAGGTCTGCGGCAATCGCAGGGATAGCCTCGTTGGAATCGACCGTCAGGGACACGCTGACTTCGGAGGTTGAGACTACGTCGATGGAGCAGTGGTGCTTGTCAAAAACGTCGAAGATGGCCTTGAGGAACCCATGCGCGCCCAGCATGCGTGCGGCCACCACCTCAACGATGGTGATGCGCTTCTTGGCGGCAATTGCCTTAAATGTGGACCTGGATTTCGGTGCTCGCCCGACAATCAGCGTTCCCTCGTTGCCGGGGTTGAGCGAATTGAGCACGAGCACCGGGATGTTCTTTTGCACCGCTGGAAGCACCGTGGCCGGATGCAGAACCTTGGCTCCGAAGTATGCCAGTTCGGCGGCCTCCTCGAAGGAGATCACGCGGATGCGGCGGGCCTCGGGGCAGATGCGTGGATCGGTAGTCATCATGCCATCCACATCGGTCCAAATTTCAATGGCTTCCGCGTCAAGCCCGGAGCCGACCAGCGCCGCTGAGAAATCCGAGCCTCCGCGTCCGATGGTGGTTTGCACGCCGTGCTCAGTTGCTCCAATAAAACCGCCCATCACCGGAACCTGCGCGTCTTCGAGCAGAGGGCGTACAAGGTTCTTGGCACGGTGTTCAATCTCGTCCACCAGCGGAATCGCCTTGCCGTGCTGCGCATCGGTGATCATGACCTTGCGCGCATCGACCAGTGCAGCGCGTACTCCGCGAGCAATGTATGCCTCCGTAACGATGCGGCTGTTGAGTCGCTCGCCATAGCTGACGACATAATCTGAACTTCGGGGAGAGAGTTCGCCCACGGCAACAATCCCCTTCAGAAGTTCGTCGAGCGTATCAAACTCGCACTCCAGCTCAGGGCCGAGCGCCTTGTATTGAGCGGAACTGATGAGTTCCTTCGCTGTTGCGTGGTGGCGTTCCCGGAGACCACGCGCTAGTTCAAGGGCTTCCTCGCGGCGTCCCTCTCCGGCAGCCTTGCCTGCTGCAAGCAGTGCATCCGTGACGTGGGACATGGCGGAAACAACAACCACGGGACGACGATGCAGTCGTCCCTTCACGATCTGCGCCGTGCGGTCAATCGCCTTGGCGTCCATAACGGACGTACCGCCGAACTTCATAACGATCATGGAAGCAGACCTTTACTCCTGTCGTTCTTGCAGTGAGAGAGCGCTAGCCCAGAAATCCCCTGGCTTTCAGTAACTCAGCATTGAGCAACGCCGCACCGGCAGCGCCGCGAATCGTGTTGTGCGAGAGCATCGTGAACTTCCAGTCCAGCAACGAGCAGGGACGCAGTCGTCCGCAGGAGACGGTCATGCCGTGTCCACGTTCGATGTCCAGCCGTGGTTGCGGACGATCTGGCCGCTCATCGTAAAAGATCGGGTCTGCGGGTGCGAATGGAAGCTTGAGGTCGTACACCATTCCGCGATACTCGCGCCATGCGGCGATGATCTTCTCCGAAGTTGCGCGCTTCTTGAGCTTGATCGAGATGGACTCTGTGTGGCCGTCCTCAACCGCAACGCGGTTGCAGTGAGCGCTGATGGCAAATTCGGCGGGAACGATCTCGCGCCCCTTGAGTTTGCCGAGTAGCTTGCCGGCCTCTTCCTGCATCTTCTCTTCTTCGTTCTTGATGTAAGGCACAACGTTGCCGAGGATGTCCATCGAGGCAACGCCGGGATAACCCGCCCCACTGATGGCCTGCATGGTTACGGCGAACACCGATTCAATTCCAAAAGCTTTCTGCAAAGGCGCGAGGGCGATGGCCAGCCCCATGACCGAGCAGTTGGAGTTGGTGACCATGAACCCGCCGGATTCCCTGCGCCAGCTCTGGAGTTCAATGAGCTTGAGGTGGTCTGCATTGATCTCCGGGATGACGAGCGGCACTTGCGGATGCATGCGGAAGGCCGAGGAGTTTGATATCACGGCACATCCGGCATCGGCGAAGGCAGGTTCCATCTCACGAGCGATGTCGGCATCAAGCGCGGCGAATATCACCTTGGGCGCGCCCTTGGGCTCGGCGGCTGAGAGTTGCATGGAGGCGATTCGGCGCGGGATCGGAGTCTTCATCTTCCATTTAGCGGCTTCCTCGTAGCTCTTTCCGAAGGAGCGCTCGCTGGCCGCGACCCATGCGACTTCGAACCACGGGTGACGTTCGAGCAGTTGAATGAATCTCTGGCCCACCATTCCAGTGGCCCCCAGAATACCAACAGGGATCTTTGCGGTCTTTGCCATCAGGGGCACTCTCTTTACCGGGGATACCGGATTTGCAGTGTTGTAATTCTTATACCATTCCCGAGGAAGGCTTGCCTTGCGATTCGCAGTGGACTCAATGCCTTAGGTGGTGCAGGCGCGACGGTAACGCTACTTCGATGTCTCCCTGGGGCGTGCAGTGACGACCCACTCGGGTGAGAGCGCGCACGGCGGTACAGCAGGGTTCGCTCCTGCGAATTCTGCCGAGGCCGCCCAGTAGAGCGTGAGCCGGAAAGTCGAAACCTGGGAGTCAGGAACTAGAGCCTTTTCTGCCTCGGGGAGAAAAGCCCGAAAGTCCGCGGAATGCGCAGGCGCAATTTCGACCAGCGGGCCTGTCTCCGAATTTCCAAACACAACCACATGCGGATCAGTGGGAATAATGGTGTGCGCCGGACCACCCTGGGCCTTGAGCTTCCAAGAATCCTTGTGACGAGTGTCCACCCGCCAGCCAAAGACTGGGTTGCGCGGGAGCGTGATAGCCCGCGGAGAATTGTTGAAAACACGGACGGCGAATTCCCGGCCCCCGGTATCGCTTCCAAGGCCTGAGGGGACGACCGCCGCCGTCGTCAATTCACATGGCGCCACAACTCGCCGCGGGCCGTTGTCCGCCATCAAGGGAAGGGCGCAGAGCGCAAGTGCGAACAGAGCCAGATGAGTTCTCATATGCTTACATATTACCGGAAGAGAGGAAGAAAGGCGGAGTCTTCCGTGTTTCGAGCTTTCACCGATTGAGTTGCGAATCCCTTCAGAACTGCTTGAAATGGCATCCCGAGACGCATTATTGTGGAAGTGTCTTGAAGCCACCCCATCTACGCCGCACAGTTCTCCTGCTGGCACTACTCACGGTGTCCGGAATCCTCATCGCCGGGTATCACCCTGGAGCCGAGGACGATGGAGTGTATCTTGCTGCCATCCATCACGACTTGAACCCGGCGTTGTTTCGCATGGACTCCGATTTCTTTACGCTTCAGCTCCAAGCCACCATCTATGACAAATTGATGGCGGCCTCGGTGCTACTGGTTCACCTACCGGTCGCGGTGGTTGTACTGCTGTGGCATGTTCTTGCAATCTTTGGAATTCTGGCGGGCTGCTACCGGATTGCCGCGCGCTGCTTTTTACACAATTATGCGCGTTGGTGCGGTTGATCCTCAGGTATTCGAGTTGGGAGAGAAAGTCAGGTGCGGATCTTGCTTCAACGTGTTCATACCGCTGCCGATTTCTATAACTACTACAAACCCTGACACAATTTAAAACTAAAACTATGAATACTGAAGACCGTGCACTCTTATACAGCCTGGTTTATGTAGGCTGCGGCATGTTCCGGGACAGCCGTGTAC
>CAILAZ010000257.1 GCA_903832295.1 uncultured Acidobacteriota bacterium
CTCAGGCCCCATTAAACCCCAACCGGAAACGGCTTGATATGCTCTTCCTCATTGCTGTTGGAGACCGCCCCAAACAACTCGAATCTTCCCTGCAGCAATGACATCAATCCCGTGTACCAGTACCCGTACACAAACAGGATCAGGAACGGCACCGTGATGTAGTTCTCATTCGCAATCGCGTACCATACCGTTCCCGCAAAATAGGTCCCCACCGCCAGCTCAATCCACGGAATAATGCCCAGCCGCTTGCGATACTTCTTCGCCGCCTGCGCCGCCGCGTTCTTCTGCTTGCCCTGCACGCTGTACTTCGGAGTCCTTGCAAACGCCGACTGTTTCCCCATCAGCGCCTCAATTACGCCCTTGGAATTCGTAATCGTAAGCCCGATCCCTAGTGCCATCAAGAACGGCAGGTAGAAAAATGTCCGCCACCAGCGCGTCGGGAATAGCTCCCTCTGCGAAACCAGGTAAAAACTCGAAATCGAAAACGTGGACGCCAGGAACAGTGGCACGTCGATGTACAGCATCTGGAACCAGCCCTGGTAGAACCGGATCACCATCGCCGGCAGCAGCAGCACCGAAAGCATGATCATCAGCGGATAGCTCAAATTCGCCGTCAGGTGATACCACGCCTCAATCTTCTCCCGCCTGCTTACATTCGCTTTCATCACCTTCGGCAGGTCTTTCAGCGAGCACTGGATCAACCCTTTTGCCCACCGCACCTGCTGTGTCTTGAATGCCGTCATCTCTATCGGCAACTCTGCCGGACATTCCACATCCTGCAGATACAAAAATTTCCAGCCCTTCAGCTGGCTCCGATAGCTCAGGTCGGTGTCCTCGGTCAGCGTGTCGTGCTGCCAGCCCCCCGCCTCCTCAATCGCCCGGATCCGCCACATCCCCGCCGTCCCGTTGAAGTTGAAGAACACTCCTGCCCGTGACCGTCCTCCGTGCTCCAGCACAAAGTGTCCGTCCAGCAGAATCGCCTCCACCTGCGTCAAAAACGAGTAGCCCCGGTTGATGTGGGTCCACCGTGTCTGCACCATGCCGATGTTCGGCTCTGCAAAGTGGTGGATCACCTTCATGATCCACTCTTCGGGCGGCGTAAAGTCGGCGTCGAACACCGCCACGTACTCGCCCTTCGCCGTCTTCAGCCCGTTCTCCAGAGCCCCGGCCTTAAATCCCGTGCGGTCTGTCCGGTGGACGTGCACAATGTCGTGGCCCAGCGCCCGGTACCGTTCCACCACCTCGGCCGCCACCGCCACCGTCTCGTCCGTCGAGTCATCCAGCAACTGGATATCCAGCAGTTCCCGCGGATAATCCAGCTTGCAGATCGACTCCACCAGCCGGTCCACCACAAACTGCTCGTTGAAAATCGGCAGCTGGATCGTCACCCGCGGCAGTTCGGAAAACGTCGATTTTGGCGTCGTCGTCTTATTCTTGCGGTGCTTGTAATACATCCAAACCAGCTGGTATCGATGGAAGCCGTACGAGGCCAGGATAATCAGCACGATGAAATAGGGGATCAGCAGCGCCAGGTCAAAGCCGTTGGCGTGATAAAGTCCTTTGAAAGCAGGGTTCGTCTGCTTCTGCAGGAAGGTCACCACCGGGCTTGGCCGGGGTGCGAGCGCAATCATAGCCGCAACAGTATTTATCAAGGCAGATTCCAAAGTGCTGGATTAAGCCGGATGCAAATGATTCCCGGAAAGCTCGATTGTACCCGAATCCGCCCCCGCCACCGCGCCCCGGCCCTGCACATTATTCTGGCTGTCACCTTCACCTGCGCCTTTGCCTTCGCCCAGTCCGCTCCCTCCGTTTACCCTGAGGTCGCCTACCTCAGCCGTTCCTCCTATTGCAATCCCTACTTCGGCTTCCGCCTCACCCTCCCCGCCGGATTCAAATCCGAACCCATCTACCTTCCCGTCCAGCCCCACGGACGCCACATGCTCCTCGCTCTCCGCCTCCAGCGCCTTGAGCGTTCCGCCGAGGTTTTCATCTCCGCGTTTGAGGACGCCACCCCTGACCCCGCCCATCTCGCCGCCAAGGCCCGCGTCCAGCAGGCCCGCGAGGGCGGACTCAGCACCAGTGGTCCCAGCAAGCTCTCGCTCCATGACCACGACATCTACCGTCTCCAGATCGTCGGAGACACCCAGGGCCCCGGCGACGAGTCCAGCTTTTACTTCACCTTCCCCGGACACGTCCTCCACGCTGCCATCTTCTCCCATGACCGCGAACTCGCTGCTCCCATCGAGTCTGCCGTCGAGCACCTCGAGTTTCTTCCGCCCGGCGACCGCCCTTGCTCCGCTCCCGTCGCTCTTCAGGCTGACGCCATTTCCGCGCTCGCTTCTCCCGCCCCTCGTCCTGCCTCGCCCGCGCATCCCTACTACGGACCCGCCCTCCCCACCGATCTCGTCGACGCAACCATTCGCGAATCTCCCGGCTACTCCGTCCCCGCCGGACGCTTCTCCGCGGGCGTCTTCTCCGACCCCGCCATCGGACTCCGCCTCGCTCTCCCTCCCGCCTGGAAGCCCTTGCCTGCCGAGGAGTCCTATCGCGTCACCGAACTCATGCGTGATCCCACCACGGACACTGCCTCCGCGGATCGCCGCCGCGCCCTCTTCCGCGCTTGCTCCCGCGTCCTCTTCGCCGCTGCCGAACCCGGCGCCGAACTCATCCCTGAGGTTCATCCCGCCGTAGCGGTTGTTGCCATGCCCCAGGGATGCATTCCTGATCTCGTTCCTCCACCCAATCTCGAGGACCGCGTCGCCTCCGAAGATTTCGCCACCGTCATGGTCCGCTCTCTCGGCGTCATCCTCCTCGCCCGCGGCAGCATCCACGCCGCTTCCTCCGGAATTCCCGTCTTCAACCTCGATGGCACTCTCCCCTACCAGCTTTCCGGAGAGAAGCTCTCCCGCCGTCTCAGCCTCCGCGTCACCGCCACTGCCAATGGTCCCTGGCTCATCTTCATCTACTCCGTCACCCCGAACCCGGCGGCCCAGCACCAGCTCGAATCCGGAATCTCACTCTCTCCTCCCACCGCAAACTAAAAGGCGTACCAAAAGGGCCTAGCCTGTCGCCGCGCACCAAAAGGGCGGAGCCTGTCGCCCCACCCCTTTTCAACTTTGCCTCTGTTTCGTCCTTGCCTCTGTCTTGCTTCCTCGCCTCTGTCCCCGCGTTCTTGCTCTTGTTCCTTTGCCCTTGCTCTTGTTCCTGTCCCTTGCTCTTGTTCCTGTGCCCTTGCTCTTGTTCCTATCCCTTGCTCTTGTTCCTGTGCCCTTGTTTTTGTTTTGAAGTGTCATCCTGAGCGCAGCGAAGGACCCCAGCACTGCCCCGAGCTCCACTGCTGCCCCAAGCTTTCCAGCCACCACACGATTCTCCCCAGCGATGACCCCAGCGCTTCCCCCCCAAGTTCTACTTGTCCGCCATCGTATCGCTGCCTTCCTTCTTTCCCGCCACAAACGTATCGGTCGTCCCCCGCCGCGTATCCTGCGCCACAATGTTCATGGATTTCCCATCGGATGAGATCGTCATCCGCTGTTTGCCCACCACCTCGCCATTCCGCTTGTAGGTCTCTTCAAACGTATGGTCGTCGAGCTTCTTCAGCACAACTTCCGTTGTTCCCGGATCGCCATGGAACGGGTAGTCTTTCCCGTCGAACTTCGCGCTGTAACTCTCGCCCGTGCTCGCCTTGTAGTTCAGCCCGTCGCCGTTCATCGAATAGCTGAATGTCAGAGCGTTGTCGGAAACCCCTTCGTACTTCTCGCCCTTCCAAGCGCCAGAGATCGCATGCGCCCCGCTCTCCGGTTCGCCCACCCGCGAATACACGGTCGTCGCCACCACGGCCTGCGCGCTGTTTGCCGGATGCCCCTCGTACTTTTCCGTCAGCGTTCGCCCGTCGGCAGAAACCGTGTACGTCGCCCGGAAGCGCACCTTCCCGTCCTTGCTGCCCACTCGCTCCACCGTCCTGCCACTCAACATGGAAATCTTTTCCATATCCACATAGGGGGATCCGGCCACTTTCTGTTCCTGCCCATTTGCCTTGATGTTCAGCTTTGGGTCGCACGTCGAGCACACAAACATTCCGTTCTTTAACTCAAATATCGTTGGCTTCTGGTCGATCTGTGCCTTGGTTACGTCGATGCGCCAGGTGCCATCCAATCCGCTCTGCGCGGACGCGAGCAACGGCGCCAGAATCAACAGCAGCAATCCTGGAATTCTCTTCATGGTCATCCTCTCCAAAACGTGTTCCAACAGGTGGGGGGAGCCGGAATTTCCCGTCCGGCAGGAATCTGCGAGCCGCAATCCTCCTCGCAGCCACCCTATCGATGCCACCGCCCTCCCCCGGGGTTGTGCACGCACAGAAAAGGGTGAGCCGCAGCCCACCCTTTCCAGCATCGATCAAATCGTGCAAGCCGCTCCAGTCTCTCAGGCCATTGCCGGAGCTGCACTCCCCACATCCGCTGCCGCATCAAACTTGCGCCAGTCGTGCACAATCCACACAAAAATCGCAAAGTAGGTGATCCCGGAGACGCACTCGTGAGCCAGCCACCACGGCAATCCCGCGTGCATCCCCACAAATCCAATCTCCAGCCGGAAGATGTTCAGTCCGAAAAATCCCACCGCCACACCTGCCAGCCGCAGCACATTCCAGCCCATCCCGCGCGCACTCCGCCACAGCAGCGGAATCGCGCCGCAGAACGCATCCACCAGCGTGCAGGCAACCACGAATTTCACCTGCACTCCTCCCACCAATACAAGATCCCAGCCCAGCCGGGGCATTGGAAGCCCCAGCAAGGCTGATAAATCCACCAGCGTGTCCGTCGTCAGCACCCGCAGTCCTCTCCACTCCAGGGCATGGCACAGCAGCACCAGCGGCGCCACCAGTGCAATCCGGATCAGAAGGCTTCGTGTTAGCTTCGGCCACACAGTTTGCTTCATCGCTTCCTTAACTGGCTTATGCCCGGACCAGACCTTTGCGCCGTGTCCATGCAAACCATCCCGTAACCAGCAGTGCAAACACCAGCATTCCCAGCGCAGACGGTCCGCCTTCCTTGTAGGGAGACGATTCCGTAGCCGCGGTCGGATCCTCTAAACCCTGGTTTACGGAATTCCCCGTAAAGTCCGCCTGTCCCAGAGCAGCCGTGGCGTTCATGCCCGTTGAGAACGGCTGAGCAAAAACCAGCGTGCGGTTATTGCCCGTGTCGCCCACAATCAGGTCATCGTTTACCACCGAGGCCAGTGTCGGAGACTTCAACGTCCCGGCGCCCGCCGCTGCCCCCTGGTTTGCCTGTGCGCTCACAAAGTCCGGCTGTCCCACAACCATATCGGCGTCCATTCCGTTCGTGAACGGAGGCGTAAAGTGCAGCACGCGGTTGTTTCCGCTGTCGGTCACCCACAGCGTGCCCTGCCGGTCAAACACAACCCCGGTCGGCCCGTTCATGGAACTGGCGGAAATTCCCCCGTTGTTCGGACTGAAGGAGTCGAAGGCCGTGCTCGCCGGCTGTCCCAACTCAAGCACGGGAGTTCCCGATGAAGTCACCACTTCCAGAACTCTGTGGTTGGCTGCGTCTGCTACCCACAGATTGCCCGAGCCGTCAAAGGCGATCCCGACCGGTGCGCCCACGCCCACACTGGCAACCGCCACTGCTCCCGTGGTAATCGGCGCTTGGTACTTGAGGATCGTGCCGCCGTCTGAAGAAGACACCCACAGATTTCCGCTCCCGTCCACGGCAACTCCCGTCGGTTCCCTCTGGTTGTTGCCGGGCGTCGTGAAATCCGGAACCCCCACCACCGCGCTTGCGCTCATGCCCGTGGTAAATGGCGGTTTGAACTGCAATGTCCGTGCGTTTCCGCCTCCATCGCTGTAGGACTCGATTACATACAGATTGCCGGCTTTATCCAGCGCAACCGCGCTCGGATAACTCATCCGCGTCGCGCTCGTGCCCGGGTCTCCGGTGTCGAAACGGCTCTGCCCCAGCACCGCCGAGGCGCTCTCTCCCGTTGTGAACGGAGGTTTGTAGATCAGCACCCGGTTGTTCCCGGAATCTGCCACAATCAGGTTTGTGCTCGCCTGGAACACGTAGTCGGTGTGCTGCCACACCCCCGCGATCCGCGAGAACAGGCGCGCATACACCTTCTTGCCATCCACCGGAATCGCCGGAACCGTCGCCGACAGTTTGTGCACAACCCCGGAGATATACAGGTTCTGCAAGCCCGGCCCCGTTCCCAGGTCCAGCTGGTATCCCGTAACTCCGCTGCCCGCGTTCCACGTAAAGGTCACATTCGCCGGAGCCAGCACGCTGCCGCTCACCGGGCTTGTCAGTGCCGCCGCCACCGGATTCCAATACTCCACAAAGCTCGAATCCGTGTACTGCCATGCTCCATTGATCTTTGAGAACAGTCGCCCGTACACCGTCTGCCCATTCCCCGGCAGGGTCGGAGCCGTCACCGTCAGGTTATTCGTCGTGCCTGAGTCGTACAGGTCCTGCAATCCCGGAGCTGTGCCCAGAATAAAGTGGTACGCCGCCACTCCTGTTCCCGTATTCCACGTAAACACGATGTCGGAGGTGCCCAGCGTGGTGCCGCTGGCAGGTCCCTGCAGGGTTGCTGGCACCGGAGCGCCTGTTGCCATAAATCTGTAGTCGTTGTACTGCCATGCCCCGTTGATCTTCGAGAACAGCCGTCCGTACACCGGCTGCCCGGTTGCCGGAATGCTCGGTGCCGTCGTCGTCAGGTTGTTCGTCGTTCCGGAGTTGTACACATCCTGAATTCCCGGCGCGGTGCCCAGGGTCAGGTGATAGGCCGCCACGCCCTTCCCGGCATCCCAGGTAAAGGTCACATTCGACGTTCCCAGCACCGTGCCGCTGGCCGGCGTCAGCAAGGCCGCTGCCACCGGCGCTCCCGCTGCTGTAAATCTGTAATCGTTGTACTGCCATGCCCCGTTGATCTTCGAGAACAGCCGTCCGTACACTGGCTGCCCGGTTGCCGGAATGCTCCGGGCCGTCGCCGTCAGGTTGTTCGTCGTTCCGGAGTCATACACATCCTGAATTCCAGGTGCGCTGCCCAGGGTCAGGTGATAGGCCGCCACGCCCTTCCCGGCATCCCAGGTAAAGGTCACATTCGACGTTCCCAGCACGGTGCCGCTGGTCGGCGTCAGCAAGGCCGCTGCCACCGGCGCTCCCGCTGCTGTAAATCTGTAATCGTTGTACTGCCACGCCCCGTTGATCTTTGAGAACAGCCGTCCGTACACCGGCAGCCCATTCGCCGGAATGCTTGGCGCGGTCACAGACAGGTTATTGGTCGTTCCGGAGTTGTACACGTCCTGCAATCCCAGGCCGCTGCCCAGAATCAGGTGGTAAGCCGCCACCCCGGTGCCGGAATTCCAGGTGAAAACTACCTGGGTGGTACCCAACACACTGCCGTTGGTGGGAGTCAGCAATGTCGCAGCTCCCGAAACCGCTGCAGCCTGCAACGTGGCAGCCATCATGAGAGAGATAAATAGAACTATGAAATATCTTGCCGACTTGTGCATGACAAACCCCTAGTCCCGCCAGTCTTGAATTTGGAAAAACGACTGCGGGATGTTCGAGGAATGTTAGTGCATTTCACTTAGTTAGTACAGCGGGAATCGCTGCTGCGTTACAGTAAACACCTCAGCCCCTCGTCTTGCCTCGTGAATCCGCATCTGCAACCCCTCCGTCCTCATCGGAGCCGTGTATCGGCGTCTCAGTCGCCCACTTTGCGTGCATCTGCGTCCTTCGCCAAAGCAACTCTCTGTTTTTTCAGGGCCATCCAGCCCCTCTCATCGCATTCTCACTCCTCTTTGTGACTTAACTCACAGCCTATTCCCGAAAGGAGTAGTGCAATGTCATTGGGGACTCATTGCGCACGCTCTTATTGTTCAACTCTGTGGCACGAGCTGTTCCGGCGTGCGTCTCCGTCGTTATTTCAGGGAGGACCGGTTCATGAATCGGATCAAAGTGACCGTGGACGGCAACGAAGCTGCCGCCTACGTCGCGCATAAAACCAACGAAGTCATCGCAATTTATCCCATCACTCCTTCCTCGCCCATGGGCGAATTCAGTGATCAGTGGTCCTCTGACGGTCAGCCCAACATCTGGGGCTCGGTCCCTCACGTCATGGAGATGCAGAGCGAAGGTGGCGCCGTCGCCGCCCTTCACGGCGCGCTTCAGGGTGGCAGCCTCGCCACCACCTTCACCTCCTCCCAGGGGCTGCTTCTCATGATCCCCAACATGTACAAGATCGCCGGTGAGCTAACCCCTTGCGTCATCCATGTCGCCGCGCGCTCTGTCGCCGCCCAGGGGCTCTCCATCTTCGGCGACCATCAGGATGTCATGGCCGTCCGCCAGACCGGATGGGCACTCCTCGCCTCCAACAATGTGCAGGAAGTCATGGACACCGCGCTCATCGCCCAGGCCGCAACCCTCGCCTCGCGTGTCCCCTTCATCCATTTCTTTGACGGATTCCGCACCTCCCATGAAGTTGCCAAAGTCGAGCAGCTCACCATGGACGACATGCGCGCCATGCTCCCCGAGGAAGCCATCCGCGAGCACCGTCTGCGTTCCCTGTCCCCGGACCGTCCCGTCCTCCGCGGTACCGCCCAGAATCCTGATGTCTATTTCCAGGCCCGCGAGACCGTGAACCCCTTCTACACTGCCGTCCCCGAAATCCTCCAGCAGGCAATGGACCGCTTTGCCGAGGTCGTAGGACGCCAGTACAAGCTCTACGAATACGTCGGTGCCCCGGATGCCGAGCGCGTCATCATCCTCATGGGCTCCGGCTGTGAAGTCGCCGAAGAAACCGTCGAGCATCTCCTCGCCCAGGGACAGAAAATCGGCGTCCTCAAGGTCCGCCTGTTCCGTCCTTTCTCCGCTGCCCACTTCCTCGCCGCGCTTCCTGCCACCGCCCGCACCATCGCCGTTCTCGATCGCACCAAGGAACCCGGCTCTCTCGGCGAACCGCTCTATCAGGAGATCCTCACCGCGCTTGCCGAGAGCTTCGCCTCCGGCAAAATCGCCTCCATGCCGCGCATCGTCGGCGGACGCTACGGCCTCTCCTCCAAGGAATTCACTCCCGCCATGGTCAAGGCCGTCTATGACGACCTCGCCGAACTCGTCCCCCACAATCACTTCACCGTCGGAATCAACGACGATGTCACCCACAACTCGCTCCCCTTTGACCCCAGGTTCTCCACCGAGTATGCCGGCACCGTCCGCGCCCTCTTCTACGGACTCGGAGCCGATGGCACCGTCGGCGCAAACAAGAACTCCATCAAGATCATCGGCGAAGACACCGATAACTATGCCCAGGGCTACTTCGTCTATGACTCGAAGAAGTCCGGCTCCATCACCACCTCGCACCTTCGCTTTGGTTCGCGGCCCATCCGTTCCAGCTATCTCATCACCCGCGCCAACTTCGTTGCCTGCCACCAGTTCAGCTTCCTTGAGCGCGTCGATGTTCTCAAGTACGCAGACACCGGAGCCGTCTTCCTCCTCAACAGTTCGTTCTCCAAGGATGAAGTCTGGGATCAGCTCCCCCGTCCCGTGCAGCAGGCCATCATCACCAAGAAGCTTCAGTTCTATGTCATCGATGGTTACACTGTCGCCCGCGAAACCGGAATGGGCCAGCGCATCAACACCATCATGCAGACCTGCTTCTTCGCCATCAGCGGCGTCCTTCCCCGCGACGAAGCCATTGACGCCATCAAGAAGGCCATCAAGAAGACTTACGGAAAGCGCGGCGACGCCGTCGTTCAGCAGAACTTCTCTGCCGTCGATAGCACCCTCGCCAACCTCTACCAGGTACAGGTTCCCGCCGCCGCCACCAGCTCCGTCGAGCTTCGTCCCCCGGTCCCGGCCCAGGCTCCTGCCTTCGTTCAGGATGTCCTTGCCCCGATGATCTTCGGCGATGGCGATGACCTTCCCGTCAGCAAGATGCCCATCGACGGCACCTATCCCACCGGCACCGCGCAGTGGGAGAAGCGCAACATCGCTCTTGAAATTCCCGAGTGGGATGAGAAGCTCTGCATCCAGTGTGGCAAGTGCGTTCTTGTCTGCCCGCACGCCGTCATTCGCGCCAAAATCTACCCCAGCGATCTTCTCGCCGCCGCTCCCGCGTCCTTCAAGTCCGCCGAGCCCAAGTGGAAGAACTTCGCGTCCATGAAGTACACCCTCCAGGTCGCGCCTGAGGATTGCACCGGATGTGCTCTCTGCATTGAGGCATGCCCCGCCAAGTCCAAGAGCGAAGCCAAGCACAAGGCCATCAACATGGTCCCGCAGCCTGAACTGCGTGAGCGCGAGGCCCGCAACTGGGACTTCTTCCTCGAACTCCCCGAGATCGGCCGTGACCTGCTCTCACTCACCCAGATCAAGGATGTCCAACTCCTGCAGCCGCTCTTCGAGTTCTCCGGCGCATGCTCCGGATGCGGCGAAACTCCCTACATTAAGCTCCTCACCCAGCTCTTCGGAGACCGCACCGTCATTGCCAACGCCACCGGTTGCTCCTCCATCTACGGCGGCAACCTGCCCACCACCCCCTACACCTTCAACAAGGATGGACGCGGCGTTGCATGGTCCAACTCTCTCTTTGAGGACAACGCCGAATTCGGTCTCGGCCTCCGCCTCTCCCTTGACAAGAATCGCGACTACGCCCGCGAACTCCTCGTCCGCCTTGGCTCCAAGCTTCCCGAGCAGTTGGTAGACACCATCCTGGACACGCCTCAGCGTGGCGAAGCCGCCATCGCTGCCCAGCGCGTCCGTGTCGCCCAGCTCAAGCAGGCGCTCGCCGGACTCGATCAGCCCGAAGCCCGCGCCCTCCTCGATCTCGCCGACAGCCTCGTCGAAAAGGCCGTCTGGATCGTCGGCGGCGACGGCTGGGCCTATGACATCGGCTACGGCGGCCTCGATCACATCATGGCCTCCGGACGCAATGTCAACGTCCTCGTCCTCGATACCGAGGTTTATTCCAACACCGGTGGCCAGATGTCCAAGTCCACCCCCCGCGGTGCCGTTGCCAAGTTCGCCGCCGGAGGCAAGTCCCGCCCCAAGAAGGATCTCGCCCTCATCGCCATGAGCTACCCGGCCTATGTCGCCCGTGTCGCCATGGGCTCCAGCGATATGCAGACCCTCAAAGCGTTCAATGAGGCCGAGGCCTTTGATGGCCCATCCCTCATCCTC
>CAILAZ010000258.1 GCA_903832295.1 uncultured Acidobacteriota bacterium
GGGAAATAGATGACGCACGCAGAGGAGTACGAGAACTTCGTGGGATCAGAAGAACTGGACCCGGCTGAATTGTGCCGCCATTGTCACGATTATCCGTGCTGCTGCACGGTAGATGACTTGATGCTCCACGATGATTGGGATGCCGAGATTGACGCACAGCGAATACGGAATAGCGAATCCAAGACTGCGGATTCCAATGTGTGTGGAGAGTGTGGTGGCAGCGGCCAGATCACCAATGACGGCCCGTACTCTCGGTGCGGTGATTGTGAAGGCACGGGGATGATTCAGACTGCGGATTCTCCTGTGCCTGAGCACAGTTAAATCCGAAGAAAGAACGAAATGAATGAATGCGAACAAAGTACGAAGCGACACACTACAATCCGCAAAGCCCAAAATTCTGCCAGAGAACGAGCCAGCAAAAGCAGAAGAAGGATGCGATGGCGAAATGAGCGTCTTGAAATGGGTTGAGAATCATGGAGAGTATGAGAGTTTTTATAAAGGCTACTGGGGGTTCGTAAAACCAGATCCTCCCAATTGGTATCGCGCCTTCGATGCGAGATTTTCGAGAGCCGAATTTGGGACAGGTTTCCTTGGTATCTTCCCAACGCTCGACGCAGCAGAACGGGCCATCGAAAAGCGTTGGGGTATAGAGGAGAAACAGCCACTTGGCGGCCCGGCAGTTGTCGCAGGCGGCGGAAACTGATCCGGAGGAAACAGTGAAACATCTCTACCAGGCTTCAATGATCCAGGTGCCAGACTCGTGGACGATCGAGCAGGCGCGCGACTATGTCACCGAAAAACTACTAAGCAGTCAGGCGGAGAAAGATTCGCTCATCGTCGCGGATAACATCGAGTTTCGTTCTTTCTTATCGCCATCGAAACCGGATCTCGAGGAGCGTATTCCGCCAAGGACGGAGAAAGGCAGGTCTACCACGTGAGCGAATCTTGCGACCTTTACAACCTGCTCGGCGTCGACACCAGCGCGACGCAGGCCGACATCGCGAAGGCATACAAGAAACGCGCGGCCGCGGCGCATCCGGACAACCAGGAAACCGGATCGGCAGAATCTTTCCAGGCGGTTCGAAAAGCATACGACGTTCTGTCGGACGAGTCACGTCGCTCTGTCTACGATGCGATCGGAATGGTCATGGGCGACGACAATATCGCCGACGCGGCAGTAATGCTCATCTTGGAACTGTGCGGCAACATCGTCGAAAGCCTTCCGAACTGCGACCTGCTGCTGGTTCTCCGCGTGCGCATCAAAGACCTTTCCGATCAAACGCGCATCGCCGCGGAAAAATATACCAACAACGCAGAGACAGTTCGCAAGAGATGGCTTGGCGCGGAGACGATCAAGCGCGCGGTGGCGCACAATTTTGAAGGCAGGGCCAAGTCGCTGCGCGACAGCATCCACGTGCACAACAAGGCGCTAGAGTTGCTGAAAGGTGCGAGTTTCCAAATGCCACAGCGAGAGCCATTCGCGATCGGGTTCTGAGTAGCGGAATCGCAAAGCAGTAAGACGCGATCGGCGCGATAAAAAATGGAGCCGTGGCGGGCTCCGCAACTTCACCAATACGGTCCCACTCAACCCGGGAAACGGCAGGGCTAAAA
>CAILAZ010000259.1 GCA_903832295.1 uncultured Acidobacteriota bacterium
ATGCTGTGCGGCTTTGTGCTGAATGTGTACCTGTGGCAGTGCACGCGGGTTCCGTTTACCTGGTACGTGGTGCTGGGGAGCGTGACGACCTTTGCGACTGGGTACGGGGCGAGTTGCGTGCTGCGGGCGAAGGAAGTGACGGCAGATGGAGGATAAGGCAACGCGCACGGGCAGATTGAAGACCGAGAGGCCGAACCGCAACTCCGCCGAACTGGACAGGATGAATTCGCTGGAAATTGCGAGGCTGATGAATCGCGACGACGCCAAGGTGGTGCGGG
Organism: uncultured Acidobacteriota bacterium; assembly: GCA_903832295.1. Classification (GTDB taxonomy): domain Bacteria; phylum Acidobacteriota; class Terriglobia; order Terriglobales; family Acidobacteriaceae; genus TOLSYN. The sequence goes on from CAILAZ010000259.1 coordinate 279, forward strand.
CGGTGGGCAGAGTCCTGCCGGAGATTGCGCGAGCGATGGACGTGGTGTGCGAGCGGCTGGGGCGTGGGGGAAGGCTGATCTACGTGGGCAGCGGGACGAGCGGACGGATTGGAGCGCTGGATGCGGCGGAGTGTCCGCCGACGTTCGGGACGGATTCGTCGATGGTGCAGTACATGATCGCAGGAGGGCCGGAGGCGCTGGGGGCGGCGAGCGAGAGCAGCGAGGATTCCATCGAGCTGGGGCGGCAGGATATGGCGGCGCGAAGGCCGGGGAAGAACGATGTGGTGGTGGGGCTGGCGGCGAGCGGACGGACTCCGTACACGGTGGCGGCGCTGACGATGGCGCGGAAGAAGGGCGCAGCGACCATTGGAGTTGCGTGCAACAAAGGCTCAGCGCTGGGCGCGGCCTGCGAGATTGCGATAGAGGTGGAAGCGGGGCCGGAGGTGCTGACGGGCTCAACACGGTTGAAGGCAGGGACGGCGGAGAAGATGATCTGCAACATGCTGACGACGGGGGCGATGGCGCGGCTGGGGTACGTCTATGGCAACCTGATGGTGAATCTGCGCGCGAAGAACGAAAAACTGGAGGAGCGCGGGATTGCGATTGTGCAGCAGATTGCGGGTGTGGAGCGGGACGAGGCGCTGAGAGCGCTGAAGGCTGCGGGGATGAAGGTTCCGGTGGCGCTGGTGATGCTCTGCGGCGGGGTTCCGAAGCGCGAGGCAGAGCGGCGGCTGAAGGGCGCCCTGGGGCGCGTGCGCGAAGCGATGGAAGAGCCAGCTACGCCCCGGCCGCGATCAGCGGGGACAGGGCGAGAGGGCAGATGATGCGGCGAGTTGCTCGTCAGTGACGTGCGCCTTCTGCCGGATCTTCTTCTGCAAGCGGGTGAGCTGGTCAGAGGTGCGCCGGGTGCACCAGACGGAATCCCAGACGTCTCCGGTGGCCTGATTGACGGAGAAGTGTCCGATGACGGGGCTGGAGCCGGGAGTATCCGCGGTGGCCACGAAATAGTAGAAGCCCTGCGCTCCCAGGCCTTTTTCGGCGCTGAGGGTGAGCTTCGGCAGCTTCCGGGTGTCGGCGTTGAGGGACATGATGACCAGTTCCTTCGCCTCGTCTTCATTGAGATTGCGTGGAACGGCGGGACCGCGATGAGCCCAGGCCGCGGTGACGAACAGCGCGAGGGCTACTGCCAGGAATGAATAAAAACGGTATCTGAACATTCGGACGCCTTTCGTACACACTCCCGTTGCGGAGCGTTGTTGACGACTTGCACCGGTGTTTCGAGTGTAGAAGAACACTATGTCCCGGAGCGAGGCTCCTGCAATAGCGAACTGGTAAACTGGCTTGTGACATTCCCAGCCGGTTCCGATTCCCCAAAGATGATGACACACAAGCACCGTGGGCTGCTTCCCTTCCTTGGCATGGCCGCGGGGGCGGGCGTGGCGACGATTTACTACAATCAGCCGCTGCTGCTGGAGATGAGCCGGACTTTTCACGCCTCGTCTGGGCAGGTGGGAGCGGTGGCGGTGGCGACGCAGGTGGGCTACGCGGCGGGGATGCTGATGTTTGTGCCGCTGGGCGACGTGGCGGAGCGCCGGGGGCTGATCACAAAATTGTTTGCCGCAGTGAGCCTGGCGCTGCTGGCGGCGGGACTTGCGCCCTCGCTGTGGGTGCTGGTGGCGGCAAGCGTCGCGATTGGCATGACGGGGGCGGTGACGCACGTGGTGGTTCCGATTGCGCCGGAGCTGGTGGAGCCGGGCGAGAGCGGGCGGGCGGTGGGCACGGTGATGACGGGCTTGCTGCTGGGCATTCTGCTGGGACGGACGGCCAGCGGGTGGCTGGCGATGGTGATGGGATGGCGCTCGGTGTTCCTGGTGGCGGCGGGATTCACCGCGCTGTTTGTGCCGCTGCTGTGGTGGAGGCTGCCGAAGATGCCTCCGGTGCGGGCGGTGAGCTACGGGGACGCACTGGTATCGCTATGGAAGCTGGCGAAGGAGCAGCCGACGCTGAGAGAGGCGGCGGCGATTGGGTTTCTGTCATTTGCGGCGTTCTCCGCATTCTGGACGAACCTGGCATTCCTGCTGGGAACCCCGCATTACAGGATGGGAGCGGGAGTGGCAGGGAGCTTTGGCGTGCTGGGCGCGGCTGGAGCGATGGCAGCTTCGTTTGCTGGACGGATGGCGGACCGGCGGGGCTCGCGATTCGTGGTGGCACCGGGAGTGGGGCTGCTGGGCGCGGGGTACTTGGCATTTCTGTTTGCGGGCTTCCACATGGCGGGGCTGATTGTGGGGGTGATTCTGCTGGATATTGGGCAGCAGACGATGCACATCGGCAACCAGACAAGGATCTTCAAGCTGGTGGAAGGGGCGCGCAGCCGAATCAATACGATCTACATGATTGTGTTCTTCCTGGGAGGCGCGGCGGGTTCGGCGCTGTCATCGACGGCGTGGGCGCACTGGCAGTGGTATGGGGTGTGCGGACTGGGACTGGGAATGCTGGCGCTGGCAGGAGTGCGGCACGCGCTTGGCGGGCAGCGCAGGGTAGAGGCGGCTACAGCCGCTTGGTCATGAAGATGGCATCGACGTCGCGGTTGTAATAACGCTCCAGGACCTTGATGCGCTTGAATCCGTGGCGATCATAAAAAGCAAGAGCGCCGTGATTGTTGACGGCGACTTCCAACACCACCATGAAGGCAGTCATCTTCCGCAGCTTTTCACATGCGGCATTGATGAGCAGGGTTCCGAGGCGATGGCGGCGCGCATCGGGATGGACGTCAATGGTGATGATGTGGCCGTATCCCTGACGCTGGAAATGAAAGGTGACAAAACCTGCGATGGGGCGGCGCGGAGGACGAGTCTGTCCCTTGGGCAGGAAGGTTTTTACGAGAGGCTGGCTTGCAGAGAGAGCGGACTCGGAGGGCGGAGCATCCAAGGCGTCGATTTCGGCGAGGGCCTCGGCAGAAGGCTCGGTCCACTCGGCGACGACGGTGTAGGCGCGGCGCTGCTCGATGAAGCTGGCGAGTTCAGGACGGCTGTAGGCGATGCCGGGGTCAAAGCAGAGACGGTCGAGCTTGAAGAGCAACTCGAAGTCGCGCTTGTCGTAATCGCGCAGCGTGAACATGGGGGACGCCAGAGACATGGGTACCACTTCATGTTAGCAGAAGGAGAGGCATGCAATGCCCGGAGCGCCGGCGCGAGTTGCGCGCAATCACTCCGGGCGGGGGAATTGGATCAGGCGGCAGCGCGGGCGCGGTCACGATGTTCGATGAAAAGGTTGAGAAGCTCCTGATTGAAGCGCGGAATGTCCGAGGGCTTGCGGCTGGAGACCCAGTTGCCCTCGCGGACGACTTCCTTGTCTGACCAGAAGGCTCCGGCGTTGCGAAGATCATCCTGAATTGCGCCGTAGCTGGTCATGTGGCGTCCCTTGACGAGACGGGCCGAAGCAAGCAGCCAACCGCCATGGCAGATGACGGCGACGGGACGGCGGGTCTGGTCAATGCGGCGAGCAAATTCCTGGGCGAGCGGCTCCTGGCGCAGAGCATCGGCATTCATGGCTCCGCCAGGAATGAGGAGCGCGTCGAAGTGGTCGGGGTCGGCCTTGGCAAGGGTCTCATCGACCTTGACCTTGATGGTTTTTTTGTCATGCTGGACGGCTTGAATCTCTCCGGAATGGGGCGCAATGACGACGGTTGTGGCTCCAGCGGCATCGAGTGCTTTGCGCGGTTCGACGAGTTCGGCTTCTTCAAAGAGATCCGTGGCGAGAATGGCCACGCGGAAACCGTGAAGGCGTTCGGACATAGAAATCCCTCCTGTTGCTAACGGAAGTTAAGATGCGCTTCCCTGCTCGGAAGGTTTCTGGCGGCAGCTCAGGGGAGGGCGACGAGCTGGGTTGTGCGCTTGAGTTGTCCGCAGGCGGCGTAGATGTCGAGTCCGCGTGGACGTCGCAGATAGGCCGGAATTCCGGCGTCGATAAGGGTCTGCTGGAAGAGCTCGACGGCGGCGGTGGTGGGCGTCTGGAATGGAATGCCGGGGCCGGGGTTGAGGGAGATGAGATTGACCTTGGCGCGGATTCCACGGAGGAGCGCAATGACCTCGCGGGCGTTTTCCGGTGCGTCATTGACGCCGGAGAGAAGGACGTATTCGAAGGTGAGGCGCTCGCGGGAGCGCAGAGGGAAGTCGCGCGCAGCCCCGATGAGCGTGTCCAGATTCCACTTGCGATTGATGGGCATGATGCCCTCGCGAAGCACGTCATTGGAGGCATTGAGCGAGATCGCGAGATGAGGACGGATGGGCTCGCGTCCGAAGTCGGCGATGCGGGGGACGATGCCGGAGGTGGAGACAGTCATGCGGGATTCGGGAATTCCGGCACCCTGCACGAGGAGTTGAACGGCGCGGATGAAGTTGTCGTAATTGAGGAACGGCTCGCCCTGTCCCATGAATACGAGGTTGATGCGATCGCGGCCGATGACGATCTGCTGGTGATTGAGGACGAGAAGCACCTGGCCGAGGATTTCCCCGGGGGAGAGGTTGCGCTGGAGCCCCAGGAGGGCGGTCATGCAGAAGCGGCAGTTGACGGCACAGCCGGACTGCGAAGAGAGGCAGATGGTTCCGCGGCGGTTGGTTGCGCTGGAGGGAGCAGAGGGGGAGGCGGGTGCGCCGGGAAGAAGTTCCTCGGTGTCCTCGACGCCATCGCCCTCGGGCATCCAGACGGTCTCCACGCTCTGACCGTCGGAAAAGCTGACGAGGTAGCGGACGGTGCCATCCTGCGAGAGGAAAGAGGCGGCGGTGCCGGGGAAGCCCGTGGAGTACCCTAGAGAGGAGAGGCGGGAGCGCAGGGATTTGGGCAGGGTGGAAATCTGCTCGAGACTGGCAAGCCGCTGGCGGTAAAGGGCATCAAAAAGCTGGGCGGCCCGGAAGCGGGGTTCTCCGAAGCTGACAACAAGCTCCGTAAGCTCTTGATTATTAAGGCCCAAAAGTTCGAGTTTTGAGAGAGTTGTCATGCATCTAATGGAGAGGAGCTCCAGAAGTCTGGGCTCGCCTCCCTTTAGATTGTACCGCGCAGTTCTTTACAGCATTTTTACCTGCGACGTTAAAGTTTGCGGCCGGAAGGAATCCGATGAACTCAGAGACAAGCTTGAACGCGGCTCTTCGCAATGTACGCAGGACAGTCCTCCCCAACGGACTCACCATTATCAGCGAGGAAATGCCACACATCCGGTCGGTTTCCGCCGGGGTGTGGATCCGTACCGGTTCGCGACATGAGCAGCCGGAGGTAAATGGGATTTCTCATTTTGCCGAACACATGGTTTTTAAGGGCACCACGACACGGACAGCGGAGATGATTGCGCGCCAGGTGGATTCATTTGGCGGCAATCTGGATGCGTTTACCGCGAAGGAGTGCGTGTGCTTCAACGTGAAGGTGCTGGACGAGCATCTGGGCGACGCCATGGACGTGCTGACAGACCTGGTGCTGAACCCTTCCTTCAATGACAGCGACGTGAAGAAAGAACGCAGCGTCATCATGGAAGAAATCAAGATGGACGAGGACAATCCGGATTACCTGGTGCATGAGATCTTTGTGCAGAATTTCTGGAAAGATCATCCACTGGGCAGACCGATTCTGGGGACGAGGGACACGGTAAGGAAGTTTGGCCCGGCACTGCTGTTCGACTATTACAAGCAGCGCTTCCAGGCGGGAAACATGGTGATTGCGGCGGCGGGAAGCCTGCAACACGACGAGTTCCTGGAACTGGCAACGCGGAAGTTCGGGCATCTGCCCCCGGCCAGCAGCGACATTATGGACCTTGCGCCCAAACCGGCGGCAAAGATCTCAATGCGCAACAAGAAATCGCTGGAACAGGTGCAGCTCTGCATTGGCGTGCCGTCGTATTCGATCTCGCACGCGAACCGGTATTCGTCGTTTGTGCTGAATACGCTGCTGGGCGGAGGGATGAGTTCGCGGCTGTTCCAGAATGTGCGCGAAAAGCAGGGGCTGGTGTACTCGATATTCAGCGAGCTGAATCCGTACCGCGATACGGGCTGCCTGGCGGTGTATGCGGGAACTTCCAAGGAATCGGCGCCGAAGGTGGTGCAATCGGTACTGCGGGAGTTCCGGGACCTGAAAGAGGTTCCGGTGAGCGCGGAAGAGCTGCTGCGGGCCAAGGCGCAGTTGAAGGGGAGCCTGATGTTGAGCCTGGAGTCGTCGATGGCGCGGATGAGCAACCTGGCGCGGCAGGAGATGTACTACGACCGCTTCTACGGGATGAACGAGATCACGGAGAGAATTGAGGCGGTACAGGTGGAAGACGTGCAGAAAGTGGCGCAAGAGTTCTTTGTGGCGGAACAGATCGCCGTGACTGTTCTGGGAAACCTGACGGGGTTGAAAATCTCGCGGGACCAGATCGACTGCTAGGCCAATCCGAACCCGGGGTCTAAGGGACACCCCCGCCTGTGTCCCAATTCCCGTCGCAATGCGTAGCGGGATCACATTTATGCCTGAAAACTATGACACATTTTGTCAACAGGAGTTGACGATTCGTGTCAAAGTTGTCAACTGGGCTGATTCCATTCCCCGCGGGATCTCTGAAGGAAAATTAAATTTTTCTTGTACTTAGAAGATTAGGCAGGTAAGCGCGTTCCAAGTGACCTTAGGCCGAGTGGCGCGGGAGATTGGACCTGGGTTGGCATGACAATTGCACTAGGGATAAGCGAGTTCATATCACCAGGTTCCTTTGGTCCAGGACAGACGGAGAGAAATACAATGCGTAAACAGAAGGGCTTTTCACTGATTGAGCTGCTCATCGTTGTGGCGATCATCCTGATTATCGCCGCCATCGCCATCCCGAACCTGCTGCGCTCGCGCATTGCCGCAAACGAAGCGTCTGCCGTGGGATCGCTGCGCACCATCAACACCGCCGAGGTAACGTATGCCTCGACGTATCCGGATCATGGCTTCACCGATCTGAAGACGCTCGGTGGCGTTGCCACGCCGACGACTGCGACCGCAGCCGGCCTGCTGGACAGCGTTCTGGGCTGCAGCGCGGGCACGACGGGCGCGAATTGCCCGAAGAGCGGCTACAACTTCGCAGTAACAGTGACGCTTGGGACCAATCCCCCGGCGAGCACTTACTCGTCTGCTGCAAATCCGATCACGGTTGATCAGACCGGCAAGCGCTACTTCTTCAGCGACGCATCGGGCGTGATCCGCTTCAACACGACGGCAGCAGCCGCCGCTACGGACAGCGCATTGCAGTAACCTGCCAAGAGGTTCACAGGCGAAGCACCCGGGGAGGGTTCAAGCCTGAACGTGAAAGGCTCCACTTTCGAGTGGGGCCTTTCTTCATTGCGGGCGGCGAGGAGCAATTTCACAGGTACATGGGAGGTACTGTACGCACGGTGTCCGGTAGTACATGACCATGGAAAGAATTGATGACACAAATTGTCATAAGACACTAACAAGCGATGTCACAAGTCTGAGGCGGAAGCACTAGAAGGATCGAATTGGATGCTTGAGCGGGTTGGTTAATTACTTTACTTGCGCCCATTTCTATGGATTCTTCTGCCCGGGACGGGATTGTGGCACGCAGTGGAATCGCAATTGCATTTAGGGAAAGCGTGTCGCAAGCGGACTCGACTGAAGATTTCTTAGATTTCAATCACAACCGAAAATAACTACAGGAGATTATCGAAATGCGTAAACAGAAGGGCTTCTCGCTGATTGAGCTTCTCATCGTCGTAGCGATCATCCTGATCATCGCCGCCATCGCCATTCCGAACCTGCTGCGCTCGCGCATCGCTGCCAATGAGGCTTCGGCCGTGGGCTCGCTGCGTACCATCAACACCGCTGAAGTGACCTATGCTTCGACCTATCCGGCGAACGGCTTCGCCAACAACCTGGCGTACCTCGGACCGGGCTCCACGGCCGGCAACACGACCGCTGCCTCGAACAACGCCGTCCTGCTGGACAGCGTTCTGGGTTGCAGCGGCGCCACCGCCAGCGGCAGCAGCTGCACCAAGAGCGGTTACACCTTCTCGCTGAGCGGCGGCGCGACGGCTCCGATCAACACCTACAACTCGAATGCAGATCCGGTCACGGCAAACCAGACGGGCACGCGGCATTTCTACAGCGACGCCTCGGGCGTGATCCGCTACAACCTGACCGCGGCCGCCAGCACCACGGACGCCCCGCTGCAGTAGTTTTTAAGCCAGGCGAAGGCCCGTGGAGGTACAAGCCTGAAACAAGGGGGCTCCATGCAAACCGTGGAGCCCCTTTTCACGAAGCACGGAACGCCGGCAGCACAGGCGTATGCAGTAGATGGCAGTCTGCGGCAAGCAGTTAAGACCTGAAAATCATCCGGCGAAACAGAGGCGGCAACAAGAGCACGGTACTTCCGCCCGGACACGAAAGAGTTCAAAACAATGCGCAAACAAAAAGGCTTTTCCCTTATCGAACTGTTGATTGTGGTCGCGATCATCCTGATCATCGCCGCCATCGCCATCCCCAACCTGCTGCGCTCGCGAATTGCCGCCAATGAAGCATCGGCCGTGCGCTCGCTGCGCGCGGTGGATACGGCGGAAGTGGCTTTTGCCGCCACATATCCGGCCGTGGGTTATGCCAGCGCGCTGGCCACCCTGGGACCGGGCAGCAACGCCGGCAACACGGCGGCAACCTCGACGAACGCGGTGCTGCTGGATTCGGTTCTGGGCTGCGCCACGGCAACGGCGAGCGGAAGCAGCTGCACCAAGAGCGGATACATCATCACGCTCAACGGCGGCACGGCGGTGAACGGCGTAGTTTATTCATACTCGGTGGCGGCAGATCCGGTCACGGCAAACCAGACGGGCACGCGGCACTTCTACAGCGCCACGCCCGGCTACATTCAATACAACCTTACGAATCCCGCAACCTCTACGGACGCGCCACTGCAGTAGGCGTATGTGTGGGCGGCGGGGTTTTTAACCCCCAAATCATATATGGAGCATCGCACGGTATGAAAAAGCAGCGAGGATTCTCACTTATCGAACTGCTCATTGTTGTTGCGATTATCTTGATTATCGCCGCCATCGCCATCCCTAACCTGCTGCGCTCGCGTATCGCCGCCAATGAAGCATCGGCCGTGCGTTCGCTGCGCGCCGTTGATACCGCGGAAGTCACCTACGCCTCCACCTATCCCTCGGTGGGTTACGCCACGAACCTGGCCACACTTGGACCGGGCAGCACGGCCGGCAACACGGCCGCCACCTCCACCAACGCCGTACTGCTGGACAACGTTCTGGGCTGCCCCACGGCGACCTCCGGCGGCGCCATCTGCCCGAAGAGCGGTTATAACGTCGCGCTGAGCGGCGGCACGGCCGTCAACGGCGCCGTGTACAGCTACTCCACCACGGCGGACCCGATTGTGCAGGATCAGACGGGCACGCGGCACTTCTACAGCGCCACGCCTGGCTACATTCAGTACAACCTGACGGCACCGGCGACATCAAACGACGCTCCGTTGCAGTAACAAGGCTCTGTTGCATAGCATCGAGGGGAGGCCACGGCCTCCCCTCATGTATTGCGCGGGAGTAACGCAGACGGGGCGCGGCTTCCACATTCGGTGGGAGCGGCCGCCTCAGCTATAATGCAGGCAAAACCAGATTGGGCAAGGCGACAATGGCTGCCATTGAAATCCTGGGACTGGAAAAGTCCTATACGACCGGATTCTTCCGGAACAAGCTCAAAACGGGGCTGAAGCCACTGAGCCTGACGGTGGAAGTGGGCGAGGTATTTGTCTGCCTGGGGCCGAACGGCGCCGGCAAGACCACCACGCTCAAGCTGCTGCTGGGACTGGTCTTCCCCACGGCGGGTACGGCACGCATCCTGGGCCGTCCCATTGACGACATTGAAATGAAGCGCTGGATCGGCTTTCTGCCCGAGCAGCCCTACTTCTACGACCATCTGACGCCGCTGGAGCTGCTTGATTACTACGCGCGGCTG
>CAILAZ010000260.1 GCA_903832295.1 uncultured Acidobacteriota bacterium
GCCCGATAAGTAGGGAAACACCTTCTGCGAACAGACGCTGCAATCCCTCCTTGCGCGATCGGCACGAATTTCCGAATGGTCATTATGCCAGGCATCAAAAGAGATGAGGGTGCGCCGCATCTGAGCGCGCGCGCCGACGAGGAACTTGACGGCCTCGGTGACCGCCATGGAGGCAATGAGGTTGACGGCCGAATTGAGGATTCCGCCGGTGTCGCAGGTCTCCACCGCTCCCCCGGGAGCCTGCGGAAATACGCAAGCGAGGCAGGCAGTCTCTCCGGGAATGATGTTCATGGTGACGCCGTAGCTGGCGACCGCGGCGGTGTAAATCCACGGGCGGGACTCGCGGACGGCGTACTCGTTCAGCAGATAGCGGGTCTCGAAGTTGTCTGTGCCGTCGAGGATGAGATCGACCTCTTCGAGCAGATCGTCACAGTTTGCGGGAGTGAGGTCTTCGACATGAGGCTCGACGGTAATAGTGGAGTTAATCGCATGCAGTTTGCGTGCAGCAGCCACGGCCTTGGGAAGAGATTCGGCGGCATCCTGCTCGTCAAAAAGCACCTGGCGTTGCAGGTTGCTGGGCTCAATGTAGTCGCGGTCAAGGATGCGGAGGTATCCGATGCCGGAGCGCACGAGCAGCGAACTGAGCACGGAACCGGTGGCACCGCACCCGACGATGACGACGCGGGAGGATGCCAGTTTGCGCTGCCCTTCCGCACCAATCCCGGGAAAGAGAAGCTGCCGTGAGTAGCGTTCGTCCAGTTGCTGCATGTCTCCCATCATAGTATCGGAGTTGATCGCGAGCCAGTCGAAGTTACGCCTATTACGCGGTAAGCTCGACGCGGTGCGTTTCCTGCATTAGCATGGTCAGAATCGAAGTGGTCCCAACCCGTGGACCGGAGGTCTGCCTGTGCGTGCCGTGCTGTCGTCCGTCCTATTGCTGCTTCTCTCCACCCCAGCCTTTGCACAAATTACTCCAACGCCAGCGGCACCAGCTCAGAGTCCTGCAACCCGCTATCAGCCGACAGCGTACGTAAAGCTTACTCATCCCGAGTGGAGCAAGAACGCCACCATCTACCAGATCAACACGCGGCAGTTCACACCCGAGGGGACGTTCGCGGCGGCGGAGAAGCAACTGCCGCGACTGAAGGAGCTTGGCGTCGATATCGTGTGGCTGATGCCAGTGAATCCGATTGGGAAGAAGAACCGCAAAGGGACGCTGGGCAGCCCATATGCGGTGCAGGATTACTATGGCGTGAATCCGGAGTTTGGGACGCTGGACGACTTGAAACAATTTGTGCGCTCAGCGCACGGGTTGGGAATGCACGTCATTCTGGATTGGGTTGCTAATCACACAGCGTGGGACAACGTGCTGGTGGCGCAGCATCCGGAATGGTATGCGCGGGATTGGAAGGGCGATTTTACGCCGACCCCATGGATGGACTGGGACGACATCATCAACCTGGACTACAGCCATGCCGGCCTGCGCGAGTACATGACCGGGGCCCTGAAATACTGGGTGAAGGAAGCGGACGTGGACGGCTACCGTTGCGATGTGGCTGGCTACGTTCCGCTGGATTTCTGGGACAATGCGCGCAAGGAGTTGGACGCGATCAAGCCGGTGTTCATGCTGGGAGAGTGGGAGTCCCGCGATCTGCACGCCGAGGCCTTTGACATGACGTATGCGTGGACCTGGTACGACGTGGTCCGCGAGATTACCACGGGGAGGAGCAAAGACCTTGGCGGACTGTTCAGCTACTACTCGTGGAATGAATGCTACTATCCGCACGACATCATGCGGATGACGTTTGTGAGCAACCATGACAAGAATTCGTGGGAAGGCACGGAGTTTGAGCAGTTTGGAAAGGGTTTGGAAACGGCCATTGTGCTTTCGATGGTGGGCGAGGGCATGCCGCTGATCTATAACGGGCAGGAGGCAGGCAATACGCGCCGGCTGAAGTTCTTCGAGAAAGATCCGATCGTCTGGAAGACGCATCCCAATGGAGAGCTTTACCGGAAACTGATTGTTTTGAAGAAGCAGAACTCGGCGCTGTGGAATGCTCATTGGGGCGCGACGATGATTGGGGTGCGCAACAGCGTACCGGAAAGAGTTTTCAGCTTTGTGCGGCGGAATGACACGAACAAGGTCTTTGTCGTGATCAATTTTTCGGATCAACCGCAGAGCGTGAGCTTCAAGGAAGGTCTCTACCAGGGGAGATACACGGAGTACTTCAGCGGACAGACGGTTGAGTTGAATGCGGAGACAAGGCTGACGATGAAACCTTGGGGATACCAGGTGTTCGTAAAGTGAGCCGCTGTAGGATGAGGCAGGAATTTCCCTTCGCCCCCGGTGTTAACATCGGGGGCGTTCAGGGCAATGTGCAAACCTGATCGTCTTCTAGTTGTCCTTTTCGACTACGGTTACGTGAAGCCGTCCACTCTCTGCTACGAAAGAACACTCCGTGGTAACCCGCCCCTGCCCGATGACAGACTTGCGCTCGTCGCCGATCGCAACACTGGGAGGCGAGAGCTTGCAGGGTTGCGGCATGAGTTCCTTGACGCCGCCGCCGAGAATATTCGCCAGTTCTCCGACTGCGTCCTGAATTTCCTCGCTGGAGACATCGGCTTCTTCGGCCCCGAGCAGCTTTGCGGTTGTCGCTCGCGCCATGTCCATGTTCATATCCAGACGCACCGAGCCCGCCCAGGCACCATCCACCTCAACGCTGGAAACGACGTAGCCATTTAGCTCTTCTGGGGTGACTATCTTCTCGGAAGCTTCCAGTGACGTGCTTGCCATGGAGGACCATACTTCGCTGGCCAGATTATTTAGCTCGTTTGTAAAAGACTTGGTCATGGTTCGCCGTTATCCCTTCATTCTGTAACACGCATATCTTCCAAACTGAACACGTTCAAAGTTCGAGTCGAGATTCAAAGTCGTCTCAGCCCCTCCGAGGAACAGGTACCCGTCGCTGCGCAATACCCTCCGAACCTGTTCCAGAATTCGTTTGCGCACATCCACTTCAAAATAGATTAGGACGTTTCGCAGAAACACAATATCGGCCGTGGGTATGCCGCTCCAGGGCTGAGACAGGTTAATAAGATCGAAGCTGACCATGTCCCGGACTTCAGACTTGAGTTCCCATTGCGAGCCTGACTTTGTGAAGTGCTTTGCGAGCGCGGGCGCGGGCAGCCCTCGGTTCACTTCCATCTGGGTGTAAATCCCTTTCTTGGCGCGCTCAAGAATCGGGGTGGAGATGTCAGTTGCCCGAATAGAGAAACTCCATCCCGGTATCATGAACCTGTCACGAATCAACATCGCGATACTGTAAGGCTCCTGACCGCTGGAGCAGGCCGCACTCCAGATTGCAAGCCGCCGGTCAGAGGCACGCTTCTTCATGAGCTCCGGAATGATCTCATCGCCAAGTGCGGTAAAGGGATGAAGGTCCCGGAAGAACCATGTTTCATTGTTGGTCATCGCATCCACCACCTTGCGATGCACTCCGCCGAATGATTTCCCGCGAAGTTGCTGGAGAAGTTCCTGGACCGACTCGCAGCCCTGGTCCGGAAGCAATGGGCTAAGGCGGAGGTCAGCGAGATATTCCTTTCCGGCATCGATATCGATTGCCGAAAAATCCTTAACCAGCCGCCTGAGGTAATCAAATTCCATTGGCGCAATGCTCATGAGGTCCCCATTCTGAGAAGCTTCGGTGCGGTCGGTACTCTGAACCCCGACGGGGTAACTCGCCTGAGAATGTATGGCGCCAGTTCCGACAAAGGAAGGACGGCATGAGCAAGCCCTGCACGAGCCACGAAGCCGGGCATGCCCCATACGATCGAAGTCGCTTCGTCCTGAACGACGATGTGAGCATCGATATCCGCAAGCTGCTCGCATCCGCGAAGCCCATCCTGCAATGTCAGTCGTAGTA
>CAILAZ010000261.1 GCA_903832295.1 uncultured Acidobacteriota bacterium
CTGTGGCGACGGCTCCGGCTCCGGCGACGGCTACGGCTCTGGCTATGGCTCTGGCGACGGCTTCGGCTCCGGCTACGGCGAAGGCTCAAATTAACTCATTCCTCCGGGGCGGGCGAAATGCTCGCCTCGGAGCACCAAGGATTAATATGAAATCCCACGCAAGCTGCAGACCCGGCTGCGTTCCCACCAAGCACGAACCGGATTGTCCCGTTGCTCACCCCGGCGAGGAGGCGCGGCTGCGCGAGGCGCTGCGGAAGATTGCGGAGATGGTGTGCCCCGTGCTCGACGGTGGAGCCTGCCTCTGCCCGTTGAAGATGCGGCAGATCGCAGAGGAGGCACTGCGATGCGCGTCCTAGTGGCCTGCGAGTTCAGCGGCACCGTGCGAGACGCGTTTGCTGCCCTCGGGCATGATGCATGGTCGTGCGATCTCCTTGAGACGGAGCGCCCCGGCAATCACATCGTCGGAGACGTGCTCGCGGTCCTGAACGACGGCTGGGATCTGATGATTGCGCACCCGCCCTGCACGCACCTGGCTGTCAGCGGTGCGCGTCACTTACATCGCAAGCAGGCAGAGCAGGCCGAGGCGCGGTCGTTCGTCCGCGCGCTTCTTGACGCTCCGATCCCGCGCATCGCATTGGAGAATCCGATCTCGATCATCTCCTCCCGCATCCGTAAGCCCGACCAGATCGTTCAGCCGTGGATGTTTGGTCATGGAGAGACGAAGGCGACGTGCTTGTGGCTCAATGGACTTCCGAAGTTGACGCCGACCGATGTTGTCAATGGACGCGAGGCCCGTATCCACCGGATGCCGCCAGGGCCGAATCGATGGCGCGAGAGAAGCCGGACCTTCCCCGGAATTGCCGCTGCGATGGCGCAGCAGTGGAGCTTGACATGATCCCCCTCGACAAGCTGCGCGAGTTGGCGTCCGATCGCGTGTCCAGGGCTACGCCGGAGGTCGAGGTCGAACTCCGCGACGCAGCATTGGCAGCCCGTCTCGCCGAGGCGCAGGAGCAGTATCGCGCAGCGGTCGCAGAGAACGTCGCATTGATCGCGCAGGTCGCGGAGTTGAAAGAGGAGTGCGCGAGGCTGCGGGACGAGTACGTCAAGCACTGCCAAGCCTTTGCGCATCCCGCCCTCTCCCGAGGAGGTGCGAAGTGATCGAGACAATCAGGCACTTCATGGATTCGGAGTTCGCCAACGGAATGGTCCTCGGATTCTGGATCGGTAAGCTCTGCGAGTGGCTGCGGAACCGAGACAAGCCATGAAGAGGCACAACCACCGTCCGCCGCGCCGCCGTACTTGCGATCTATGTGTCCACCGCCGCGCAGGGCGCATCGTGCGGGAGACGTATCGGGAGATTCAGGTGCAGAGAAGGCAGCGCATGTCCGAGGGTCTGAACTATCCACCAGAAGCGCGACGAGCAATCCGCAAGGCGCTCTGCATCATGATTAGCCGCGCCAATTTTAATCAACCCACACTCTGGATGGCCGTATGACCGACCAACGATTCGAGGCCGCGAAAGCGGCGATGCGGGGGATGCTGGCGAACCCGGACATATGCACGTCGCTGACGCCCGAAGAATACGCATCAGACGCCGTGAACTATGCCGACGCCCTCCTCGCGCGGCTAAAGGAGACGGAGCCGGTGAAGCAAGAGCCAAGCATCTCAACTCTGGGGATGACCGGAAGTTGTAGCTACTGCGGTTGCGGGAAGGTGCATCCATGACCGCCGTTTGCGAGGTGTGCGGACGCATGAAGCAGGGTCGGGATGGCGATACTCCGTGGCGCGAAGATGCATGCGAAGGGTTCATGCCAGCGTCGTCGCATGTGCAAGACGCGGCATGCCTGCGCGCCCGAGCCGAGAAAGCAGAGCGGGATAGGGATGAGGCGCAAGAGGACGTGCGTCTGATGCAGGAGCGGCTTGCGCGACTGACGTCCGGCTACAAGCTTGCCGCAATCCGCGCGGAGGCAGCGGCGGTCAGACCGAGTGCGTGGGAGATTGTCGGTAATGCTGCTGCCAGTGAAGCGCACCGGCCGACGATGTCATTCTCTGACAAGTTCGCAGCCGCCATCCTCCGCGAGCGCACCGTAGCAGCCGCCGCACGCAGGCCGCTGGTGGAGGCGCTGCTGTTCTACGCAAGCAAGTTCAACTGGACATGCAAACAAGTCAGCGGCGATGAGTGGGAAATGCCTATCGACGACGACCAAGGCAACCGGGCACTTGCAGCACTCGCGGCTGCGGGGGAGAAATAATCTAAGGATGAAGAGCCCTGATTCTGACCGGCTCCACCGAAGCCGGTTCGATTCTCGTCGGTCCCATGCTGCTCTCGACGTCTGAATCAAACTGCTGCTGAATCGGAGACGAGCACCTGCAATCCGCGTGAGCGAAATCATGGGTGCTTGTCTCCGTTGCATCTGCTGTTCTATGTGTACAAAAATCCTCACACCACCGCTGTGCTGAAACGGTGGCGCATGAACTAAAAAACAGCATCGCAACAAAAAACCTCAATGAGAGCCAGGGAACATCGAGTTTACTGAATTCCAAACGGAAGAATAACATGTGTCGCAAAGATAATAAGTTTCGC
>CAILAZ010000262.1 GCA_903832295.1 uncultured Acidobacteriota bacterium
CGTCGAGGGTGTATCCGGGCGGAGGGGTGGGCTTATTGTTGGGCAACTGATGCCCCCGTCTCCGCGTCTACCCAGTCCGTGCCGTTGTGGGCAATCTTGTGGCCGGTTTCGGGATGGGTTGCGGTGACGCGGCGCGGCGCTGGAAGGCCGCTTGCAACTCCGGCGGTGATGAGTGCCTTCGCTGGT
Source organism: uncultured Acidobacteriota bacterium (assembly GCA_903832295.1). Classification (GTDB taxonomy): domain Bacteria; phylum Acidobacteriota; class Terriglobia; order Terriglobales; family Acidobacteriaceae; genus TOLSYN. The sequence continues at coordinate 187 of CAILAZ010000262.1, forward strand.
AGTGATCTGATCGCCGACGGTACAGGTTCACCGCTTTTCCATGTACTCTTCGCGGGTCGGAATCCTTTGCGTACTGCCCGATCTGCTTGCGCCTCCACGTTGGGAGTATGGAGCGCCGCTGGAAGGTTGTGCAAGAAGACCCTGGGAGCTCCCGTTTCGCCAACGGTGCCGCCCAGTCCAGCACGGGAGAGACGCGGAGCGCCCCTTGTCCTGGAAGCGGTGTCGTGGAGTTCCACCACTTGTTTATCAAGCGCATTCTGCAACTGAATGAGGTTGCTTCGCCGTATTTGCAGGTTCTCGAAATAACCCTTCGGCTTACCCGCCAAGTCGTCCATGATCGGGTACACGGTATCTTTGATGGCCTTGTTCACCGTGTCGTCAATCGCTACATTGACACTTCCCATTCTGGCGTTGTAGCGACCGACTGGAAGCTGTTTGTTGTACGCCCCAAGATCGGCGTATCGCTGCATCCGCTCGGCATCCAACTGCTCCAGCGTCCACGTCTTGCGAAACTCCTTTGCCGCTGCCAGAAGCGCCCGCGCCTTTGCTTTACCTTCTACAGTTTGTACCATATTGGGCGTGATGAGACTTTCGATCCGGTCGGCGATAGGGCTACCGTCGAACGCGCGTGTTGCGTTGCTCCCAAGCGTATCCTTGAACTCTTTGCCGAGCGTTGCCTTCGCTGCGTTCGCGGTGTCGAGAAAGCCGCCTACAGTAGTAGGGTTGGTCGTCTTAGCAGCCGAGCGCAAATCATTCAGCGTTGCTTCAATCGGCGCAGTGCTGCCCTTCCCGGCGGCGAACGACATCCTGCCCACATTCTTCTCTGTGGACATGCCCCGGCCCAGCAGCCCCCCTGCAATCTCAGAGACAATCGCGCCCGTTACCAAGCCGCCCACTGCATCGGAGGCATAGTCGCTCACGTCCGATCCGGTAATAGGCTTCGACGAGTCGTATGGAGTCGCCCCTTGGTTGCGCTCCGCCATTCGCTGTGCAGATTGCCGAGGAGTCCATGCCGCCTTCGTGACTGCATCTACCGCCGCCGCTGGAAGTGATGTCAAATTGCGCGCCGGCACCGTGGCTGCGTTCGTCAGGAACCGCGTTACTGCCGGGTGCTGTCTTACCGCATCGTATTGCTGAAGCTCAGGACGCTTCATGTCTTGCGGAGACAACTGCGGGAACGTCTTGGCTCCCCATGCTGCGAAGCGGTCGAGCGGCCCGGGAGCGGGCGGCGCATTGTCCGTCTCGATTGACACGTCAGCCCCAAACTTCTGCGGAGCGTCGGATTCAACCTGCACATCGGGACCGAACTTGGCCGGGGCGGGCACTATTTCACCTCGCCAAGATTGTTTTTGTCCTTATCGACCCAATACTTCTTGCCTTGATAAGTGACCTTCCCGACCGCACCCGATGGCTTACCTGACCCCCCGCCGCCTTGCGCCGCCCTCGGTGCGGGGCCTTTGCTCGCGCCACCACGGGCCATCTGCGCCCCGCTGTCCCACCACTGAATGTAGGCAGGATTGATCTCAGGATAAGCGTGGAGAGCCTTCGCCGCCGTGTTGAGCGTCGCGCCAAGCTGGTCGCGGAAGTTCTGTGCGCTCGACACGTTGTAGACCGGGGCTGCACGAACCATCGTCTTGATCGAGTTCGCCCCAGCCGTCGCGCCCGTCACAGCGCGTAGGGCAGTGAGGTCTTCTTGCATTCCGGCCATGCGAGCAAACATCTTCATCGCTTCAGGGCCACCGATTCTCTGGAGGTCGTCTCTTGAGTTCACGATGGATTGGTTGATCTTCTCTTGCGAGGCTCCAGTAAGCCCGACCACGCTGGCGAGTTGCTGCATGAAAGATGGGTCGTCCTCTGTGCCTGGGATCTGGAGGGCGTTCATGGTCAAAGCCTTATTGAGCGCCGCCCGCAGATCTGGCCTGTCGAACATCCATGCAGCATCCCAAATCGGCTTCTCATCGCCACCGCCGAAGACGTTGGCTGCAACCGCGTCGGCCTTGGCGACTATCGGCTTGGTAGCTCTACCTTGAGCGAGCATCGTTCCGGGCGCGAAGGGAGTTGGCGGAGGC
>CAILAZ010000263.1 GCA_903832295.1 uncultured Acidobacteriota bacterium
CAACGAGGGATTGCGGCGCAACCGCGGCGTGCGCGTGCAGTGGATGACTTTTGAAGAGGACGATCATGTGCGCCTGGGGCGCATGAAGAAGGCCGAGCCGCTGATGAAGGCGGGGATGCTGCTGTTCAGTACGCGCATGAAGCACCTGGCGGACTGCCGCAAACAGTTCATCAACTTTGGGCTGTTGCAGGAGAATGGGATTGTGGATTGCATCTCGCGGGCGACAGACCTGGTGCCCAGCAGCCTGTGGCGGGCGGAGATGACGGAAGAGGAGCTGGAGTATCAGCGGCGCAAGCGGGAAGACGCGCAGTGGAACCAGATCTTCGGGCAGATGGGGATGAACGCGGTGGGCGAGGAAGCGCAGCGGCAGGCGCTGGCTACGGTGATGGCAATCGAGAGCGTGAAGATGGCAGCGGGCGGCGTGGCTCCGTTGCCGGGGGGATTGGATGGATAAGCCTATCTGCATCGATCTCTATTGCGGCCTTGGCGGATGGTCGGAAGGCTTTCTGGATGAAGGCTACGAGTGCATCGGTTACGACATCGAGGCGCACGATTACGGCTCTGGCGGCTATCCCGGCACGCTGATGCTGCGCGATGTGCGGTCGATTCACGGTTGCGAGTTCAAAGACGCGATTTGTATTGTCGGTTCGTCTCCCTGCCAGGAGTTCAGCTACCGCGCAATGCCATGGAAGAAGGCCAAGGCACTGCCGCCGCCGGTTCTGGGGGTAGAGTTGTTCAACGCACAGTTCCGCATCCAGCGCGAGGCCAGCGAGGCGGCTGGACACTATATTCCGCTGATTGTCGAGAACGTGCGCGGAGCACAGAAGTGGGTTGGACAAGCCCGCTGGCACTACGGCAGTTTCTACCTTTGGGGCGACGTGCCCGCGCTGATGCCGATGACGCTCCAAACACAGAAAATCGTAGGCTATTCAGATCCTAGACGTAACGGTGGAAAAGGAGCGCATCTGACTAGTCAGCGAGAGAATGACAGCCGCAAGCATGATGGCTCTGGATGGACAGAAAAAGGCTCGCTCGTGTCGCACAATCGGCTGGTGCCGAATACCGGCGTACTGGTACCGCCCATCCGCTTCGGATGTAAACTTGACGGGAGTGGAATTCCATTGGCGTTGATGAAAGAAGAGGGAGTAAAACAAGGTGGCAGCGGCGCAGCATGGTTTGATGACGCATTAAACGAGCGCAGGAAACAGGCAACATCTATCAAAAATGGCGGTGATTGGTTTGGCTCGGGAGAGAATTGTTCACTCCAGAGGCGAGCGTCGAGCAAGTCTAATTCCAGAAAAGCCGCAAGCGCTATGATAGCCAAGATACCGTTCGCGTTAGCACAGCACATCGCGCGAACCTTTAAACCTGTCAAACCAGAGTTGGTGAGCAATGGCTAGCGAGTACGATGTGGAAAACACGGGCACGGTGATTGGCGCGGACACTGGCGGCGCGGCGGGATCGGGCGCGGATGCGCTGATGCCGGTGGGCCAGCGGGAGATCGGCGAGATCCGGCGCGAGGATGTGGAAGTCTCAGAAGACGGCAAAGCCGAGCCGGTCTTCAGCGATGACGCCGTGGCGGAGCTGGTGTGGCGGAACTACGAGAACTCGAAGAGCTACCTCGAACAGAACTCGTGGCTGCTGGACTGGCAGGCGGTGGACTACCACTACCAGAACCAGAACAATGACCGCTGGATGCGGCCGGCGGATGGGCGGCCGGTGCGGATTGCGCGCTACATCATCGCCAAGAACGCGAACACGATGGATAACCAGGTGCACCGCGGCATCTGGGGGAACCAGAAGCCGTTTGCGCTGCAACCGGAGGGCGGGACCAGTGAGCTGCTGCTGGAGGCGTGGACTCAGTTGCTTTGGACGCTGATGAAGCGGGCCAAGACGGAGTACAACTTTGGGCTGGCGGGCGAGCAGTCGCGGCTGTTTGGAACCGGAATCTTGCAGGCGGGATGGGAAGAGCGCACGGTCGTCAAGAAGCGGCGCAAGCGGAAGACGCCGGAGCCCACGGCGACACTGCCGATTGGCGGCGAGCAGAGCATTGCGACCAAGGAAAGCGACGACTTCAAAATAGAGAAAGAGGAAGTGAAGGAATGCTGGCCATTTTTGAACTTTCGGCGTTTGGGATTTACTTTCTTCGACGAGAACTGGTCTACGCCAAATGCTCCAGAAGAGAGCGCAAGCTATGTGATCGACTGCGATTACGTGAACTTCCAGGACTTGCAGCAGTTGCGGGCGCTGGACTGCTACAAGCAGATTCCGGACGACGAGACGCTGATCAACTACTTCATCCAGAACCCCATGACGGGGACGGCGGCTCCATCGACTGTGGCGGAAGGTTTGGCGGACAGCCAGAGCAGCCTGGCGATGCACGCGGCGGGCGAGTGGAAGAATCGCGGCGTGAATCCCTTTGAGACAAAGCTGATGCTGCTGACGATGTGGACCGACGAGCGGGCGCAGGCGATTCTGTGCTACGACGGGCGCAAACTGACGATCCGCAATGGCGAGCATGACATGGGAGACCATGCGCTGCACTACACCTTCAACTGGTGGAACGTACCGAACTCGGGCTATGGGATGGGTATCGGCAAACTCAACATGGACGATCAGCGCATGGAAACCGGCGTGCTGAATGAAGTGTTGAAGATGATCGGGATGTGGTTCAACACGCCGCTCCTGATCAAGAGGGGGGAGAATGCGCCGACACAGAACATTGTGGCTGGGCTGGGCACCTTCATGCAGGTTGATCCGCCGCCGGATGGTGATGTTCGCAAGGCGGCGACGTATCTGGAGAAGCCGCAGATTCCTGCCGAGGCGTGGAAGCTGATGGACATGGCGCTGCACGGCGGCGAGGACCTGGTGGGCGCGAACTCGACGACAGTGCAGGGGAATCTGGGCGGCCCAGGCAGCTCCGCGATGCGGACGGCTACCGGCGTGAACCGCGTGGGCGGCAAGGCTGACGAGAGCGTGGCCAAGCCGGTGCTGTACGAGAGCTGGGCGCTGGAGCGCTGGGTGTATTTCCTGATCGACATGGTGCGGCTGAAGATGCCGCTAAAGGAGATCCGGCAGATTCTGCGGAAGAAGTACAGCGACGCGATCATCAAGAGCATCGACTTCGACGCGTTTTTGAATGCGGAGTTTACGGTGGACGTGCTGGCTGGGCAGCGGATGATGGCCAAGCAGGCGATCCAGCAACTGATTCCGTTCATTCTGCAGATCCTGCAGCAGCCGCAGATTCAGAACTTCTATAA
>CAILAZ010000264.1 GCA_903832295.1 uncultured Acidobacteriota bacterium
CCGCTGGAAACCACCTTCGCCATCTTCATCGGCGGCGTCATCCGCTGGGTCACCGACATCATGCGCGACAAGGGCGTCTTCAACGATGCCCAGAAGGCCCGCATCGACAACGCCGGAGTCCTCACCGCCAGCGGCCTCATCGCCGGAGAAGCCCTCTGCGGACTCGGTGTCGCCGCCATCAAGGGCCTCAAAGCCAGTCACAAGATCTCCTGGGACCTGCCCACGGTCTTCGAGCATCCCCACATCCTCAGCGGCCTCATCGCCCTCGCATTCCTCTTCGTGCTGATGGTCCAGGTTCCCCTGCGCAACGCCGGACACCCCGACGAACCCGCACCGCCCACGGCCATCATGTAACCAGTTCCATCGCACGCCACAAGGCCCGCCATCGCGGCGGGCCTTGCTGTTGTCCTCTAAACTCGATTTACCTCACCGCCGCATTATGTTTCTTCGCGTAAATCTTCTTGCTCTCCCTGTTCTGTTCCCGGTTCAACTTCGCCTGCTCTGCCTTCGTCAAGTGTCCGTTGTGCTTCGCCATGTCGTGCTTCTCCTGCTTCACGATATGGTTCTCCTGCTTCTCCAGCTTTGCCGTCTCTTTCGGAGTCAACTCCCCACTCCTCACCCCGTTCGCGATGCGGTTCTGCTGCTTCTGTTCCCGTGCGTTCACTTCATTCACGCGTGGGTGTCCCGGATCGACCTTTCCCGGTCCTGCGCCTTGCGTGTTGGGGTTCTGGGCGTAGCCCGGAGCGGCGAGCAATCCACTGAGGGCCAGGGTAGCGATGGTGTAGAGCAGTGTGCGTTTCATGAAGCTAAGAACCTGCTTCCTGCTCCATAGTTGCGAAACTATATTTCCCGCTTCCGCAGAAACTCCCTGCCCTCCCCCGTGTTGCTCAACCGCATGATTGACTCGCCGCGCTACAATATTCCCCTATGGACCTGTCAGCGATTCAGCAAGCGCTCCGCGACCAGGGCTTTGATGCCTGGCTCTTCTACGATCACCACCATCGCGACGAAATCGCCTACTCCATCCTCGGACTCCCCGCTCTCCACGTCACCCGGCGCTGGTTCTACCTCATCCCGGCCACCGGAGAGCCCATCAAGCTCAACCATCGTGTCGAACCCCGCCACCTCACCTCGCTCCCCGGCCAGCAGCAGCACTACGGCGCCTGGCGCGAACTCCATGAGAAACTCGCGGCCATTCTCCAGCCCTACAAGCGCGTCGCCATGCAGTACTCGCCCAACAACGACATCATGTACATCTCGCTCGTCGATGGCGGCATGCTCGAGCTCATCCGCAGCTTCGGCGTTGAGGTTGTCTCCTCCGCCGACCTCATTTCGCTCTTTGAGGCCACGCTCACCGACGCTCAGATCGCCACTCATTTTGCCGCCCGCGATGCCATGGACAAGATCATGGCTGCTACCTTCCAGGAGATCGGCCACCGCGTCCGCAACGGTGGCTGGACCGAGTGGGGCGTGCGCCAGTGGATCGGCGAGGCCTTCCAGCGCGAGCACCTCGTCACCGACGACCTGCCCATCGTCGGAGCCAATGAAAACGCCGGCAACCCTCACTACGAGCCCACCGCCGAGACTCACAAGCCCATCCACCCCGGCGACCTCGTGCTGCTCGACATGTGGGCCAAGCAAGACGCGCCCGGCGCCGTTTATTACGACATCACCTGGACCGGTGTTCTGGGCACGCCCTCGGCCCGGCATCAGGAGGTCTTCCGCATCGTGCGCGATGCCCGCAAGGCCGGATGCAAAGCCGCCATCGACGCCTTCGCCGCCAACCGCCGCATCGAGGGCTGGGAGGTCGATGAAGTCACCCGCAACATAATCGCCAAGGCTGGATACGGCGAGTGGTTCGTCCACCGCACCGGGCACAACATCGGCACCAGCGTCCACGGCAATGGCGCCAACATGGACAACCTGGAAACCAAAGATACCCGACAGATTCTGACGAATACGTTATTCTCAGTAGAGCCCGGAATTTATCTCCCCGAGTTCGGTGTGCGCAGCGAGGTCGATGTCCTCGTCCACAACGGAGCCGCCGAGGTCACCGGAGCGCAGCAGGAAGAGTTAGTGATTTTCTAAATGGCCAACGAAAAAACAATCGCACAGGCACCCCCGCAAACCGGGATGATGCCCATCCTCGCACCCATCGCCGGATGGCTCGTCCCCGGCCTCGGGCACCTCATCCAGAAGCGTTGGATTCGCGGCGGTCTCATCTTCGCCAGCGTCACCATCATGTTCGTCAGCGGGCTCGGAATGCAGGGCAAGGTGTACAGCTTCAACTTCGGAGACCTGCTCGACATGCTCTGTTCCATCGGAGACTTTGGCAACGGGCTCTTCTATTTCATCGCCCGCAGCATGGACTGGGGACAGGCCACCATCTTCCGTGCCACCGGAGACTACGGAACCAAGTTCCTCGTCTGCGGAGGCCTGCTCAACGTCATTGCCGCCATTGACGCTCACCACATCGCCATCGGGAAGAAACAATGAACTTCAACTTCTCTCACTTCACCGCCGCGCTCATCTTCTCCCTCTGCGCCTCCGTGGTCTTCGGAATCACCCAGCGCGACAACACCCGGCAGATGATCCGCTACGGCCTCTACTGCTTCGCATGGTTCATCGGCGGAGTTCTGGTTGCCGGATGGGTCATGTGGTTTCTCAAGCGCTGATCTGTCTCGCAAAGCAAAGGCCCGGAGCTTCTCTGCCCGGGCCTTTCTCTTCTGCTCTTGATCCTGCCTAGCTCCATGTCCGGAAGAACAGCGCCTGCTTGTGGCAGGACTCCGTCTTGGCCGTCAACCCTGCCAGCTGTGTCTGGTTCAGCGGCGTAAAATCCCTGGCCAGCTTCACGTTCTCTTCCAGCTGTGCCACCGTGTCGCAGCCAATAATCACCGTGGAGACCGGCAGTGACAGAGTGTAGTACATCGCTTCTTTCATGTTCAGCGTGCCCGGCTTCGGAGCGCCGCCCTCCCAGCTATGCTCGCTTCCCTTCGCCGGATCCCAGCTCGCCAGGATCCTTCCCCGCGCCGGAATCTTCATCCCGATGATCCCCATCTGCTTTTCCACCGCCATGGGCAGCAGCTTTTCCTGGAAGCTCAGGTGATGCGGGTCCGCGGCATTCACCGCCATCAGAATCTGGTCAAACGGGAAGCGCTCGATGCACTGCATCAGAACGCCCGGATCGGCGTGTCCCGTCACTCCCAGGAAGCGCACCATCTTCTGCTCCCGCGCCTGTTGCAGAGCCTCGATCGCGCCGCCCTTGGCAAAGATCTGGTCCACATCGGACTGCGTCGTCACATGGTGTAACTGCCACGCATCCAGGTGATCCGTATTCAGCAGCTTCAGCGACTCCTCCAGCAGCCGCAGTGAGCCGTCCCGCGAGCGGTCGTGAGTCTTGCTCGCCAGGTACACCTCTTTGCGGCGGTTCTTCATCACCTTTCCGATGTAGCGCTGGCTCCACCGCTCCGGCCCGCCATACTGCGCCGCCGTGTCAATGTAGTTGATGCCAAGATCAATGGCACGCTCCACAATCGGCACCGCCACCGCCTCATTGTCCTTATGCTCAATGGAGGCCTGCCCGCCCAGCGAAAATATCCCGGTACGGTAGCCCGTGCGTCCAAGGTTGCGGGTCGGCATCTCATCGGCCGTTACCGGGTTCACAGGCATCGCGTAGGCCGCCGGGGCCGCCACCGTCCCTGCCACGGACCCCGCCACCACCGAGGCCGCCACTGCGGTCGAAGTTTTCAGAAATTCACGACGCGAGCTGGACAATTCAATACCCTCCATTGCAACGAATCATAGGCTCCCTGCGTTGCCGGATTCAAGCGCCACTGGCCCACTTTCTTCCCGTTCTGGGCTCCTCCCGTCGAATATATTCGGGACCTTAGTACATTTTGAAACCCTTGCCCCCTCCTTCTCATCCACTCAAGTGGAGGATTCACGAACGATGGCATTTGAAGTTCCTGCTCTCACATATGCGTACGAGGCGCTCGAGCCTTACATCGACGCGCAGACAATGCACTTGCATCACGACAAGCACCACCAGGCTTATGTGGACAACTCCAATGCTGCCATTGCCAAGGCTCCCGGGCTTGAGGACAAGACCCCGGAAGAGATTCTCGCAAACCTCGCAGCCGTTCCTGAAGCCGTGCGCGGTGCTATCCGCAACAACGTAGGCGGACACGTCAACCATTCCATGTTCTGGGCCATCATGGGCCCCAACGGCGGAAAGCCCAGCGGCCCCATCGCCGACGCGATCACCAAGACCTTCGGCGACCTCGCCCAGTTCCAGGAGAAGCTCAACGACGCCGGCGTCAAGCAGTTCGGCAGCGGATGGGCATGGCTCGCCCTCGGTTCCGGCGGCCTCCAGGTGCTCTCCACTCCCAATCAGGACAGCCCCATCTCCCAGGGACTCCAGCCCATTCTCGGAAACGACGTATGGGAGCACGCCTATTACCTCAAGTATCAGAATCGCCGCGCCGAGTACCTCAAGGCCTGGTGGAATGTCGTCAACTGGGATGAAGTCAACAAGCGCTACGAACTCGCACTGAAGAAGTAGGGCCCCTCCCTAAGGATCCAAAGCTCCGGACGCATCCTCGATGCGTCCATTTTTTTGTCCCGGTCAGCCGCTCTCTTTGTAATTATTTTGTCAATTCTCCCCAGCCCATATCCCGCTCTCTCGTGCCGCGAGTACGATCAACCTGTATGACAACCACGGACCAGAGCATCGGCGAAGAGATCGCCAACAGCATCTCGCATGGCGTCGGAGCAGCCCTGGCGATCGCGGGCCTTGTTCTCCTCACCATCCGCGCCGCCGCCAACGGAGGCGCGCGCCACATCGTCTGCGCCGCCATCTTCGGAGCCTCGGCCATCCTGCTCTACCTCAGCTCCACCCTCTACCACTCCCTCAGCCGCACCCGCGCCTACCGCGTCATGCGCTCGCTTGACCACGGCTCCATCTACCTGCTCATCGCCGGAACCTATACCCCATTCACCCTCATCGGCCTCCGCGGCCCTCTTGGCTGGACCCTCTTCGGCATCGTCTGGAGTTGCGCCTTCATCGGCGTCATCGTCAAGTCCTTCGCCGTCGGCAAGTGGGAAATTCTCTCCACCGCCATGTACCTCGCCATGGGATGGGTCTGCGTCTTCGCCATCAAGTCCATGTACGTTCTGCTCTCCCACCCCGTCTTCGCCCTGCTCTTCGCAGGGGGCGTCTGCTACTCCGCTGGAATCCCCTTCTACGCCTCGAAACGCAAGTACATGCACTTCATCTGGCATCTCTGGGTGCTCGGCGGAACCATCTGCCACTTCGCCGCCATCTGGCTCCTCATTCACTAGCCCCTACCGGCACTGCGCGTATTCCACTCCATTCGCTACCACCACGAACCCATTGCCATTGCGCTTCAGAACCGTCCGTACCGGCGCAAGCTGCCCGTTTCCCTCCGAGAGATACAGTTCGCCATTCATCACTCTCCAGCGCCCCAGTGCCTGTGAGTTCTGCTGGCTAGCCATGCTGCCCCCGCTTCCGCTGGAGTACCCCTCCGCGCGCCCGCCCTTGCGGTAAATGCCATCAGGGCTGAATACGTACCGCGTCGAATTCGAGTAGCCAGTAATATTGTTGTAGGAAAATGTGCACCATGCGCTCGACACCAGCAGCCGGTCTGAAAGATCTCCGGCTTGAGCCGGCAGAGCGGCCATCAGGAACAATGCGACGCAGAAACACACCACGGCCTTCCTCATATCCCTCTCCTTGTACTCTGTTGGAAAACCGCGAAATCATAACCCAGGGCACCTCTCCCGGCAATTCGAAATTGCTCCTCCCGGCAACTCTCATCATCTTCTCCGCATCGCACCAGCAACCGCACCGGAGCTGTTTCCGGGCCTTGGGAGATCAAATGAGCCGATCCAGAATCATCGCCCTTGTCAGCACCCTCGCTGCTGCCTGCCTCCTCTGCTTCGCCGCCGTCACCTTCGCCCAGCTCACCATTCCTGGATTGACACGCACCGTCCTCCAGACGCAGGACCTCAGCGTTCCCGGCCACGAGGGCGTCTTCGTTAAGGTGGACTTCGCTCCCGGCGCTCGTGAACCCGATCACACGCATCCCGGAGACGTCTTCGCATATGTCATGGAAGGCGCCGTCACCCTGGCCCAGCAGGGCCAGGCGCCCGTGCACCTCAAGGCTGGCGATTCCTTCTTCATCCCTGCGGGAAGGGTGCACGCCGCCGCTAATGACGGTAGTGGAAACGCAAGGCTGCTCGTCTCTTTCTTTGTTGAGAAAGGGAAGCCGATTACTGTGCCTGTGAAGTAGTTGTTCTAAGCGATGGGAGTCGGATACTGCGGAACTTCGGCGCTACCGGATCGCCAGGTTGCGCTTGATATTGTCGGGCACAATCGGTGCGAGCAGCCAGTTGTCGCGCCCGTTGTCTTTCACCGAGTACAGTGCCCGGTCCGCTCGCGCCAGCGCGTCTTCCCAGTGCTCGTCGCAAATCACCGGCGAAAACAGTGTCGCGCCAATCGAAACCGTAAGGTGGAACGTACTACCGTCGCGCGATCGCATCGGTGTGCGCTGCAGGTAATGCCGGATGCGGTTGCAGATCACCTCGGCCTGCGCCTTTGACGACTGGGTGCACACAATCACAAACTCTTCGCCGCCCCAGCGCGTGATCACGTCCGAGTTGCGCACGCAGTGGCGAAGCCCCTCGGAGAGTTGCACCAGAGCCTCGTCTCCAACTTCGTGGCCAAAGCGGTCGTTCACGGTCTTGAACAGGTCGATGTCCACCAGCAGAATCAGCGACGCATAGCCTGAACGCCGAAGGCGCTCTGTCTCATGATCCATGAAGGGAACGAGGAATCGCCGGTTCTTCAGACCCGTCAGCGGATCTTCCAGCGCCTCCTGCCTGCGCGCAATGTTAATCCGCCATAGCGACCACGCCAGCGAAACCGCCAGCAGGAAGCAGATCAGCAGCAGGATGTTGAACGCAACCGCCAGGTCGCTTCTTCGCGACAGATACTCCAGTTGGAATTGATGATCGCGCTCCTCCTGCAACAATCGCAGACGCATCTCCTCCGCCGACGCAGGTAAATCGCGGCTGCGATTCTCAGCCGTCGAAGTTCGCGAATCATGCTGCGGTTGGGATACGTCGCTAGGCTTTTGCGGGGGGGATTGCGCAACCAGCGGTGCAGCGGATAGCAGCAAAGAAATGAGGACGACCCATAGCCAGATTCTTATACCTGGACCTTGCGACAAGAATGGGAGTCGCGCTCCGGACGGCTCTGATCTGCATACGCGCATGAGTAAAGTAAATCGAACAGTGACAAACAGTATAAGCCTCTGCCTAAATTTACCGTGAAGGAAAAAGCAGGACCTTTGTTACCTTAGGCACCATCTCAAAAGGGCCGACAATTGCTCTTTTGCCGCAAAACATCGAAATAAAGACAATCCCCACCAAATTTCGGTGGGGATTATTTATGACTTGGTTAACGGTTACGGGAGCATCTTACCCGTCTTAACATAACGCTCGTGGAAGCCGTGCGCTTCGTTAAGAATATGCGGCGTGTGCTGTCCGTTTCCCGGCTTGCGGGCACGGTCAAAGTAATCCTGCAGCAGCGGTTTGTACTCCTCCGACGCGCAGTTCTCAATCACCAGTTTTGCCCGCTGCTTCGGAGACAGTCCGCGCAGATCCGCCAGTCCCTTGTCCGTCACCAGAACCTGGGTGTCGTGCTCCGTGTGATCCACGTGGCTCACCATCGGCACAATCGTGGAGATGGTCCCCTTCGCCGCCTGCGAAGGTGCCATAAAGATCGATAAATAGGCGTTCCGCGCGAAGTCGCCCGAGCCGCCGATCCCGTTCATGATCTTCGATCCCATGATGTGCGTCGAGTTCACATTGCCGTAAATGTCGGCCTCGATCATCCCATTCATCGAGATCACTCCCAGCCGCCGGATAATGCCCGGGTTGTTGGAAATATCCTGCGTCCTCAGAACGATGCTGCGCCGGTAATTGCGAAGATCGCCATAGACTTCCTTGATCATTTCCGGTCCCAATGAGAACGACGTCGCCGAGGCCGAGATCATCTTGCCTGACTTGATCAACTCGATCATCCCGTCCTGGATAACTTCCGTATAAGCGGTCAGATTCCGGAACTTGCCCTGCTCCAAACCGAAGAGCACAGCATTGGCAATATTGCCAACACCAGACTGGAGCGGCAGCAGGTCCTCAGGCATACGCCCTTTCTTGACCTCCCACTCCAGAAACTCCAGGATGTGCCCTGCAATTTGTTTTGACGCCTTGTCCGGCTCCTTGAACGCCGTGTTGCGGTCCGGCGAATGCGTCTCAATTACCGCCACTACTTTCTCGATAGGAATATGCAAATACGGGCTGCCAATCCGCTGTCCCGCGCGCGTCAATGGAATTGGCTCGCGGCGCGGCGGTGCTTCCAGTCCGTAATAAATGTCGTGCATGCCTTCCAGGTCAATCGACTGCCATGAGTTCACTTCCAGAATCACCTGGTCGGCGCACTCCAGCCATGATTTGTTATTCCCCAGTGAGGTGGATGGAATCGCCCGCCCGTCCTCGTACACCGCGGCAACTTCCACCACCGCCTTGTCCAGCTTTCCCAGGAAGCCATATTCCATGTACTGCGCCACGTGGCTCAGGTGGATGTCGATATATTCCATGTCGCCGTCGTTGATGCGCTTGCGCACCGCCGGATCGGACTGGTATGGCAACCGCACCTGCATCCCGTTCGCCGCCGCCAGCGCCCCGTCCAGTTCCGGCCCCGTCGAAGCTCCTGTGAACACGCCAACACGCAACGGATCACCTTCCGCGCGTGCAGTCTCCATCCGCCGTGCCAGCGCTGTTGGAAACTCCTTCGGATACCCTGAGCCGGTGAAACCGCTCATCCCGATGTGGTCATTATTACGAATGAGAGCAGCCGCCTCATCAGCGGACATAATGCGGTCGCGCAACTCTGCATTCAGGACGCGATTCTTTGCAGCGGAAACGGTAGTAGACATGAGACCCTTCTGACATCCGTATAAAAATAAAGAAACAGTAATGAATTCAAGGCTAGGTCTCAGGGAGCGATTCGTCAACCGGAGTTTCGGCTGAGGGCAAAACAGGCGGGATTGGCAGGCGAAAACAGGAAAGCGGGGGGTGCCGCCTTCCTCGTTTCTATTTCTTGTTGAACCGAAGCGAAGCGGAGTTGATGCAATAGCGCAAGCCCGTCGGAGTCGGCCCATCCGGAAACACATGTCCCAGGTGTCCGCCGCAGCGCGAGCACGTTACTTCCGTGCGCACCATGCCGTGGCTGCGATCCTCGTGCTCCTCCACGTTCTCGCTCGTCAGCGGATCGTAAAAGCTCGGCCAGCCGCAGCCGGAGTCAAACTTCGTCTCCGAGGGGAACAACTCCAGTCCGCAGGCCGCGCACAGATACACTCCCGGCGTAGCCGTCTCCGTGTACTGTCCCGTGTAGGGCCGCTCCGTCCCCTTCTCCCGCAGTATGCGGTACTGCTCCGGTGTCAGTGATCGCCGCCACTCCTCATCGGACCTGCGTATCTTGTCCATGATCTCCTCGCCGTATTGATCCTTAGATGAAGGATACAGGCAAAACGCTGCGGGAGAGCCGGACAGCTCTCCCGCCTCTTCTTTCTGCCGTGACTTTAGTGTGCCGCCGCCTCGGTCGTCGCCGGCTTCTCAAACCTGCTGTCCTCAATCGCCGAACTGTCTCCGCTCTCCACCGCGTACGTCGCCCGCGAACTCGGCCGCGTCACCACCCACTTCATCGGAACCATCACCCCGCCCGCCTTGCCATACTCCGTCACATCAATCTGTGTCGGATTCCGCCCCAGCGGCGTCTCCACGTAATACACCACCCGCACCAGCAGCTTCGTCCCCTGGTCAAAGTACAGCCGCACTGGAGGCTCGCCCGCTCTGCTTGCCGACAGTACGTTCACCGGCTTTCCGTTCACCGTCTCCGGCCTGCCCACGCGGAACTGCGCGTATCTCTTCTTGAAGTTCAGCGGAAACTCGAAGTCTGACTCCACTCGTGTCGCTTCCGCCTCGCCTGTGCTCATCTCCCGCGCATGCCGTCCCGGATACGCCAGCCAGCCCGTGTGTCCATCAAACACCGTCGTCGCCGTTCCCTGCTTCAGTGCCAGCAACGCCGCCCGCTCGCCGTTCGCCCGCGTATAGCTCTCAAACTTCACTGCCTCCGGACCGCCCATGCTCACCAGGCCCTTTTCCGTCCGCGACGTCACCTTCGCCAGCTCTGCCTCGCCGCCCGCCGCCTTGTAATACTCATCCAGGTACTCTGCCGGCGTCGCCACCTGCGGAGCCTTGTGCGCGCCATGTTCGTGCTCCGGCTCCACGATTGCCGCTCCCAGCTCTGGCACCGTCGGCACCGCCGCCGGATGTTGGGCCCCATGATGGCAGGAGTTGCACGTCACCTCGCGCTTCCCCTTGAAGTGCCCCTTGTTGATCCCCTCCTGCATCGCGATCATCTCGCGCGCCGTCGTCTTCTCGTCCTTCGTGTCTTTTTCAAACGCATTGTCTTCGTGGCAGAAGCTGCAACTCACTCCCAGCGACGACGACATGAACTGCATCGTCGGAATCAACTGGCTCGCCGGCTGTCCCTTCAGCGACTTGATGTTCTTATAGACCTCTTCGGCCAGCTTTCCCTTTGCCGCCTCAGCCGCCTTGGGCTGCTGCGCTCCGGCCACAACCACCGCCGCAAGAGAAAACACAATGGCAGCGCCCGCAATCACGGCCCGCCCACGGAAACCACCTAACCGCCTCAACCAAACTTTCATGATTCTCCCCACGAGAAACGATTAGGAAAGCCTACAGCAAGACGCGAGAAGCTGAAAGCCGCCCGCTTGAAACTTTACACACCCCGCCCAATATTCACGGGGCCGCAACCTGCGTATGGTTCCCGTAGTTGCGAAGGTGGAACTAGGTAAACGCCGGGTGCCCACCTTCACGCCCTACCATTCTGCGTCAAGGTGGGATGTAGCGCAGTCCATCCCTCCAGCATTCGGCTATTTACAGTCGCCCCACGCTGACCCCCGGAACCTAAGTCCACGCCCTCCCGCGCTGCTCCCGCGTTACAATCCCCCATGGCAAATTTATCGTTGGTCTATGGTCTGCGCTTGCTTCCCGCCGGAGAGCTCAAGGAAGTTGGCTCTGGCGATATCACTCTCAACAGCGGGCGCCACGAGCGCGTCACCCTTCACCTTCTCGAAGGCAGCAAGGAAGAAATCGAGGCCCAGCTCCGCCAGAGCATCGACGCATTCTTCGATATCTATCCCGAAATCCAGTAGCCCGGCAATCCGCCGCTATGGCCAGTCTTCCACCGGACGCAGCTCCAGTTCCTCCACCCCGAGAAACGCGTACGCCTCTGCCACCGTGCGCACAATCTCTATCGGGTACGGATGCTTCGAGCCCAGGATCTCAAACATTCGTGACATCCCGAACGACACATCGTCGGGAGCCACTACCACCCTGGTAAAGCCCTCTCTAAGCTGCGGCACGCTCGATGCCAGCTGTCGCACCGCCTGCGAGGAAACCCCCGCCAGCGTCACCCCGCCAAGGTCCGTCACTCCCACCCGGAACTCGCCGTGCGCCCGTACCCACTCGCGCAATTGTTGAAACGTCCCCAGGAACTCCGCGTCGTCCACTTCCCCCTCAAAGCGCAGCCAAAGGATCCGCCGCCCCTCGTCCAGTCTCAGCAATGCACCCACTCGCCATCTCCCGTCGGTCCACACTGTTAAATCTCCGACACAAAAATCCTAGCAGGCGCGGCGCTAACTTTCTCCTCCTAATCCGGCCGACCCATCCCTTCATTCAAAAGAACTTCCGCTCTCTGCCGCATCAGGAAAAATATCTCCAGGAAATATTTCCAAATCGCACCCTTCAAAACTCTCAGGCCTCCCAACCATGCGCTACCCGCTCGCTGACTCCCGGCTTTTCAAAATTCGCACAATCGCCGTCAGCGTCTTCCAGTTGCGTGTGGTTGCCTTCGCGCCGCACAATCGGTCGATCTGCCCCAGGTACCCAATCGTCTTCATATGCCTGCGGTACTCGCCAAAGACAAATTTCTTATCTTGCGCAATCAGTCGCACCAGCCATTCTCCCTCTGCCGGAAGCACAATCGGCAACTTGGATCGGACGCCTCCAGCCTCCAGCAGAATGCTGACGAAGCGAACCACGTCAGGCAGCGGCGGTTCAGTTCCAAACGGATTCCTTTCCGCCAACCGGACGAGATCGCTGCCCTCGCAACAGGCAATCTCCGCTGTAAATGGAAGTCTCCGCAGTAACTCCGCGCGGAACCTCCCAGCATCCCCTGGACTCCATGCGATAAACGTCCCCGCCGCCCCCACATTCACCACCTCGTAGGCGCTCAACTCCCGTGCATAGACGCTGGGGCGAAATGTCTTGTGCCCACCAACGTTAACGCCTCGGAGAAAGATAACGAGTGCCATATCGGATACCGAAAACCGCCTCACCACTAGGGTCGGCAGCTTGGGCCGGAGTGACCTCAATACAATCGCTTCTATCGAAGCCTACAGGTGGAGGAAGAATACGGGCGAAGCAGCCGCCAGCGCCGCAACCGCTTGCAGCCCCAGGATCCGCAGCGTGGGCCCTGGATTTCTCGGAAGCCAGCGGACGGCAAAGAACGCCATGACTGGCACTTGTCCAACCATGAGGATCTGAAACAGGTGGGCGGCCGTTCCCTCATCGGCTTCGGGGGCAACGCCGAACAGGGCCACGTGACAGAGCACAATGGCCAGGGCGAGAAGCGACATCACGATAGGAAGCCAGGCACTGATCTGCTTGAGCCTTACTGTGGGCATCCGATGCTCTCCAGAATCTCCTCACTTGGATGCGCTGTGCTCCGCTTGCGTCGCAGCAAACAATCTCCACGCCGACTCCCGCACGCCTCCCACCAGACCTTCCCTCTCCCCTCCAACAACCATCCAGCTCTCCTCGGATTCCAAATGCCTGATACCCCGCTCTCAGGGAATCGCCGTACAATACTGCTTTGGAGGAACTCATGTCCTGGTCCCGCCGCATGGCCCGCCTGCTTCCCGTCTTCGCATTGATCGCCCTCTGCGCATCCTGCTCGGACTTCTGGGTCTCTGAGAATTCCATTGACCATGTCGCCGTCGCGCCCTCGGCCCTCCTGCTCAAGAAAGGTGACACCGTAAGCCTCACCGCTCAGACCGTCACCGTCGGCGGAACCACCACCGACGTCACCACCACTGCCAAATGGGCTACCTCTCCCGCTACCTCTACCGTGGCCTCTGTCACTACCGCCGGAAAGGTCACCATCCTCACCGCCGGATCTGTTGCCATCACCGCCGCCTCCGGAGGTCAGACCGGAACCGCCAACATCCTCGCCGCCGCCGCCACCCTGCCAGCCACCTTCGAGGTGCGCTATAACTCCGGCTCCACCAACATTGCCCACGGGACCACCTTCAAGGTCAGCGCCTGGGGCGCCGTCGATAGCGGTGCGAGCCAGGACCTCTCGACCTACGTCTCCTGGACCAGCGGAAACACCAGCTACGCCACCGTGGACACCAACGGCAATGTCACCGTGCTCAGCACCGCAACCGTCGGGGCCACCTTCACCATCAACGCCAGTTCCACCACCTCCTCCGGCGGAACCATCACCGGAAGCACGACCTTCACCATCACCTAAACGGCCTCAGCTTGCCGCAAGCTTCCCTCCGCGGCAAGCCTTCCCATTCCGGACTCGCGCCCCTGCCCGCCCACCCCCGCCCCTGCGCCAGCTTTCCTGCTGATGTACAATTTCCAGGACGGCCTTCGGGCCAAATCTCGCATTTATACCGGAAAATTACAGAAATCATGGCTGAAATCAGAAAGATTGGAATCTGCACAGGCGGGGGAGACTGCCCCGGCCTCAACGCTGTCATCCGCGGCGCGGTGAAAACCGCAATTCTCAAATATCGCTATGAAGTCATCGGAATCCGTGACGGCTTCGACGGCCTCATCTGGCCCGAAAAGAGCCGTCCGCTCCTGCTCAACGACGTCAGCGGAATCCTCCCGCGCGGCGGAACCATCCTCGGAACCACCAACCGCGGAAACCCCTTCGCCTATCGCATCAATCATGAAGGGCAGGAGTCCGTCCGCGACTTCTCCGGCGAAGTCATCAAGAACGCCAAGGCCCTCGGCCTCGATGCCCTCATCGTCATCGGCGGCGACGGAACCCAGAAGATTGGCCTTGACCTCGCCGCCAAGGGACTCCCCGTTGTCGGCGTCCCCAAGACCATTGACAACGATCTCTCCGCCACCGACGTCACCTTCGGCTTTGACTCCGCCATTCACGTCGCCACCGATGCCATCGACCGCATCCACACCACCGCCGAATCCCACCACCGCATCATGATCGTCGAAGTCATGGGACGCGACGCCGGATGGATCGCCCTTCACGCCGGAATCGCCGGCGGTGCCCACATCATCCTCGTGCCTGAAATTCCATTCAGCATCGAGAGCGTCTGCTCCTACATCAGCCAGCGCAGCATCTTTGGCAAAAAGTACACCATCATCTCGCTCGCCGAGGGCATCACCGTCCCCGAGGAGATCCGCCAGGACTGCATCCGGCGCTACGGCTCCATCCCCAAAGGCATCAGCGTCGGCAACCTCATCGGCGAAGCCATCGCCTCCGAATCCGGCAAGGAAGTGCGCGTCACCGTCCTTGGACACACCCAGCGCGGCGGTTCGCCCTCTCCCTATGACCGCATCCTCAGCACCCGCTTCGGCGTCGCCGCCGTCGATCTCATCGCCCAGCGCGGCTTCCTTAAAATGGTCGCCCTCCGCGGAGGCCGCATCGAGTTCGTCGATATCGCCGAGGCCATCGGAAAAATGAAAGCCGTCGATCCCAAGGGCGAGCTCGTCAATACCGCCCGCTCCGTCGGAATCCACTTCGGCGAGGAGTAATTTTCCTCTTCGCTACCGCACCCGGCCCAAACGGGCCGGGTGATTCCATCTGCGCCCCGGACTAAGTAGATTTCGAGCCTCGGCTCAGGTCCCTGATCCGCGCCCTGACCATTGGCAACTCAGAAATCGCTCTCCCGTAAAGTAGTTAACCGATTCGTCAATCGTTCCGGACCTGCCTCAACCATTCACTACTCCGGCACTCCCCCCTCCTTCAACCATTCACCTCCTGGTGAATCGTTTCGTCCCCTGCGCCCCGTGGTTTATAGTGGAGTTTCACCCGGAAGAGAAGCCCTTGTCCGCACTGAACTCTCGTTTTCGCCCTGTATCCATGCGGCTTTGCCGCACGTCTGCCCTCCTGCTCGCTCTCCTTTTCACCTTCTCCTGCAAACGTCCCGGCTCCCTCGCCTCCGGCGAGATCATGTACGTTTCTGCTCCCAACGCCAATCTTCGCGACCACGTTTCCACCGTTTACAACCGCGTCGGCACCCTGAAGAACGGCGAGCGCGTCGAAGTCCTCGAACACCAGAAAAGATTCGTCCGCATCCGCAACGCCGCGAAAACAGAGGGTTGGGTGGAGCTCCGCGCCCTCGTCCCCGCCGAGACCTTCACCCAATTCGAGCAGCTCGCGCGCGACAACGCCGCCACACCCATCCAGGGCCACGCCCTCACCCGCGTCGAACTCAACATGCACGTCGCCCCCGGACGCGAGACCGATACGCTCTATCAGCTCGCGGAAAACTCCAAGGTTGAGTTGCTCAAGCGCGCCACCACTGGCCGCGCCACACCTGAAGAGATCGCCGCAAAGAAGACTGCGGCCATCGCCAAAGCCGCCGGCGAACAAGCCAAACTCTCTCCGAAGAAGAAGACCACCAAACCCGCGAAAACAGAGCCTCCTGCGGCACCTGCACCCGCAGCGCCTGTAGCGCAACCCACTCCCGCCCCTGCGCAAACAGAGGACGCCAAGCCCAAGCCGATGGATGACTGGTGGCTGGTGCGCGACCAGCAGGGCCGCGCCGGATGGGTACTCGCACGCATGGTCGATCTCGATATTCCTCTCGACGTGGTGCAGTATGCCGAAGGTCAGCGCATCCAGGCGGCCTTTGTGCTCAACACCGTGCAGGACGGCGACAAAGCAGTGCCGCAGTACCTTGTGCTCATGAACGAAAACAAAGACGGCATCCCCTTCGACTTCAACCAGGTCCGCGTCTTCACCTGGAATTTGAAGCGGCATCGCTACGAGACGGCGTATCGCGAGCACTTCATCATCGGATATTTCCCCGCAAGGGTCTCCACCGAGGACTTTGGGAAGGAAGGCGCCATGCCCGTCTTCACCATCCGCAAACAGAACGCGGATGGCTCGCTCGGGGAGCGTAAGTACCGCGTCATCGGCAACATTGTCCGCCCGGTGCTTTCTCCCGGAGAGCAACCGCAGCATGCTGCTCACTCACCCGGCGAAACCAAGAAGCAGGGCCAGTCGCGCGCAAAGGGCAGCCCCCAACGCAAGCACAAGCACTAGACAGATCAAAGTTCCGTGCAGAGCAATCCATCCCCGCAGGGCCAAAGCGAATCCTACTCCCTAGAAAATCGGAGGGTATGCCGCTATGGCCGAAAAGATCAAGAAACTGGACCTCCAACGGGACTATAAGAAATATCTGTATTTCATCGACGGTCAGGGCAATGTCTGCCATAAACCCAAGAGCGGCGAAGGTGAGTCCAAGATTCTGGTTGAGCGCGCCGTGGAGCGCGACAACCAGTTCCTCTACTTCATTGACAAGCAGGGCGACATCTCGCGCTCGCCGCGTGGACAGAAAAAGAAGGCTGCGTGATACGCGCCACTGTTTACTCCTGAAGTCCAATGAACCACTCAGGATGGAACATGTACGTGTTCCGCGATGGACGCCGCACAATTAGCGGAGCGGAGTTGCTCTCCGAACTCTGTAGAGCACTGAACCCCTGCGCACATGCGCCTGAAGACAATCTGCTCACGGCTCTGATCGCCGCCGGTGAGTTGGAATGCGCGCTGGCCGATGACAACTCCTGCGCCGATTCCTGCCAACTGGCTGCATCGATCACGGACGAGATTGCCTCCGCTTTCCTTCTTGGCGAGATGCATTCACTTTCATCAATATTGCTGCGTGCCGGACAGATCAGGGTCGCGGGTATCTACCAGGCTTCCGTGCAGGAGGGCTTTGCCTATTACGCCCTGCATCCGCGCAAGGTCGCAATGCTGCTGGACACGCTGACGCTGGCACCCCGTATGGCGGTGCTCGGCATCCGCAGCATTGGAGCCACGTTAAGCGCCGTGGCCTGTGCGGCGTTGCGGCAGCGCGGCATTGAGTGCTCCCGCACCAGCGTGCGCCCAACGGGCCACCCTTACGGACGCGCCCTGGAACTTACGCCGGAGTTGCGGCACTGGATCGCCGACGCTGGCGACGCCGGTTTCTTGATCCTCGACGAAGGCCCCGGCATCAGCGGTTCCTCTTTCCTTGCCGTGGCCGAGAGGCTTGTGGAGTGTGGCGTCTCCTGCGACCGTATTCAGATGATAGGCAGCCGCGAAGTTGATCCCGCGACTCTGCGCGCAGAGAACGCGCACGCTCGCTGGCGGCGTTTCCGTTTTCACGTGATGCAGAATGCGCCGCTGGTTCCGGCGGGTGCGGGCGAGAGCCTCTCCGGCGGCACCTGGCGCAGATACTTCCCTTGCGACGAGTGCACGATGCCCGCGACCTGGCCGACCTTGGAAGTCGCGAAATTTCTCACTCTCGATGGCGCAAGCCTCTTCAAGTTCGAAGGCCTTGGACACTACGGCGCGGCGGTTGGCGCGCGAGCGCAACTGCTCGCGGAGAACGGATTTTCTCCGCGCTATCTTGGAAATCGAAATGGCTTTGGACTGTACAAACTCGTGAGCGGGCGCATGCTTACCGCGCGTGATCTCTCACCGAAGTTCCTGGAGCGCATGGCAGAGTACCTCGCATTCCGCGCTGCGAACTTTGCGGCATCCGCGCAGCAAAGTCCTGAGTTGGAGAAGATGCTGTGCTGGAACTGGCAGACGGAGTTCGGCGAAGAACTCAGTCCTGATGAGTCTCACCTTTCTGCGATCCGCGTTGTGACCTGCGATGCGCGCATGATGCCGCACGAGTGGCTGTGCATCGAGCAGGGAGAGTTGTTGAAGCTGGACGCGGTGAGCCACGGTGACAATCATTTCTTCCCGGGCCCGTGCGATATCGCGTGGGATGTGGCAGGCGCAATCATCGAGTGGGAGATGCCACCGGAGACGCGCTCTTGGTTTGTGCGCCTCTACGAGGAGCGCTCGGGAGATTCCGTTGCCGGGAGGTTGCCGCCCTACCTGCTCGCCTACGCTGCGTTCCGCATGGGATGGTCAAGCATGGCCGCGCTCTCCTCGCACGGCGAGTACGACGAGGCGCTGCTGCTGCGGGACTACCGCAGGTACCGCGAGGCAGCGCTGCATCTGCGCTGCGGCGAGGACAGCACTATTTCGAATAGAACTCAACAATCGCCGCAACCACCTTGTGCTGCTCCTCTGCGGTAAGTTCCGGAAAGATCGGCAGGGCCAGAACTTCCTGACAGGCACGCTCGGCCTCCGGAAAATCTCCAGCCTTGTATCCAAGATAGGCGAAGCACTGCTGGAGATGCAGGGGCACAGGATAGTAGATCTCGCAACCAATCTTGCGCTCCTGTAAGAAGTCGCGGAGTTCATCGCGGCGGTGGGCGCGGATCACGTACTGGTGGAAGATGTGCTTTGCCGCGGGCACGGTGAGGGGCAGGGCGAGAGGGCGAGCAGCATCGACATATGTCGATATTCCACGGAGGCCGGCAACCCCGGACTTCTGCAGCAGGTGGTCGTAAGTGGAGGCAATCTCGCGGCGGCGCTGGTTCCACTGCTCGATGTGGCGCAGCTTAATTCGCAGCACCGCTCCCTGGATTCCATCCATGCGGGCGTTCCAGCCAATCTCCTCATGGTAGTAGCGGCGGGCGGCGCCATGATTGCGCAGGCGCTTCATGTGCTCGCCAACTTCGATATCCGTGCTGGTGGCGGCCCCTGCGTCGCCAAATGCGCTCAGGTTCTTGGTGGGATAGAAGCTGAAGGCGGCGGTCAGGCCGAGCGTTCCGGCGTGGCGGCCCTTCCAGGTTGCGCCGAAGGCCTGGGCCGCGTCTTCCACGATCACCAACTTGCGGGCGGCGGCAACGGAGTCGAAGACCTCGGCATCCACACACTGGCCGTAGAGGTGCACCGGCATGATGGCTTTCAAGTTCTCCGGATGCTGCCGTTCAGCCGCTAACTCCACCGCCCCCGGTGAGAGATTGAAGGTAGCCGGATCGATGTCTGCAAAGACGGGTCGGGCACCGCAACGGGTAATTGAACTGGCGGAGGCGAAGAAGGTGAACGGCGTGGTGATCACGCTGTCTCCCGCCTTAACCCCAGCCCCCGCGAGGGCCAACCAGAGCGCGTCCGTTCCAGAGGAGCACCCCACGGTGGAAGTTGCGCCAAGGTGAGCGGAGATCTCGCGCTCGAGACTGGCGACCTCGTCGCCCAGCACCAGCGACTGCGACTCGCAAACCTGGTCAATGGCGGCGCGCACCTGCTCACGAATAGTGGCATACTGGCGCTTGAGGTCGAGCATGGGAACGGGCGTGGGTGCCTTGGAAGAGGTTGCCATGAAGATGATTCCACTCCGGAGTAGCCGGGACTCAGGCGATTCTAACACCGGAGCACGAAGCGAGCCCGGAGTGAGGAAAGTCACGAGTATCGCCGCAGGCGACTGCTAGAATCTAGCCTGCCTGATTCAGAGATGTTGTTCCGATTCGCGGCTGTCCGGCGCGGGAAGAGGAAGATTGGCGACTGCAGACCAGGGCGTGATGAGCACGACGGCCGTACGGTTGAAGATGACCGTTCGCGGCGCGGTACAGGGCGTGGGTTTCCGTCCGTTCATCTACCGCCTGGCTGCTGAGTTGGAATTGAACGGCTGGGTGAATAATACCGCTCATGGCGTCTTTATCGAGGTGGAAGGCGCACGCGAAATGCTGGAGAGGTTTCTGCTGCGGGTGGAGCGCGAGAAGCCCGCCATCTCCTTCATCCAGAGCTTGGAAAGCAGCTTTGCCGACCCTGTCGGCTACGTCGGCTTCGAGATCCGCAAGAGCGACGGCGCGGAGGCGAAGACCGCGCTGGTGCTGCCTGACATTGCAACCTGCCCTGAGTGTCTGCATGAAATCTTTGACCCCGCGAACCGTCGTTTCGGCTATCCCTTCACCAACTGCACCAACTGCGGTCCGCGCTACACCATCATTGAATCGCTTCCCTACGACCGGCCCCGCACCACGATGAAGAAGTTCACCATGTGCGCCGAGTGCGAGCGCGAGTATGGCGATCCGCTGAACAGGAGATTCCACGCGCAACCGAATGCATGTCCTGAGTGCGGCCCGCAGTTGCAGCTTTGGAGTGAGCACGGCGAGGTACTGGCGCAGCGCGGCGACGCGTTGCAGCAGGCTGCCGAGGCGATCCGGCAGGGCAGAATCGTTGCGGTAAAGGGGCTCGGCGGATTCCACCTGATGGCCGATGCGCGGAATGAAGATGCCGTGCGCAGGTTGCGTGAGCGCAAGCACCGCGAAGAGAAGCCTTTCGCGCTGATGTATCCGTCGGTGGAAGCAGTGCTGCAGGATTGCGAAGTTGCGCCGATGGAAGAACGGTTGTTGCGCTCGCCGGAGTCGCCCATTGTGCTGGTGCGCCGGCGGGACGCGCTTTCGGCTTTGGCACCCTCGGTTGCACCGGGCAATCCGATGCTGGGGGTGATGGTTCCCTATACCCCTCTGCATCATCTGCTGATGCGCGAGTTGGGCTTTGCGGTGATCGCCACCAGCGGCAACCTGAGCGATGAACCGATCTGCACCGACGAGCGCGACGCGGTGGAGCGGCTGCGCGGAATTGCCGACCTGCTGCTGGTGCACGACCGCCCGATTCTGCGCCACGTGGATGACTCGATTGTGCGCGTGATGGCCGGACGCGAGATGGTGATGCGCCGCGCCCGCGGATTTGCGCCGCTGCCGGTGATGCTGGAAGAGGAGATGCCCACCCTGCTCGGCGTGGGCGCGCATCAAAAGAACACGGTCGCGCTCTCCGTGGGCAGGCAGGTTTTCCTGAGCCAGCATATCGGCGACCTGGAGACCGAGCAGGCTAACCTGGCATTCGAGCGCGTGGTGGAGAGCCTTGAGGACCTCTACGAAGTAACGCCGGTGGTGGTGGCCTGTGATCTGCACCCGAACTACGTTTCCACGGAATACGCCAACCGGATAAGCGCCCAACCGGTGCGGGTGCAGCATCATTATGCGCACGTGCTGGGCTGCATGGCGGAGAATGGAATTGCGGCTCCGGTGCTGGGCGTGGCCTGGGATGGCAGCGGCTGGGGGCCGGACGGAACAGTGTGGGGCGGCGAGTTCCTAAAGATCGACGAGTATGGATATTCTCGCGCCGCACGGCTGCGACCGCTAAGGCTGGCCGGCAGCGAACGGGCGGTGCGGGAGCCAAGGCGCTGCGGGTTGGGATTGCTGGTGGAGACGATGGGCGAGGAAGTTTACGCTCACCCGAAGCTGACTCCGCTCCAGGCGTTCTCCGCATCTGAGTTGAAGATTGTGGCAACGATGTTGCGGCAAGGGCTCAACAGTCCGTGGACGTCGAGCGCCGGCCGCTTGTTTGACGGCGTGGCCTCGCTGATTGGCCTCCGGCAGATTTCGCGCTACGAGGGTCAGGCGGCGATGGAACTGGAGTGGCTCGCCGGGAAAAGTGACGACCGGGGCAGGTACGACTTTGCTTTGACGCCTGCCGCTGCCGAGACTCCGGCGGAGTTGGACTGGGCGCCGATGGTGCGTGAAATCCTGACGGAAGTTGCGCGCCGCGAGAAGCCGGAGACAATCGCGCGCCGCTTCCACAACACGCTGGCGGAGATGATTGCCCACATCGCCGCGGAATATCCCGGAGTGCCTGTGGCGCTGAGCGGCGGCTGCTTCCAGAACCGGCTGCTCACCGAGTTGACGGTCGCACGGCTGGAAGGCGCAGGCATCAAGGTATATTGGCATCAGCGGGTTCCTCCCAACGACGGGGGAATTGCGCTGGGGCAGGTGGTGGCGGCAGCACGGCAATTGAGATTTGAAGAAAGCGCGAGGGAGCAGAAATGTGTTTAGCAGTGCCGGGAAAGATCATTAGCGTTCATGGCGAGGATTTGGCACGGCAGGCCCGCGTGGATTTTGGCGGAGTGCTGAAGGAAGTAAACCTGGCCTACGTGCCGGAAGCCCAGATTGGCGAGTACGTGCTGGTTCACGTCGGCTTCGCCATCAGCGTGGTGGACGAGGAAGAGGCGGGCAAGGTTTTCGGCTATCTGAAAGAGATGGGCGAGCTCGGCGAGTTGGCTGAGCTGACGCCGGATCCAGGAGCAAAGCAGTGAAGTTTTCATCGGAGTACCGCGACGCCAGCGCCGCCCAGGGCTACGCGCAGGAGATTCGCAGAATCACCACGCAGCCATGGACGATCATGGAAATCTGCGGCGGACAGACCCACGCCATCGTGAAATTTGGGTTGGACGAGTTGCTGCCGAAAGAGATCGAACTGGTTCACGGACCGGGCTGCCCGGTGTGCGTCACACCGCTTGAGCTGATCGACAAGGCGGTGCAGATCGCGCAGCGTCCGGAGGTGATCTTCTGCTCGTTCGGTGACATGCTGCGCGTGCCGGGAAGCGAGATTGATCTGTTCGGCATCAAGGCGCGCGGGGGCGACGTGCGGATTCTCTACTCGCCGCTGGATGCGCTGAAGATTGCGAAGGAGAATCCGTCCAAGCAGGTTGTGTTCTTTGCGGTCGGCTTTGAGACTACGGCTCCGGCGCACGCCATGGCGGTCTTCCAGGCCAAGCAGCAGGGGATCACGAACTTCTCCGTGCTGGTCTCGCACGTTCTGGTGCCCCCCGCAATGGAGGCGATTCTCGGCTCTTCCAGCAACCGCGTGCAGGGCTTTCTTGCCGCCGGACACGTTTGCGCCATCATGGGCTACGAGGAGTACATTCCGATCGCAGCCAAATACAAGGTTCCCATCGTGGTCACCGGCTTTGAGCCACTGGACATTCTGCAGGGCATCGCCATGTGCGTGGCACAACTGGAACAGGGCCGCTACGAGGTTGAGAACCAGTACACGCGCGCCGTTCCCGCAGGTGGAAACCGCCAGGCGCAGCATTATGTGAAGGAGGTATTCCACGTCGTGAATCGCAAGTGGAGGGGCATTGGTGAGATCGGCGCAAGCGGGCTGAGCCTGCGTCCGGAGTACGCCGAGTTTGACGCCGAATTGCGCTTCAACGTGGGCGACTACACCGCGGAGGAGAGCCCGTTGTGCATCAGCGGCCTCATCATGCAGGGGCAGAAGAAACCGCACGAGTGCATCGCCTTCGGGCGGCAGTGCACGCCGGAAAAACCGCTGGGCGCGCCCATGGTCTCGAGCGAGGGAGCCTGTGCCGCGTATTATCGGTATCGGCGCGCAGAGCTGGCGACCGCAGGAAAGGTGTAATCGATGAGCACCGTGAAAGACTTTACGCTGAGCTGTCCACTGCCCATCACCGACTATCCCACGGTGACTCTGGCCCATGGCGGCGGCGGCAAACTGATGCACCAGTTGATCGAGAAGATGATTCTCCCGGCCTTCAACAGCCCGCTGCTGGAGGCGCGGCATGATGGCGCGGTCTTTGAGCTGGGCGGTGCGCGGCTGGCGTTTACCACGGACTCCTACGTGGTACGCCCGCTGTTTTTCCCCGGCGGCGATATCGGCTCACTGGCCATCAACGGCACGGTCAACGATCTTTCCATGTGCGGCGCGCGCCCGGTTTACCTGAGCTGCGGGCTCATCCTTGAAGAGGGCCTGCCCATGGAGACCCTATGGGCCGTGGTGCAGAGCCTGAAGCAGGCCGCCGAGGTTGCCGGCGTGCAACTGGTAACCGGCGATACCAAGGTGGTGGACAAGGGCAAGGGCGACGGAGTGTTCATCAACACTGCGGGCGTCGGACTGATCGAACACGGGCTGACGATTGCTCCCTCTGCCGTCCGGGCCGGAGATGTGGTGCTGCTCAGCGGCGACGTTGGCCGCCACGGCATCGCCATCATGGCACTGCGCGAAGGGTTGGAGTTTGAGTCGGCGATTGAGAGCGACTGCGCTCCGCTGAACGCCGCGGTGCAGACGCTGATTGGCGGCAACGTTGGCGTCCACTGCCTGCGCGACCTGACACGCGGCGGCCTGGGCACCACGCTCATCGAAATTGCCGAAGCCACCGGTTTGCAGATCACGATTGACGAGATGAAGATCCCCGTACGCGACGATGTTGCCGGAGCCTGCGAGGTGCTGGGCTTTGATCCTCTCTACCTCGCTAACGAGGGCCGCATGATCGTCTTTGTGCCGGAGAACGAAGCCGCCCGCGCACTCGAACTGCTGCGCGGCAGCCAGCACACGGCGGGCGCGGTAGAGATTGGACGCGTCACCGGAGAGCGCGGCGGCCTGGTAAAGATGAAGAGCCGCATCGGAACCACGCGCATCATCGACATGCTGAGCGGAGAACAATTGCCGCGCATCTGCTGAAGCAATTCCGCGATTCAGGGAGGGCCAGGCTACTTTGCCCGGCCCTTTCTCTTTGTCAAGCGCTCGAACGACCCACGTCCCACTCTGAACCGTATGTGATCTGGCGACACACTCCCCCGTGAGCGAAATCACATCGCAATGCCAAATCCGCGCTTAGACTTCCAGTCGTGATGGGCGCAAGCCCGTCCCGGTACGCGCACGTTCGTCGATTTGCGCGAATTTATATGAGACCTACCCTGGCAGATTCCGGTCGCACTGATCATCGTTTTCCTTGTAGGGACTGCCATTTTTCCAGAAAACCTTCCAGTCGTTCCCCCTTCCATTCTGCTCATCGGACCGTTTCCGGACGGGAGGGCGATTGTGTGTTCACGGAAGTTGGACTGAGGAGCAATGATGCTGCCTACCCAGAAGACAATTTCGCCGCCATCCGAAGATAAGCGCTGGAAAATCGTCGATGGCATGATGCGCCGTCATGGGCATGAACCCTACGCCCTGATCGAGGTTCTGCATACGGTTCAGGAGACCTTCGGGTTCCTTACCGACGACGCGCTGCGCTACGTGGCCACCTCGCTGCGGGTTCCCTACAGCCGGGTGTATGGGGTCGCCACCTTCTATCACTTCTTCACCATGAAGCCGCCGGGCGAGCACACCTGCGTGGTCTGCACCGGAACCGCCTGCTACATCAAGGGCGCGCCCGTGCTGCTGAATGCCGTGCAGGAAGCCGCCGGAATCAAGCAGGGCGAAACTACTCCGGACGGCAAGCTTTCCTTGCTCACCGCCCGCTGCCTGGGCTCCTGCGGACTCGCACCGGCCGTGGTCTTTGACGGCCAGGTGGCCGGAAAGATCACCACCGAGACCATCAAGAAGCGCGTCCGGACATACCTGGAGAGCGAAACTCTCGCCGAGGGGGCGCACAAATGAACCAGGACGATCTCACCAGTATTGCGGCACAAACCAAGCAGAGCGAGAACCGCTACGACCACGTGATCAAGGTCTGCGTCGCCGCCGGTTGCCTCTCCGCCAACTCCGAGCAGGTAAAGACGCAGTTGGAAAGTGAGTTGAAGCAGCGCGGACTGGAGACCTGCTGCAAGGTCAAGGGCGTGGGCTGCATGGGACTGTGCGCCGCCGGACCGCTGGTCTCGGCTGACGCCAATGAATTGATGTTCCAGGGCGTCACTCCTGCCGACGCCTCTGCCGTCATTGACAGCGTAGTGGACAAAAAGCCTGCCCCTGCCGCCATCGTCATGGACAGCCAACTCGACTTCTTCACCGGACAAAAGAAGATTGTCCTTGAGAACTCCGGCGAAATCGATCCCGAGCGGGTGG
Source organism: uncultured Acidobacteriota bacterium (assembly GCA_903832295.1). Lineage (GTDB taxonomy): Bacteria > Acidobacteriota > Terriglobia > Terriglobales > Acidobacteriaceae > TOLSYN. Next base: position 25,907 of record CAILAZ010000264.1, read on the forward strand.
AGGATTACATTGCCGCCGATGGCTATGAGGCGCTCTTCCACTGCATCACCAAGCTCAAGCCCCTCGGCGTCATCGAGCAGGTCACCAAGAGCGGCCTGCGCGGGCGCGGCGGCGCGGGCTTCCCGACCGGACTGAAGTGGACCACCGTCGCCAAGGCCCAGGGCGCGCGCAAGTATGTCATCTGCAACGCCGACGAAGGCGACCCTGGCGCATTTATGGATCGCAGCGTTCTGGAGAGCGATCCCCACCGCGTGCTCGAAGGCATGGCGATTGCCGCCTACGCCGTCGGAGCCAGCAAGGGCTTCATCTACTGCCGCGCCGAGTATCCGCTGGCCGTCAAGCGCCTGCGCATCGCCATCCGCCAGGCCGAGAACAACGGACTGCTTGGCATGAACATCGGGGACACTCACTTCGACTTCAAGATCGAGGTCAGGCTGGGCGCCGGAGCGTTTGTCTGCGGCGAAGAAACCGCGCTCATCGCATCGATTGAAGGCGGGCGCGGAACCCCGCGGCCACGGCCTCCCTTCCCTGCACAGGAGGGCCTCTGGAAATCGCCGACGCTGATTAACAACGTGGAGACCTTCGCCAACATTCCGCCCATCATCCGGCGCGGTGGCGACTGGTTTGCCTCCATCGGAACCGACAAGAGCAAGGGCACCAAGGTTTTCGCTCTCGCCGGACGGGTCAATAACACCGGCCTCATCGAGGTCCCCATGGGAATCACCCTGCGCGAGATCATCTTCAAACTCGGGGGTGGAATTCCAGAAGGGCGCCGCTTCAAGGCCGTGCAATCCGGCGGACCTTCCGGCGGCTGCGTCCCCGAACAGTATCTTGACATTCCGGTCGATTATGATTCGCTGGCCAGCGTCGGCTCCATCATGGGCTCCGGCGGAATGATCGTGATGGATGAAACCTCCTGCATGGTGGACGTTGCCAAGTTCTTCATGGACTTCTGCATGTCCGAGTCCTGTGGCAAATGCGTTCCCTGCCGCGTCGGCACCACCCAGATGCACAACATCCTGGAGCGCATTACCCAGGGCGAGGCCGGCCCGCAGGATCTTGACTTGCTCACCCGTCTCACCAGCATGGTAAAGGCTGCCAGCCTCTGCGGACTGGGGCAGACTGCTCCCAATCCTACGCTGACGACCTTGCGCTATTTCATGGATGAGTACCGCGCCCACATTGAAGAAGGGCGCTGCCCGGCTGGAATCTGTCATCCCGCCAAGGTGGAAGCGGAGGTGGGCGCATGAACAACACTGCGATCGAAATCTGTACCCTCATCATCGAGAACCACGAGTGCGGCGGTCGCGCCGACCAGACCATTCTCGAAGTGGCCGAGGAAAATGGAATCTTCATCCCCACCCTCTGCCGTCTTTCCGGCCTCAGCAACATCGGCGCATGCCGCATGTGCCTGGTTGAGGTCAAGGGAATGAACAAGCTGATGCCCGCCTGCGTCACCAAGGTGCAGGAGGGCATGGTGGTCACAGTTAACAATGAGCGCCTGGCCGAGCACCGCAGGCTGGCGCTGGAAATGTTGTTCAGCGAGCGCAACCACATCTGCTCGGTCTGTGTGACCAATGGCCATTGCGACCTGCAGTTCCTGGCGCAGAAGCTGGGCGTCAACCACATCACCATGCCTTACATTCACCCGCTCATGCCGGTGGATGCCTCGCACCCGCGCTTTCTCGCCGACCACAACCGCTGCATCCTGTGTACACGCTGCGTGCGCGTCTGCCAGGAGGTGGAAGGCGCGCACACCTGGGACATCATGGGCAGGGGCACCAAGGCACGTGTGATCACCGACCTCAACCGGCCCTGGGGTGAAAGCGAAAGCTGTACCGGCTGTGGCAAGTGCGTGCAGGTGTGTCCTACCGGCGCGTTGAGCGAAAAGGGCCAGGCTGCAGGCGAGATGCTCAAGCGCCGCACGTTCCTGCCTTACTTGAGCATGATGCGGGAGGTGGGCAAATGACGAAGGTGAAACCAACAAAGGCGCGGGTGGCAACCGTTTGGCTGGATGGCTGTTCGGGCTGCCACATGTCCCTGCTTGACATGGATGAAAAACTGATTCTGCTCGGAGAGAAGATCGAGCTGGTCTATAGCCCGCTGGTCGATGCCAAGGACTTCCCCGAGAACGTGGACGTAGCCCTTGTGGAAGGCTCCATCAGCAGCGAGGAAGACCTGCACAAGATCAAACTCATCCGCAGGAATACCAAGGTGCTGGTGGCGCTGGGCGATTGCTCGGTCACCGGAAACATCCCCTCCATGCGAACCGTCTTCCCCCTGGCAAAGGTGATGGAGCGCGTCTATGACGAGAATGCAACCATCAACAAGCAGGTTCCCACCAAGGTTGTGCCCCGGCTGTTGGAGCGCGTGATGCCGCTGCACGAGGTGGTAAAGGTGGACGTTTACCTCCCTGGCTGCCCGCCATCGGCAGACAACATTTTCTTCGCGGTCAGCGAACTGCTGGAAGGGCGCGTGCCCGAGATGACATCAACCGCGCGCTTTGGAGCTTAGGAAACTTATGCCTACGATCACTATCGATCCCGTAACCCGCATCGAGGGCCACTCCAAGATCACTCTCCAGTTGGACGACCACGGAGATGTTCAGGAAGCTCGCTTCCATGTGACCCAGGTGCGCGGCTTTGAAAAGCTCTGCGAGGGCCGACCCTTCACCGAGATGCCCGCGCTCATGGCCCGCATCTGCGGCATCTGTCCCACCAGTCACTTGCTGGCCTCCAGCAAGGCCTGCGATGACATCATGGCCGTCCGCATCCCGGAGACAGCGGAGAAGCTGCGCCGCATCATGAACCTGGCGCAGATCATCCAGTCCCACGCCCTCAGCTTCTTCTACCTCTCCTCGCCGGACTTCCTGCTCGGCATGGACTCCGACCCCGCCGAGCGCAACATCCTCGGCGTCATCGCCAAGCACCCCGAGATGGCACGCGACGGAATCCGCCTCCGCCAGTTCGGGCAGCGCGTGCTTGAGACCCTGGGCGGCAAGCGCGTTCACCCCGGATGGATCGTCCCCGGCGGCGTCAGCCATCCGCTGCAGGCCGACCAGCGAGACCTCATCCTCTCCGAGCTTCCCGAGGCCATTCAGATCACCCGCCGCGCCCTGCGCTGGTTCAAGGGACAAATCGAGAGCTTCCGCGCCGAGGTGCGCTCCTTCGCCAACTTCCCGTCCATGTTCCTGGCGATGGCCAACGACCACAACGAATTTTCCGCCTACAACGGCTGGCTGCGCTTCATTGACACCAACCTCAACATCGTCGCCGACCACATTACCGGCACCGACTACCAGAACTACATCGGCGAATCCTGCAACGACGATTCCTACCTCAAGTCCACTTACTACAAGCCGCTCGGATTGCATGACGGCATGTATCGCGTGGGTCCGCTGGCGCGCCTCAACATGTGCCAGTCGGCAGGCACGCCGCAGGCCGATGAAGAGCTGGCCGAGTTCCGCGAGTTGGAACGCCACTCCGTACTCAGCTCCTTCTACTATCACTACGCCCGCCTGATCGAAATCCTGTTCTCGATTGAGCGCATGGAAACCCTGCTCAACGATTCGGAGATCCTGGGCAAGAACGTGCGTGCCCACGCCTCGCCCAACAACTTCGAGGGCGTCGGCATTCTGGAAGCTCCGCGAGGGACCCTCATCCACCACTACCGCATCGACCAGAATGGGCTCATCGAGTCAGCCAACATGGTGATCGCCACCGGACACAACAATCTTGCGATCAACCATGGCGTGCTCCAGGTAGCCCGGCAGTTCGTCCGGGGCAAGAAACTCGAACAGGGCATGCTCAATCGTGTCGAGGCCGTGGTCCGCACCTTTGACCCCTGCCTGAGCTGCTCAACCCACGCCGCAGGAGCAATGCCGCTGGATATCCAACTGCTCGGCGCCGACGGCGAAATCATAGACCGGCTGCGGAGATAGCCCCTTGCGGGTTCTCCTCGTCGGCTACGGAAATACACTGCGGGGTGACGACGCTCTTGGGCCGATGGCTCTTGAGCGTTTGCGCCCCGCTCTTCCTGCGGTGGAATTCGTAAGCTGCCATCAGCTTGGCCCCGAACTGGCCGCAGAGCTTTCCGCCTTCGATCTGGCAATCTTCGTCGATGCCCGTGAAGGCGAGCCTGGCACCGTGCACGTCGAGCGGATCTCGCCAGAATCCTCTGCCCCGGCCAGCCTCACCCACCACGTCAAGCCCGCTGCGCTCCTGGCCCTCGCTCTCAGCCTCTACGGACGCGCGCCACAAGCCATGCTGGTCACTGGCGCGGGCGCATCCTTCGCCAACCATGAAGGGCTCACGGCAAAGGGAGAGCAGGCGCTCCACGAAATCTGCCGCCTCGTTCCCCTGCTGATTCGCGACTTCCCCGCCATGCGGTAACCCCGCAATTTTTCTGAGCACCAGCCATGCCCGCGATAATCTGATAAACGAGGAGAATGTCGATGACCGAAGCGCGGCGCTACCCCTACGTACTGCTCGACGTGTTCACCCACAAGGCGCTCGAGGGCAACCAACTCGCCGTTCTCACCGATGCGCGTGGACTCAGCGACTCCCAGATGCAGGCCATCGCCAAGGAAACCAACCTCTCCGAGACCACCTTCATCCTCCCCCGTCCGCAGCAAGAGGAGCGCGAGCGTGGCATCCGCGTCCGGATCTTCACCGTGCAGGAGGAGCTCCCCTTCGCCGGCCATCCTACTCTCGGCACCGCGTGGTATCTCCACCAGCAGCGCAAAGACGAGCTCGTCGAATTGGACCTCAATGTCGGCAAGATCCCAGTGCGTTTCACCCTCGACCGCAGCGGCCGCCTCATCGGAGAGATGCGTCAGCGCGATCCCGAATTCGGCGCAATCTACTCTGCCCAGCAGATCGCCCGCGCTACCGGCGTACCCCAGGATTTCTTCGACCCCTCGCTGCCCATCCAGACGGTCTCCACCGGGATTCCATTCACCATCGTTCCACTCAAATCGCTGGCCGCAATGCGCGAGTTGCGCGTCCATCAGCCAAGCGCCGCTGCCTTCGCCCGCGAGCACAGCACGCAGTTCTTCTACTTCGTCTCCCGGCAAACAGAAACTCCCGGCGCAACCCTTCACGCGCGTATGCAGTTCTACAACGGCGAAGATCCTGCCACCGGCTCGGCCGCAGGATGCTGTGCCGCATGGGCCGTGCAGCACGGCGTCCTCGCCAGTGAACAGCACGGCCTGATTGAACAGGGATTGGAAATCGGGCGCCCAAGCTTCCTGCAAATCCGGGGACTCAAGACTGCGCAAAGCGTTACAGACATTCGGGTAGGGGGCGGAGTCGTAAAGGTGTCTGAAGGGGAGTTTATCTTCTAGGCAACTGGCTTGCGTCTTTATTGCAATGAGTTACAGTTCATCGATATTTGTGATTGTCGTAACTATCTAAGCAGTAATCAGTTGAGCACTTGTAAGACTCTATTCCTCTCCGTAGGATTTCCACACGCTTGAGACCTGCTGGGCGTTCCCCCCACGCCGATCAGAATCCACGTAGTCTGGATTGCAGGAGAATCGACCCCCTGACGATGACCGCAAAGAAGACCATCTTGTGCGTGGACGATGAACAGAGCCTCTCGATTCAGAGGTTAACTCTTGAAACCCGGGGATACCGCGTCGTAACCTGCAACACCGCCGGCGAGGCCATGCACATTCTCGGCTTCGGATCGGTGAACCTCGTGCTGAGCAGCATCGATCTGCCCGACGCTAGTGCTACTGAGATGGTGAGCCTCATCAAGGCTTATTCCCAGGAACTCCCCGTCATCCTGCTGAGCTCCCGCATGAGCGCCTTCCACACCGATGCTCCGGCAGATTTGCTGTTGAGGAAAGGTGCCTATGCGCCAGCCGAGCTGTTGGAACGAATCCGCCTCTTGCTGATGAAGCGCCGCGGCCCGCGCCCTGCTGTCCCATCCCAACGCCGCGCCTCTGCCTGTTAGAACTCCCTAGAAAACCACTAGGGACTTGGCCACAAATTCGGCAGCCCCCAAGGAGCGACCCACCCTCAAAGAGTTAAGACCTTTGTGCCGTGTCACCAAGATCTCTTATTTATATAGCTTTGCAATGACTATGAAAGAAATTTCAGCTCTCAAATGAGCATAAGACCTTAGATTGTCTAGGGTAAAAACCTCGCGCATAATAGGCCTTTTGGTGGCTACATCCAGTAATGGATTATCTGTAGGCTCCTTCCAGTTAGCGAGTTTGCATTTGCCTTGGAGGGCCAGTTTGAAGAGTTACCTACACCTTGCTGCACGCCTTACATTTTCAGTCGCAGCCTTAGCAGCCTTGGGCGCCCCGTCGTCCACCACAGCACAGACAGTTCCCAAGGGAGCGGCCTACTACTCCAACATTGACCAGATGGGCGGATGGCAGAATTGCGGCGCTTGTGCCGGGGCTGGCGGAGCTGGCCCCTCGGTCCCTTATTCCTTGACCCAGAACGTCAAGTCCCCTTCGATGGATGGGCGAGCGGCTCACTACTGGATCGGCGGAAGAAAGGCCTACGGCGATGCTCTCTGGTGGAAGCAGCTTGGCGCCAACGCCCGGGCCTCTCACTTCGTCTATGACCTGTACTTCTATTACACCAACGCCAGTGCGCCGCAGGCTCTTGAGTTTGACGGCAATCAGACCGTCGGTGGACGAAAGTACATCTTCGGAACCGAGTGCAATGTTGCCGCCCGGCAGTGGGACGTCTGGAACACTTCCGGGGCGTACTGGATGCACACTGGAGTTGGCTGTTCCGCGCCGCCAACCTACCGGTGGAATCACCTCACATGGGAATTTGAACGCGTCAACGGCCAGACTCATTTCATAGCTGTCACGCTGAACGGAAAAAAATCGTACATCAACCGCTATGGCGGCTCCAGGGCGCAGGGTGGCGGAGAGCTCAACGTTGCCTTCCAGATGGACCTCAACGGCAAAGCCGCCAATTACGACGTGTGGCTTGACAGAGTCAGTTTGGCCGCCTGGTAGAAGTCGGCGGCACACCTGGCGGCGGGGCGGGAATGCTCCGCCGCCTTCCATGTCGCGCACACCGTCCGCGCCAGTCTGGTCGTGTAAGATGGACTAGCAAACTCATGTCAGCCATCATTCAAGTTGAGAACGTCACCAAGACGTATCGAATCGGCAAAGTGGACGTCCCCGCGGTACGCGGCGTCTCCTTTGAAGTGGAGCGCGGAGAATTCCTCAGCGTTGTTGGCCCATCGGGCAGCGGCAAGTCCACTCTCTTCTACATCCTCGGAGGCCTGGCACAGGCAGACTCCGGACGCGTGCTGATCGATGGCACCGACTTTGCCCATACCACAGACTCCGAGCGTACCCACCTCCGTCGCAAGAAGATCGGTTTCGTCTTTCAGAAATTCAATCTCCTGCCCACGCTCACCGCGCGTGACAACATCCGCATCGCTCTTGACATTGCCGGCGACGCCGCCATCCGCGACCCCGAGCACTTCCGCAACATCACCGAGTTGCTCGGCATCGACAAGCGCCTCAACCATCGCCCCAATGAACTCAGCGGCGGTGAGCAGCAGCGCGTCGCGCTCGCCCGTGCCCTGATCAATAAGCCGGCCATCGTCCTTGCCGACGAACCCACCGGCAACCTCGACACCCAGAATTCCAGCGCCGTCCTGGAAATGTTGCAGCGCTCCAACCGTGAACTGGGCCAGACCGTGCTCATGATCACTCACAATCCCGAAGCTGCGCGCTTTGGGAAGCGCATCCTGCACTTCCGCGACGGCCAGGTAGTTGGCCCTGCACTTGACCCGCAGTGGATCAACGCCGTCCAGTAAATACGCGGGGAATCCACAGCTTGGGGTTTCCGCTGGTTTGACAGAGCAAGGTGCTTTGTCTAAGATTGAAAAGTCGAGCGGGAGTAACTCAGTGGTAGAGTGCGACCTTGCCAAGGTCGAAGTCGCGGGTTCAAATCCCGTCTCCCGCTCCAGAGAATTCAAAACCCTCGCCCCAAGCGAGGGTTTGCCATGCAGGGAGGCTGCACGCCCGCTCTCCCGATCCGCATGCAATTCGGGGCGCGGTAGCCAAGTGGTAAGGCAGAGGTCTGCAAAACCTTTATTCGCCAGTTCGATTCTGGCCCGCGCCTCCAAATTCCTCTCCTAAATCATTGAAATAAAAGCATTTCATAAATTTACTGTCGCGCCTACATTGTGGTTCGATGGGGCAAAATTGACCACAATTGGGCACATTTGGGGCGGAAAGCGGACTAAAAGCGGACTGCATCATTTGCCCCTCAATTCTTGCGGGTTTCCTCACCTTTGGCTGAAAATTCATCAATGAGGGTTTGCTCGTATGTCAGCATCGCTTGCCGCTTGTGCTCCGCAGTCGGATGAAGGAGATCGCCGACATCGCTGATGCGTGCGCCTCCGACTTAAGAGCGGCGATGGATTCAGGACAACGGGGACGTGGAAGGAAACAGCCAGTCTGATGTGCATCGGTGAGCAGGAGTGCGCGTCAGTCCGATATCGCCTCCGTAAAGCTTGGAAGAGTGCTTCTCCGTGGCGGCACTCCTCAGGCTCGTCTACGACGAAATTCGCTAGGGGGCTGAGGAGGCGTGGGCGAAAGCCTGTTCCCCCTGCCCCTGTTTTCTCAATCGAGAGTGCTGTATACATCACAAATAAATTGATATCCCATAGAAAGTGATGTATAAATCACTTCATGCAGACTCTAGCGGAACTCGGCCAAGCGGTATCGGAGCAGCGCAAGTCGCTTGGGCTGAAACAGAGCGAGGTCGCCCTTCGCTCTGGCCTGACACGCGAATCCCTCTCCCGCTTCGAGCGCGGCCAGTTACCCGAGTTCGGTTCACGGAAGCTCTTGGCGGTGCTGGCCGTGCTTGGTCTGGAGTTGAACTTCGCCAAGACCGGAACCTCAGGCTCCCTCGATGAACTGCGGCGTGAGCGAGGTGGGGCTTGAAACTGAACGTCTACGTCCTCGGCCAACACGTCGCCGTTCTTGAACCTGTCGGCGATTTCAAGAGCGTGCTGAGCTACGTCCCGGATGCAGGATTGGAAAAGCTCGTCTCCCTCACCATGCCTGTACGCACGGAATCGTACGTGTGGGACGATCAGCTTCACCCCATCTTCCAGATGAATTTGCCGGAAGGATACCTGTTGCAGGTTCTGCAAGAAGAGTTCGGGCCGCACATCGGTGCAAGCCCAATGGCGCTCCTATCCGTCATCGGTCGGAACATGGTGGGGAGGCTTCAAGTTGCTCCCCCCGGCGCGGCACTGGATGAACCCGCAAGCCCGATAGACGTTGCTGACCTCCTGAAGGGAGACAACTCGGAGGAGGCTTTCACCAACTTGGTTCGTGAGCACGCGAGAAGTGGAGTCTCCGGTGTTCTGCCGAAATTCTTGGACACAGAAGAAGAGATGAAACGGTCTCCCAAGGCTGGGCTCGGCAAGCACAAGAAGGCGACCCTGCTGACTCACCGCCACATCGTCAAGGGCTCTTCCGAGAAACTCCCGTTCGCCACCGTGAACGAGCATCTGTGCATGCAGGTGGTGGCGAAGGTGGTCACCTGTGCCAAGACTGAATTGTCAGAGGACGGAAACGTGCTCGTCGTCCACCGCTTTGATGTGGATGAAAAAGGAGAGCCAAGCCTCGCAATGGAGGATTTCTGTGCGCTCCTCGGTCTTCGCCCTTCAGCCAAGTATGAGACAACGTGGGAGCGTATCGCCAAGGCAGTCCGCGATCATGTGCCGGGAGGTCGGCAGTATGAGACGTTTCAGGCGATGGCATCGATCTTGCTCCTGACGTACGCACTGAGAAACGCCGACTGCCATTCGAAGAACTTGGCACTGCTCTACACCTCGCCCACGGATGCCCGGCTCTCACCTGCGTACGATTTCCTCACGACCTCCGTCTACGCCGGATACCAGCACAATCCACCGGGCATTAGCTTCATGGGCAAGAAGACATGGCTGCCGGGCAAGAACTTGGTCAAGTTCATCACGAGCACCTTCGGAATTTCCCAACGAGAGCAGAAGGAGATGGTGGAGCGCATCAGTGATGCGGTCTCTGAGACGGCTCCAGCGGTACGTGAAATGATGAACCAGTTGCCGGGGTTCCGGGATATTGGGAAGCGGATGCTTGCGACTTGGAGTGACGGAATCCAGCTACTGCGAGAACCTCGCGTCTATGCCATGAGCGCATGGAAATCGAGCGAAGCATTTGAAGGCATCTCTGACGCGCCGAAGCTGGAGAACCCGAGGACGGTCATCGGTAAGTCGCCGTTGTTGGCGAACCGCGCCCGGCGTCCGAAGAAGAAGTGATGTCAGCCTCAATCCAATTCCCTGCTTTGCCTTAGCTCGTGGCGGACTAAACGGGGACTAAATTGAACAAGCATCAGAACATCATATTGAAAACACAGTGGTTAACGGACGCTTTTCAAGGTCTGCAAAACCTTTATTCGCCAGTTCGATTCTGGCCCGCGCCTCCAAACTTTTCAATCACTTACAACGTCCCAACCTGTTAACCACTTCATCACTGTAGACGAAATTGTAGACGGTTCCGACCTACACCCCGTTCCGCGTCATGTTTCATTCGTTTTCGCCCGCATCCGACGCCAGCAACCGCTTCGTCTTATGTCCTTCACCCGGATGGGCATACCGCTGCACCATGGCAATACGGCTGTGCCCTAACAGTGCTGCGAGCGTAATCAGGTCTACCCCGACTTCGATGGCCCGAGTTGCATACGTGTGCCTGAGGTCGTAAAGACGGAAATCGGCCACGCCAGCCAAGGGATTTCGAATCGGGTGTAGTGCTGGCCGTGAATCATGATGGCGATAGTGATTCCACCGGAAGCATCGCAGGGAACATGCTTGGGTGCATCCATGGAGTCGGCTGGATTCCCGACAGGTGGTTGACACCGCTCGAACTTCGGACGGTGATCGAGGAAATGGCGGATGATCTTGCAACCGCTCCAGATTGGAAGATTGAAGCGAACGAGAACGCCCCCGAAAAGGAGTTCAACAGTAAGCGCTATCCTTGGCGTTAGAAGTAGCTTGGGAAACACGAGAGGATTCGCATGATAGTCGGATATTTTGATGGAAGTGAAGAACCAGAAGGAATCCGAGAAATCATAGCAGTTTGCGGCTTCATCGCTCCATTGGAGGTTTGGGACGTATTCGATCAGCGATGGCAAGCTGTACTTAGCAGGCCGACGTGGCCCACGCGTTTGAGGCGATATCATTCGTTCGACTGCATTCACGGAATGGGCGAGTTTGCTGATTGGAGTTTTGCGCAGAGGCTTGCAATCTACGGTGAACTTGTCGGGGTACTGCTCGATTCCAACCTAATAGCAGTGGGTTCTGTCCTCGTATGCAAACATTTTGAAACGCTGGAGGCGGTAGTAAGAAATCGTCTGGGGAATGCGTACTTCCTCCCCGTCGAGCACTGCATTCAGGCCGCTATTAGTAAAGCGAAAGGATCACTACCCGGAGAAGAAATTTTCCTCGTTTTTGATGTTGAAAACCGCGCCGTAGCGAATGAATCCTACGCGCGTTACAAAAACTACCAGACCGATCCCAATTGGAACGAGAATCTTCTAGGAATAACGCAGGGCAGCAGCTACCAGTTCACCTCGCTACAAGCTGCTGATTTGTTGGCATACGGCAGTTTTCGCTACCACAAGGAATATTTCGCCCCATCGGAGCGAGAATCTGAATTTCCAATCATTCCGGCATTCTCGCGATTAATTCAGGGAATTGAAGCGACGGGCGGTATCTATGAGCGGGATGCACTCGCGACGCTCGTTAGAGAGATTAGAGCGAGGGAAGGAATCTAGTTCCGAAACTTCAAGTGGCATTTGCCCGGTGGCAAAGCTGAAGAACTGTAGACGATTTTGTAGACAGTTTTTTCTGTTGTGGGGTGTTGTGGGTTGGCAAGCACGAACGTAAGTCATTGATTTGTTATCCAGCAACACTCCACAACACCCCGCAACAAGTACGGGGGACGCTCTGCAAAACCTTTATTCGCCAGTTCGATTCTGGCCCGCGCCTCCAAACTTTCCAAGCACGTACATCCCCCTCTACTGCTTCTTGCCTACCGTTTGGCTGCCAATTGAAAAACGTGAAAAAATCAATCAGGGCACAGATGAACTCCCGTGGATGCAGATGACCCACTATGTTTGTTTCGGCGCTTATCGGTGTTCAAATGGGCACCACGAGGAACAACGACTAGATGCGAAAAGGTTCTACGCGAGAACCACAGAACGAGCCATCGGCACTTGGCAAGAACTACATAACGCCGAGCGGGTTGCAGCGCCTCAAAGATGAGCACCGGTTTCTGCTCACCAGGGAACGCCCGGCTGTCGTGGAGGTGGTAGCGTGGGCTGCCAGCAACGGCGATCGCAGTGAAAACGCCGACTATCAATACGGCAAGCGACGGCTACGGCAGATCGATGGGCGGATTCGCTTTCTTGCAAAGAGAATCGAAGCTGCGGAGGTAGTGGACCCGGAAGCTCCGAGAACGGGGCAGGCGAAGACACGGGTATTCTTCGGAGCGACCGTGCGCTATGCCAATGCCGCGGGAGCCGAACGAGTGGTGAGCATTGTAGGCGTTGACGAGATCGATCTCGACCGCAACCACATCAGTTGGGCGTCACCTCTGGCGCGCGCGTTGATGAAGTCGGAAGCAGGGGACAGCGTAGTGCTCCAGGCACCGGCCGGCACAGAATACCTGACCGTGCTGGATGTGTGTTACAAGCCCATTCCTATGGAACCGTTCCGTGAGCCACCTGGATCCGAGTCCTTGGCAAAGGGACACCCTCGCCGGCGTTAACCCATCTTTGGACTGTGCGGTCCCACTTCAGCAGATAGGGAAGAGACGACACTTACACTGGTTCGTCGATCCCGGCGCCATCTTCAGTTGCTGCTTGCCGCGTCAAGCAGCGTTCATGCACAGGCCCGCAGCAGGCGAAAGCAGCCCGCCAGGTAAATGCGCTCTTCCATAGCCAAAAACTCATCAAACAAATCGAGGAGAGAGAACGGATGTCAAAAGTTCGTGTTGCGGGATTTTCCGTTTCGCTCGACGGTTTCAGCGCCGGGGTGGAGCAGAGCCTGGGTGATCCGCTTGGGAGGCGCGGCCCCGAGCTCTTTCAGTGGTTCTTTCATACGCGGACCTTCCGTTCGATGCACGGGAAAGAGGGCGGATCCGTTGCCGACATCGACGATGAATTTGCCCATCGGGCGATGGACAACTTTGGCGCCTTCATCCTCGGTCGGAACATGTTCGGTCCCGTGCGCGGCCCTTGGCTGGATGACTCATGGAAGGGCTGGTGGGGCGACAATCCGCCTTATCATGCGCCAACCTTTGTTCTCACACATCACGAGCGTGAGCCCCTGGTCATGGAAGGCGGCACGACTTTCCACTTTGTGACCGGCGGAATCGTTGAAGCACTCGAGCGCGCGAAGCAAGCGGCAGGTCATAAAGACGTCAAAATTGGAGGAGGGGTCTCGACAGCGCGGCAGTATCTCAAGGCCGGACTCATCGACTCCCTGCATCTCGCGTCAGTGCCTGTTTTGCTCGGCCAAGGCGAACCGTTGTTTGAGGGGCTGGATCTTCATGCGCTCGGCTTTTCCGTAACCAATCGCAAATCTTCTGAACACGCGACTCATCTCACGCTGGAAAAGGCCTAGAACGCTCTCCCGGCGTGGACGATTGACGCCCATCTCAATGGCAAAATGCAGATGGAAGCTGGCCTCGTGCTTGCTTTTGACCCGGCGAAGCCTGACCCTGGATGCACACCATGAATTTCGACTGGAATCTCGGTGCACTTGCAGACGGCCTTCGGTGCTATCGAAATGAGGAATTCTTTCTGGCGCACGAGCATTGGGAGAGTGTCTGGCTGAACTGCCACGGGCAGCAAAAGACGCTACTGCAGGCATTGATACAAATAGCGGGAGCGTTCCATCACTTCCAGCGAAACAACTCCAGGGGTGCCGCGTCGCTGCTTAAGGCAGCCCTGCGCAAGTTAGAGCCTTTCCCCCCGCTTTTTGAAAGCGTCGAAGTCCAGTCCCTCCGTGCTGAGATAGCCGTCTGGTTGAAGGTGCTGGAGACACCCGGTTCCACCATTTATCCCCCTCATCCGCGTATTCGTCTAAGCTCCCATGAAGAACCGTCCCGATGAAGAAGTGGCGCGTGATGCTGCGGTTCGGATGCTGATCGTCTGCCGCTGGGCTGCAATGAGACCGCCGTTTTAAACAGCACTAGTGCGTCAACCCGCCTCACGTATATAGTCTCAGCGTCGCACTACTACCCGCATCAAGGAGACCCGCATGGCCAGAAGCAGAAAAGCAACCGCCGCAGATGCCGAACTTTGTATGAAGCTCTACGATCTTCGCCGTGAAGCAGAAATGCGCAAAGCACGTGACTTCGTCAACTATCAATTCCAGCCCCAAAGTGTGGATGACATTCTCAAGCTCATGCAGGCCAATGGGACAAAGGAAAACGCCTGGGCTCGCCAGGTCTTCTCCTACTGGGAGAACGCCGCATCCTTCCTGCTCAATGGCATCGTCCACCCCGCGCTGTTCTTCACATGGAACGGCGAGATGGTTTACGTGTACGCGAAATTCAAGCCCTTCCTTGCCGAGTTCCGCAAAGCAACGGAAAACCCCGGATTCTTCGCCGGCGCTGAAAAAGCCATCACCGCGTCGCCGGAGGCACGCAAGCGCGTCCTCATGATCCAGAAGCGCCTCGCCAAGATGGCCGGAATGGCCCAGGCCGCCAAGGCAAAGTAGCTGATTCTCCTGCGGGCGGCACTCACCGGAGCGCATCTCCGCTGCTTGCCGCCCATTCTTGCTCCCGCCGCTGCTCCCCCGCAAAATCGCAAGGCGGAATTCTCCTCCACACAAAAAGGCCGGTCCTCTCACCTCGCCCGCGAATCAATATCTGGAGGAAAGTGAGGGACCACCATGCTCGGACTTAAGCTGGTACACCTGATCGAAAAGCACTCGCAGGACATCGCGCAATCTCTGATGGTGAAGCTGCGCACCTCGGAGCGGACTCCCGGCTATCGCACCCTTCGCGAAGACGAACTGCGGACCGCGCTCGTAACCCTATACGCCCACCTTGGAGACTGGTTGCTCACCAAGACCGAGAGCGACGTCGAGCGCTACTTCCGTGACCTCGGCGCGCGCCGGGCAAAAGTCGGCATCACCGCCAGCGAAGTCGCCTGGGCTCTGATGATGTCCAAATCCCAGCTCTGGTCCTTCGTCTATCGCGAGAGCGGTGCCGAAAAAGCCCTGGAACTCTATGGAGAACTCGAGTTCCTTGAAACCCTCGACCGCTTCTTTGACCGCGCCATCTACTACGCGCTCCTCGGCTTTGAGCAGCACATGCACTTACAGAAGGCGGCCTAGCCTTAGAACTCCACCCGCACCCCAACCTGCGCGGCAAATGGCATCCCCACCGTGGTGCCCGGGCCAAAGAAGTCTCCCAGCGCGCCTGCTGGC
>CAILAZ010000265.1 GCA_903832295.1 uncultured Acidobacteriota bacterium
TCGGTCTCGGCATCGCCTACGGACTCTGTGCCTTCGTGAACAGCTTTCCCATGCCAAACTACTTTGCAGGGCTGCTCCCCACCTGGCAATCGGGAGCGCTGGCGGTGAGCCTGCTTGGAGCCGTTGCCATTTGTGCCGCTCTTTATCCGGCACGCCAGGCAGCGCGCATTGATCCCATCGAAGCCCTGCGCTTTGAGGCGGGAGGCTGATTCATGGGACTGATTCAGGACGTTTTGACCGAGGCCATGAACGCGCTGCTCAAGAACCGCACGCGCAGCCTGCTCACCATGCTGGGAGTGGTGTGGGGCATTGCCTCCGTCACCCTTCTGATCGCCTACGGCACCAGCTTCCGCTCTGTGTTGGTCACGGCCTTTGATTCCTTTGGAAAGACCGCTGTGATCGCGTGGTCCGGGCAGACCAGCCAACAGGCAGGGGGACAGCGCGCAGGTAAGAGAGTTCACTTCGAGCAGGAAGACCTTGATTACATCAAGGCCACTTCCCCAGCCATCAAAACCATCTGCCGGGAGAACTCTCACAATCTGGCGATGCAATACAACGATCACTACGTGAATGGTGCTGTCCGCGCTGTTTGTGCTGAATACGGCGAGATGCGCAACGAGGTGCCGTCCGTTGGACGATGGCTCAGTCCCATGGATCTGGTCGAGCGCCGCCGCGTCATCTTCCTGGGAAACAAAATCAAACAGCAACTCTTCGGCAATCAAAATCCAATCGGCGAATCCATTCTCGTCGGCGGGATGCGATTCGAAGTCATCGGTGTGATGGACAAGAAAATCCAGCTCTCCAATTACTTCACCAGTGACGACGATTCCACATGGATTCCTTTTTCCACGGCCAGCGATCTTTACGACAACAAGAACACTCCGGTATTCATCTTCTCGCCCGTGGCGCCTTCGATGGAGGCCGTTGCGCGCAAGCAGTTCCTCGCCGGCCTGGCCGAGCGGCAGGGCTTTTCGCCCACGGACGACAAGGCCGTCACCATGTTTGGGCGCGAGGAGTTTCGCCCTGTCATTGACGGCATCACCATCGGCATCCAGGGATTGCTTCTATTTATCGGCGCGCTGACCCTTGGGATTGGCGGTGTCGGCGTGATGAACATCATGCTGGTTTCGGTTGATGAGCGCATTCGAGAGATCGGTCTGCGCCGCGCACTGGGAGCACGCAAGCGCCATATTCAACTCCAGCTCTTTGCCGAAACCTTCGTGCTCATGTTTCTCGGTGGAGCTGCCGGAATCCTGCTCTCATGGATTCTGACCCATGCGGTTGGAAGCCTGCCGCTGCTCGGACCGCTCTTCAAAGACGAATCCGGCAAGGCCGATATCCATCTGCGAATCTCCGGTGGAACCATCCTGCTTTCCTCGGCGGTGCTCTTTGTTGTCGGATTGCTGAGCGGAATGGTGCCGGCCATGAAGGCTTCCGGGCTCGACCCCGTCGAGGCACTGCGATACGAATAGTCCACACACTTTATTGATGCCGTGGTTTGGACGCGGCGGTAGCCCCCCAATCTCAGGTGGAAAAACCGTAAACTAATTACTGCAGCACAACCTGCTGACCCTGATTCAGGCCACCGAGAATCTCGGTCTTCGCGCCATTGGAGATTCCCGCCTGCACCGGCACCTTACGCTTGCCGTCCTTGCTCTTCGCATCGGGAATCTCTACCGAGGCGGACTTGTTCTGATCGTAAATCAGTGCACTTTCCGGCACGTTCAGCACGTTCTTGTGTTCTTCCAGTATCATCTCCGCGTTGGCGGTCATCATTGCCCGCAGCTCGCCTCCGGGATTATTGATAGAGACCCTCACCTCAAAGGTAGTCACGTTGTCCTTCTCCGTTCCCATGGGTGCGATCCTCGTCACCTTGCCGAGGAATGTCCTATCGCGGAAGGATTCCACCCGGATTCTCGCTGCTTGTCCTATGTACACTTTGCCGATGTCGCTCTCATCCACCTTGCCCTTTACATATACTTCGCGAGTGTCGCCAATCGTCATCACCTGGGTTGCCGCGGAGCCCATTACAAGGATCGAGCTCACGGCGTCGCCAACCTCCACATCACGAGAAAGCACAATACCGTCAATCGGCGCCACAATGGTCGTGTAGCTCAACTGCTCACGCAGCTGAGAAAGCGTTGCTTCCGCGCGCTTCACATCGGCCCGCGCTTGCGCCACCCTGGCCGTATTCACCTGCACCTGCGCCTGCGCCA
>CAILAZ010000266.1 GCA_903832295.1 uncultured Acidobacteriota bacterium
AGCAACTCTCCCTGTGCCACATCTTGAAGATAGACGTGCCACCGGGAGCAACAAAAGGCCAAGTATCAGCCGCTATAGACGCCAAGAGGGCGCAGTTAAGATCATGACCGCATCGGAACTGGCCCGCCAACTCCACGGCAAGAAGGCTGGCAAGCGCTGGCAGTGCCGTTGCCCGTGCACCACTATGCACCACAATGGTGACCGTAACCGTAGCTTGAGCGTGTGGGAATCAGAGGACAACTGGATACGGCTACACTGTTTCACGGGCTGCACTCGGGATGAGATTCTTGCAGCGCTGGGCCTCAAGGTGCGAGACCTGGCGCTGAACGAGTTCCGCCGCAATCCAGAGTGGGAGCAGCGGCGCAGGGACGAGGACCGGCTCAAGCTCTTGGAGCACCAGCACGGGCTCGCAATCATGGCCCAGGCCGTCATCCCCGAAGAGCGGAACTACTGGGCTGCCGTGGAGCGTAATATCGCTATCAAGGGCCGTGCGCTGCGAGGTAAACTGTATCCCGAAGAGAAGATAAGACGGGAAAAGGAACGAGAATTGCAGAGGATAATTTCCGAATATGGATTCGAGGAACTTTGGAATTGCCTACCGCAAAGCGTGTTTGAGGTAAAGCATGAAAACTAGTGCGATATTACACCAAGAAGACGTGCCCAACTGGGCCGCTCTACGTACCGAAGTGCCCGAGGTTGCGGCGAAGCGGTTGCAGGGCATCCTGGCTCGCCTGGATGCCAGCGAGAAGCAGATATTCGCGTTGAGGGGCATGGCGGCTTTGCTGATCGAGGAGCGCCAGCTATACCGCTTCGTAGTCGATGAGGAGGTAGGCGACTACTTCCAATCCTTCGACAAGTTCCTGAAAGGCGTCTGCCCGAACTCGTGGAGCTACGTCCGGGATGCGCTGCGGGCCGTAAAGGAACTGAAGGATGTTCCGTTCGAGGACTTGCTGCAGATGAAGCGCTGCAATATCCAGCAACTCAAGCAGACGAGCAGCAGCGTACGCGTGCTCCCAGAAGTGATTGAGGCGGCGAAGAAGCTGCCGGAGAAGGAACTGGTAGCCAAGCTCAATGGTCCTGGATACGATCAGCACCTAGAAACCGCCGCGCCTGTGGTGATGGCTGCGAAAGAGGATGTAGAAGAGTTCGAAACTGCGGTGGAGATGGTTACCTTGATCGACGATTGTCATAGTCGGGCAGAGGCAATCAAGGCTATCGGTATACGCATAATTCAGGAATGCGCTGCCGAGTACGAGCACTTGAAGGCTATTGATGACGAACTGGAGAAGGCATGAGTAAGCCTATTGGTCGACCGCTATGCCCTGAGCGTGAAGCGTGGGCTATGCGTTTTGGATTGAAGCAAACTCATCCGCCCCGGTTGCTTCCTGATGACCTTTGCCGGCAGCTTTGCCAATGTCGAGATGATGCAGCGAGGCGGTTATTGCTGGGGGTATCCTCGTGATCGATAAGCGCCCAGGGCTGTGGACTTATTATGAATCAGAGACGCAGAGATGCACGGCTTAAGGGTGTGCGATGAGTAAACCTATCTGCTACGACCTTTATTGCGGCCTGTTCGGTTGGGGAACCGCCTTTGCGCAGGAAGGCTATCAAGTCATCGGATTTGACATTGAGGATATGAGCGCGGTACTCGGCATTCCTCGTCCAGAGGGTTGCGAGCTGCGTATCCGTGACGTGCGATCGATACATGGTTCGGAACTGAAAGACGCAACCTGCATCGTCGGATCAAGCCCCTGCCAAGAATTCTCGTACCGTGCAATGCCGTGGAAGAAGGCCAAGGCGCTGCCACCACCATACTTGGGTATAGAACTATTCAACGCGCAGTTCCGCATCCAGCGTGAGGCTATAGAGGCCGCTGGTCACTACATTCCAATGGTTGTCGAGAATGTGCGAGGTGCGCAGAAGTGGGTTGGAAAAGCTCGGTATCACTACGGAAGCTTCTACTTGTGGGGCGATGTGCCAGCGCTTATGCCGCAAACTGTTGGCGCTCGAAAACTTCCTCCAGAAATCAGCGAAAGAAATCCACAAAGAAAGTAAAGCCCGATGAATCAACAGAACGGGAGTCAAGTACGTAATTCCCATTATTTTGGGCACAAAGGCACAAAACCATTTTCAGATAGAGGATGGACGCAGGGTTGCGCAATCACGCTTGGTCTTGAGAGTTACAATGGCGTCAAGCAAGGCGGCGACTGGCTTGGAAAGAACTGCCAATCATCGATGTCGCGAATGTATTCTTCGAAGTCCAGCGCGAGAAAGCGTGCCAGCGCGATGATCGCGAAAATCCCCGAGCCTCTGGCCAGACATATTGCCCGCACGTTCAAGCCGGTAGACAAGTGAAGCGCTCCCGTATCAATCCTGTCCGCCGCACACCTCTGAAGCGTAGCGCGGCCCCTTTCCGTGGCGGCAAGAGCCAAGCAGGAAAGCCGGGCGTGAAGGTCATGCAAGATGGTCGGGAGATTTGTAATCAGTACACGTCCACAGGCCGCAAGGAGTACACGAAGAGGACCATTGCCATGCTGGTACGGCAGCGCGGCCTCTGCTGCCTCTGTGGCCTTTATCTATCTCCGGATGAAGCCACGTTCGAGCACCAGGACGGACGGGGAATGAACGGAAGCCACCGCGACGACAGGATCGAGAAAGACGGCAAGCCCTACAACGGGGCAGCTCATGGAAGGTGCAATGTCGAAAAAGGATCAAAGCGCATCAACTACAATTCCTAAGCCCCTTAGCCTTGGCGAGTGCACCTTTATGCTCCACTGCCAAGCAAACGGACTTAATCCTCAACGCGAAGTAGGACTGATTCCCGAGCGCAATTTCCGATTCGACTTCTATTTCCGCGAAAAGGATATAGCTGTGGAGATCGACGGCGGAACCTTGTTCGGAAAGAGTCGGCATTCCAGAGGCGAAGGATACGAGCGCGACTGTCGCAAGCTAAACGCGGCTGCACTTATTGGGGTAAAGGTGCTCCGCTACACGACGGCGATGGTTAAGTCGGGTGAGGCAATCAACGATCTGCTGGAGATTCTAAAGAAATAACGGTTTCTGCACCCATCGACCATTGCTTCCTCTAAGGGAAACGGCCCCCATAAACTACTTGGAGGCCGTCGCTGTTTGGGTGGGAACTTCAACTACGCGGATATTTGGCTGGCACCCGACTGCTCTGCACGGCCATTCCTGGACGCCATCGCGGGTGGGTTACGGTGAGCTTAGTCGATGACTTGGCGAGTGCCCCAATCACTATTTTCGACTTGAGGAACGTAGACGTACTCCGGAACGTCCAGCCTCTTCGCTTTGTGTTGCTGATGCACCAGGGCCACGTCGGATGGTTCGCCGAGAGCACGGACGTATGTCAGGCCGTCCTTCTCGTACATTTCTACGAGTTCTTCGACCGGCGTTTCGGTACAGGTCATGAGGCTGTGGTGGTGCCCAGTGTGCTCGCCGAGCGCGATGGGGCGCAGGGTGATCTTCTTGGCATCAGCGGGGATCTTGCACGGCTTCAACATCACATCGCCTTGCCTGATGGCTCCTACATTCTGATTCTTCATTTTTTCCTCGATTCGAGTGCGGTTGATGGTTATGGTTATACACCGTCGCGACGGCGCAGGAAATCTCTTTACGAATGGCTCAAGACGGATTCCTTATACTCCTTTTCGGTTAAACCGAACGTCTGACCAATGGCCTCATAGGCTCTCTGGTTTTCTGGCCACACTCTCAAGACGTAGCGCTCGCCAGTCGAGGGGTCAGTGACACGGACGAATTTAAGTGGACGATCCTCGAAGTCTTTGAACTCTTCCGATTCGAGTAGCTCGGCGACTTCTTTCCCTTTCCGGTAGCTGGTCACGGCCCGCATATCGGCGTGGACTGTTTCCGAGACGGGGAGAGCTGGAAAGTTTGCCATCATTTCGTCGCGGTGAATGACTTTGAGTTTGGCTTCGGAGCAGAACTTATCCCATCCCATGCGCTCAATCATCACTCGACGAACTTCGGCATTTTCCTCTTTGCGGATGTGATCCATGGTGATCCATTTCGGTTTGACGACGACAAACGCAGGGACCAAAACGCCATGCCAAAAATATAGGTTTTCGACATCCGATTCAAGGGCTGCATATGTCTCATTGTGCAGTCTTCTACCTTGTGATGTTTTTTCGACATGTACCGTTGGTTTGGCCACCCAGTACAAAGTTTCTTCCGTCCAAAAAAGTATCCAGCAACCGTTAAGGTATGCGTGCAGTAGGGATTCTGACCATGCTTCCACTGCGGATTTTTTTAGCTGTCTTGCGCCGAAGTAGGTAGTGCTTATCCAAGACAATTCCCAGTTCCACCACCACCAACCGCGTCCCTGTATGCACCACGACGCAAAGCGTCGTGGTGCACCGTCACGGGCGGCAATGGCGGCACGGGCGGCACGGGCGGCACTGGCGTCAAGGGCGGCACGGGCGTCACTGGCGTCAAGGGCGTCACTGGCGTCACGGGCGGCAAGGACGGCCAGGGCGGCAATGGCGGCACGGGCGG
>CAILAZ010000267.1 GCA_903832295.1 uncultured Acidobacteriota bacterium
CGCTCTATATGCAACCGGTGCAGGACCTGACAGTTGAAGATCGCGTGAGTCGCACGCAGTACCAGTATTCACTGGAGTCTGCCGATGCGCGCGAGCTTGCGATATGGACTGACAAGCTTGTAACAAAACTGAAGACCGTTCCGGCCATTCGCGATATAGCAACGGACCAGATGAACGCCGGTCTGGCCGCTCAGCTCGTGGTGGATCGCGACTCCGCATCGCGGCTTGGCGTGGACATGACATCCGTCGATAACACGCTGTATGACGCGTTTGGACAACGCCAGGTATCGACGATCTTCACGCAGTTGAATCAGTACCACGTGGTGCTGGAGGTGGATCCCAAGTTCCGGGATGACCCGGATGCGTTGAAGCAGATTTACGTAGCCTCGGCGACAGGACAGATGGTGCCACTCGGTTCCTTTGCACACTTTGAGACTGGGCCGGCATCCCTGGCGTCCAATCACCAGGGCCAGTTCCCTGCCGTGACGTTATCGTTCAACGTTGCCAGCGGTGTCTCGCTGGGACAAGCGGTGAAGGATCTGAAGCAGGCACAGTCTGAGATTGGAATGCCGCAGAGTGTGCACGGAAGTTTCCAGGGAACGGCAAAGGCTTTTCAGGGATCGCTGGCAAACGAGGGCTGGCTGATTCTGGCTGCGATCGTCACGGTGTACATCGTGCTCGGAGTTCTATATGAGAGCTACATACATCCGGTGACGATTCTCTCAACCTTGCCGTCGGCTGGCGTGGGCGCAATCATCGCGCTCTACCTGCTGAAGATGGACCTCAGCGTGATCAGCCTGATAGGCATCATATTGCTGATTGGCATTGTGAAGAAGAACGCGATCATGATGATTGACTTTGCTCTCGATGCCGAGCGCAATGAGAAGAAGTCTCCTTACGATTCGATTTACGAGGCTTGTCTGCTGCGCTTCCGTCCGATCATGATGACGACGATGGCGGCGCTGTTTGGAGCTGTTCCTCTGGCCTTCGGCACTGGAACAGGTTCAGAGCTGCGGCGTCCACTCGGCGTGACGATTATCGGTGGATTGCTCTTCAGCCAGATACTCACGCTCTACACTACGCCGGTGGTCTATCTGTGGTTTGAGCGCCTGGGGCAGGCATTGAGACGCCTTCGCGGCATTACCACCGAGCACGGGGCAACGACTGCAGAAGTACTTCCGGAGACACAGGGATGAGCAGTATCAGCGAACCGTTTATCAAACGGCCTATTGCAACTACGCTGTTGACAATTGCGCTGCTGCTTGCCGGTGGGCTCGCGTACTTCCAATTGCCCGTGTCATCGCTGCCGCAGGTAGATTTTCCTGTGATCTCCGTGGGAGCATCGCTGCCTGGCGCAAGTCCGGAGACAATGGCTTCCTCCGTTGCAACTCCTCTGGAAAGACAGTTCGGACGCATCGCGGGCGTGAACCAGATGACATCGACGAGCCAGCAGGGCTCGACGGGAATCACACTCCAGTTCGATCTCAATCGCAACATCGATGCCGCGGCCCGCGATGTGCAGGCCGCCATCAATGCGGCGCGTGCACAGTTGCCGGCGAATCTGCCAAGCAATCCGTCCTACCGCAAGGTGAACCCGGCTGACGCGCCCATTCTGATTCTTGGGCTTCAATCAGACGCGCTGACGCTGGACCGGCTCTATGACGTGTGCGACTCGATTCTCTCGCAGAAGCTCGCGCAGGTTGAGGGCGTGGGACAAGTATTTGTTGGAGGTTCTTCTCCGCCGGCAGTCCGCATCGAAACGAACCCGCTGTTGCTGAACAACATTGGCGTCGGTTTGGACCAGGTCCGTACAGCCGTGGCCAACCAGAATGCGAACCGGCCCAAGGGCTCGATTTCTGACGGTCAGCATACGTGGGCCATTAATACCAACGACCAGATTTCAAAGGCGGCTCAATACAGGCCCATCATTGTCGCCTACAAGAACGGCGCTCCGGTAAGACTGAGCGACGTTGCAGACGTGCAGGACTCGGTGCAGGACACGCACAATGCCGGCAACATGAACGGCAAGCCAGCGGTGATGATGATCGTCTTCCGGCAACCGGGAGCAAACATCATCGATACGGTGGACCGTGTAAAAGCGTTGATCCCAACACTGCAAGCGAGCATCCCTGCATCTGCGCACCTGCAGGTGATGCTGGACCGCACGACGACGATTCGAGCTTCTGTTCACGACGTGGAATACACGCTGATGATCTCTGTCGCCCTCGTGGTAATGGTGGTGTTCCTCTTTTTGCGAAACCTGCGCGCAACGTTCATTCCCAGCATTGTGGTGCCGCTGTCGATTGTGGGCACGTTCGGGGTGATGTACCTGTGCAAGTACTCGCTGGACAATCTTTCACTGATGGCGCTGACGATCTCGACAGGCTTCGTGGTGGATGATGCCATCGTGGTCATTGAAAACATCATGCGGCACGTGGAAGCCGGCATGACGCCGATGGAAGCTACGCTTCTGGGTGCGCGCGAAATTGGCTTCACGGTGCTCACGATCAGCCTGTCGCTGATTGCTGTGTTCATTCCCATCCTCCTGATGGGCGGCATCGTGGGACGTCTCTTTCATGAATTTGCAGTGACGCTCTCTGCCGCGATTCTGGTGTCCCTGGTCGTCTCGCTGACCACCTCGCCAATGCTGTGCGCGCGCTTGCTTAGGAATCCGAAAGACGAGAAGCACGGAGCGATCTATCGCTGGACTGAGCATGGCTTCCTGGCGATGAACAATGGATATGGCCGTTCCCTGCGTTTTGTACTCCGGCACAAATTCATCACGTTTGTATCGCTCGTGCTGACGATCGCTCTGAATGTGTATCTCTTCATGATCGTGCCGAAAGGGTTCTTCCCGCAGCAGGATACGGGGCGCATCTTTGGCGGCGTGGTTGCGCAGCAGGACATTTCGTTCAATGGACTGCACGACAAGATGGACGCCTACGTCCGCATCATCCGCAAGGATCCAGCAATTGAGAACATCGTGAGCTTCGCGGGAAGTTCCACATCTGCGAACAATTCAGGGCGCATGTTCATGACGTTGAAGCCGCTGGGACAGCGCGATGCAAGCAGTGATGGCGTGATTGCTCGACTGCGTCCTAAGCTGGCGCAGGTGCCAGGGGCGTCTCTGTTCCTGCAATCGGCTCAAGAGTTGCAAATTGGCGGACGCATGTCCAACGCGCAGTACCAGTACACGCTGCAAAGCGATAATCTCGCGCTGCTTAATGACTGGGCGCCACGGCTGCTGGCAAAGATGCAGACGCTCCCGCACTTGAAGGAAGTCAATAGCGATCAGCAGATCCACGGGCTGGAGATGGATGTGACGGTTGACCGAGACGCGGCGGCCCGGCTCGGCGTGAGTTCTGACCTGGTCGATAACGCGCTGTACGGGGCCTTCGGGCAGTCCATTATCTCCACGATCTACCGTCCATTGAATCAGTATCGGGTGGTGATGGAGATGGATCCTCGACTGAACCACTCGCCGGACGTGCTGAACACAGTACGGGTAAAGTCGCGCACAGGCGCAACGGTTCCGCTGGCTTCGTTTGCGAAGTTCGGTCCTTCGAGCACCCCGCTGAGCGTGAATCACCAGGGACTATTTCCAGCGATCACATTGTCCTTCAATCTTGATGGGATCTCACTGGGCGAAGCGACGCGATTGATCGAACAGGCGCAGAATGACATAGAAATGCCGTCTGTGATTCATGGGAGCTTTCAGGGTACGGCAGCTGCATTCCAGGACTCATTGAAGAACGAGCCGTGGCTGATTCTGGCGGCTCTGCTCTCTGTCTATATGGTGCTGGGAATTCTCTATGAAAGCCTCATCCATCCGCTGACAATTATTTCAACCCTTCCGTCGGCGGGTGTGGGTGCGATGCTTGCGCTGATGCTGTTTCATACGGATTTGAGCGTCATAGCAATCATAGGTGTGATCCTGCTGATTGGCATTGTGAAGAAGAACGCGATCATGATGATTGACTTTGC
>CAILAZ010000268.1 GCA_903832295.1 uncultured Acidobacteriota bacterium
GTCGCTCCGCCATAGAAATTTCCCGTGTGCGAGCGGCTTCGGTTCCACGTGAAGCGAAGTTGATTGCTGAGCTTTCCCTTGCTTAACGCCCAGCCAACATTGGCGCTGTATCCGTTGGTATGCGTGTTGCCGCCCACGGATGGAAACGGCTCCAGTATCTGTGACAGATTGCGCTGGTAGTTCAGCCCAAAGCTGAGATTGTTTCGCGGACGTCCACCGCCACCACTGCGTCCGCCTCCTCCTGGCCCTCTCTGTGCAATTGCAGCCCCGAAGTTGTGCGTCAGGCGCAAGGAAAGGGTGTCTGAGTTTGCATCCGCCGTGGAACTGAAACGGAAGTTCTGCAGCGAGCCATTGGTGGCGTTCGGCAAGGGAATATAGTTGCGCAAATACAAAGCAGGTTGGCTGATCAATGAGCTGATATTGGTGATCGTGTCCCCGGTCGGAGTTGTGCCGGTGGTCCCCAGAGGGTTGCCGTTTTTGTCAAACAGCTTCACGTTGGTGAAGATTCCGTTCCGCTCATCGATCGTTGGTACGTGAGAGAAGACGTCATACGGATTCGAACTTCTCGTCCCGGAATAGTTTAGAAATACAAACGTCTTTCCGCCGTCATCGTACACATGGGGAATTTTCAACACTCCACCGAGCATTCCACCAAAACGATTGGACCCATAACCCGGCTTCTGTGCCGCTTCTCCGCTGACCGAATACGGCGAGGCGTCCAGCGCTCCATTGCTTGCGCCGTAGTAGAACTGCCCATGTGGTCTTGTGAGCGACCCCATGCGCATGCGGCCTCCGCCGCCACCGGGGCCTCCGTCACCGGGGCCGCCCATCGGGAACGCCCCTCCGCCAGGACCTCCGCCGTTCTCAGAGCCACCGCCATTCCCCAGTTGGCCGCGTGCCCGCATGTCATCGATGCGGTCGCGCAACTCATCCATGTTTTGCAGGCCGAAGTCCTGCGCATTGCCCATGCGACCGGTTACGGAAACCGACTGGTTCGTGGCATCCGCGCTCGCTGCCAACCCGCTCGCATTTGCTGACGCGTCGCCCTCCCCTGACGCCATCGATTGCGCCAGCGCGGCCTCATCCCCGCTCAGAGTCAATCGCTGCGCCCCGCGTCGAGAGGCCGTCGCCGTAGCCGCTCTTCCCTGCTGCGAACTCTCTCCACTGGCGTCGCCATTCTCCGTCGTCTTTGGAACGCGCGAAAGCAACACAAGTTCGAAGTCGTGCGTAGCCTCCGGTTGCGCCGGCGTCAGCATCAACTCCGCCGTCTGCACCGCAAACGCAGAGAACTCAGCCCGCAACACCCACCGCCCTTTGGAAGGCAATTCGAGACGAAAGCTCCCATCGACATCTGTCGATGTAATCACCTTGCGGCCCGTCAACGAGTGCGCGGCCGTCACGCTCACCCCTGGCAGCTTTGTCGTGCCTGAGCGGATCACGCCATGCACCGCGTAAGTTGCAACGGGCGCTATGGAGCCCGGCGCTTGCGTGGGTTCGGCCTGCTGAGCCCACGCTGCACATGGCATTACGCTGAACGCAATCAACAATCCTGCCAGCTTCCCGCGAGCGTTCATCTGGTTTCCACCTATTTCCTGTCGCTGCCGGAGTCCGGCGCTTGCGGCGGATCGGGCGGTGTTGCTGCGCTCGGCGGCGGAGGCGGAGGCGGTGTTCCCGCACGGGGCCCACGACCTCTGCCCGCATTCAACGATTTCGCCACGAATACTCCATCCTTCACCGCACCTTGTCCTCGCAGGAAATCGCCTGCCTTGAAGTCGGCAAGGGTCACACTTTCCCGGCGCTCATTACGGAATGATGTGTCGTCATCCACTTCAATGACCTGCACAGTATCGTCGGGCTTCTTCACCGTCAGCTTCGTCCCATCAACTTTCACAAGTTCGCCGGCGATATAGGTTTTGCCGTTATCCTCTGGCTTGAACTGCGCACCCCCCATGGCTCCGCCGTGCGGGAAGCCTCCAGCGCCGGTACGCTCTCCCAGAACCTGCGCTACCCAGACGCCTTCTTTGTCCTGTTCGCCTGAGGCAAATACACGGTCCCCGACCTTGTAGTCGGTGAGCTTCGCTTCATTGCGGTCTTTGACCAGCCGAGTCGAAGGGGTGATCTTGACCTTGGCCGTGCCGCCGCTGAACGTCTGGAGCGTGACTGTCGTTCCATCAATCGCCGTGATCTGCCCGGCTACCCCGTGGAAGCCCGTTCCTCGTCCCTCGTGCGCTTCGCCCTGGGGTGGAGCACCCGGCGGCGGTCCATCCTGAGCCATCATGGCTCCGCAAAGTCCAATCGTCAAAGTTGCTACTGCCGCTATGCTTTTCATTCGCATTCTGGCTGCCTCCGAACTCTCACTTCCAACATAGACGCTCCCGCGACCTGCTGGTTGGCACCTATGTGAATTTGCCCAGCAAAAGTAACATTTCTTTGCAATTGCGCGAGTTTCGAACCCACAGGAGAGCTTTGGGAACCGTCGCGCCCACACTTACAAAAGTCTTACAATGCCAACTCTCAACGATTGCTATCTTACGAATAACAGTGGCGTGGAGCCTCCAGCTCTCCCATCCGCAATTGCGGTTCAGCGAGCTCCACGAAAGGATGGAACCGAAGTGAAGGCCTCAGAAGACACTAAGATCAACTGGCTCACCGCCATCGTCATGGCGATCTACCACGTGCTCGCGGTCGTGGCCCTCTTCCATTTCACATGGAAGGGTCTGGCCGTGGCTGCCGTGCTCTGGTGGATATCAGGATCGCTCGGCATCGGGGTCGGCTATCATCGCCTGCTCACCCATCGTGGTTTCCGTTGCCCCAAGTGGCTGGAGTATTGCTTCGCCGTATGCGGCACGCTTGCACTGGAGGGCGGTCCCATCTTCTGGGTCGGAATTCACCGCATTCATCATCAGCTCACGGACCGCGAGGGCGATCCGCACTCTCCGCGAGATGGCAAGTGGTGGTCGCACATGGGCTGGATTCTAACCGGCCAATCGCTGCATCATGAAACGGAGCAGCTCGCCCCCTACGTTCCCGACCTGCGTCGCGACAGGTTCTATCTCTGGCTGAGCAAGTACCACTGGGTCACACAGGTGGTGGTCGGCGCCGCTGTACTCTACTTCGGCGGATGGAATGTAGCGCTCTGGGGTGTCTTCCTGCGCACAGTTGTCGGCCTGCACGCAACCTGGCTGGTAAACTCGGCCACCCACCTCTGGGGATCGCAACGCTGGGCCACTGGCGACGACTCCACCAACAATTTCTGGGTTGCTCTGCTGACCTGGGGGGAAGGCTGGCACAACAATCACCATGCCCATCCCAACTCGGCGCGCCACGGCCTGCGCTGGTGGGAGATTGACACCAACTGGTATGTCATCTCCGCCTTGCGTGCCGTCGGCTTGGCGCACGACGTGAAGCTTCCCCGTGCTGACAGCCGAGTGAAGGAGATACGTTCTGCATCCAGACCCGCCGCGGCGGAGGCAAGCCGGGCTGCTGCTGGGGATTAAAACGTTGGCACATTTTCAAGGTTCTTCAGGCTCTGACTCCTCGTCAGAGCCTTTCCTTTGCTCACCCCTTTGCGTAACTCCTCTTTACTAACTTCCGCCGCCTGACTACTATCGAGCTGACTTATGCCGATTTCCCGCAACAAGGCCATCGCATTCTTCATCGTCCTCGGAGCCTGTTCGGTTGCCGTCGCGCTGGCGCTCAACATTACATGGGTCATTCGCTGGCGCGAAGTCGGCATGATCGTGCTCGGCATCATCTTCTTCGGCTTCATCATCGCTGGCGTCACCCTGAACACCATCTTCCTCGTCCGCGAGATGCGCCGCAGCGAACAGCATGACAGCTTCATCAACGCGGTCACACACGAATTGAAGACGCCGATCGCATCCATCCGGCTTTACCTGGAAACCCTGCAATCACGCGACCTCAGCGAAGAACAGCGCAAGAAATTTTACGGTGTGATGCTGGAGGACACGGACCGGCTCATCAACACCGTGGACCAGGTTCTACGCGCCGGGCATCTCGGCCAGAAGAACCCAAAGAACTTCCAGCGCCTCAACCTGGGCGATATTGTGCAGGACTGCGCCGTGCTCGCACAGACCAGGCACCACCTCGCTCCAGACACTATTCGACTGGTCGATTACACACTCTCACCCCCCTGCGTTCAGGGAGATCCTGAGGAACTTCGATCCGCTGTCAGCAATCTTCTGGAAAACGCGGTGAAATACTCTCCCGGAAAAATTGCCATCACCATCGAAATCCTCGATGAAGCCACTGACCTGCTTGTCCGCGTCACGGACAAGGGACAGGGCATCCCGCAGGGCGAACTGAAGAGAATTTTCCGTCGCTTCTACCGCGTCAACGCCCGTCTGCGGCAGCGCGTAAAGGGAACCGGCTTGGGCCTGTTCATCGTGCGCGGCATTGCGCGTCGCCATGGGGGCAGTGCCTACGCTACAAGTGACGGCGAAGGTCGTGGAGCAACCGTCACCCTCCGCCTCCCACGGGACGCATCGTAAAACGTTCCACCCCCGTTCTTGCTATCCGCTGTTCGTTTTCCGCGATACCATAAAGCGGTCGCCCGCTCCCACCGGGCAAGGATGGCGCATTCATGAAAGAGTTCTTTATTCGAGACGCGGCCCAGCAGGAAAACAAGGTCGTCACCACCAGCTATGTCGTCAGCAACAAGCAGATCAAGTCCAAGAAGAGCGGCGAGCCTTACCTCGACCTCACCCTGATGGACCGCACAGGCACCATCCAGGCAAAGATGTGGGACAACGTCGAGGAATCTGCCTACACCTTCGAGCAGGACGACGTCGTCAAGATCAAGGGACTCATCAACAAGTACAACCAGCGCTGGCAGCTCACCATCCACAAGGTTCGCAAAATGGATGAGGCTGAGATTGAATTCTCCGATTACCTTCCTAAGACACCAAGGGACATTGACGAGCTCTGGCAGGCGCTCGGCGAGTTCGTAGCCACCATCGGCGAGCCGCACCTGCGCCGCCTTCTCGAACTCTTCATGGCCGATCCGGAGATTGCGCGCGCATACCGCAACGCACCCGCGGCAAAGACAATGCACCACGCTTTCATTGGCGGCCTGCTTGATCACGTGGTTTCGCTGTTCCGCTCCTGTGACCTGGTTTCGCGCAACTATCCATTTATCAACCGCGACCTGCTGCTTACCGGTGCTTTTCTCCACGACATCGGCAAGGTTCACGAGCTCAGCTACGCACGCTCTTTTGGCTACACCACCGAGGGCCAGCTGCTCGGCCACATGATCATCGAGCTGGAGATGCTGCACACCAAGCTGGCACAGATTCCCGGCTTCCCCGCCCAACTCAAGATCCTGGTTGAGCACCTCATCATCAGCCACCATGGCCAGTATGATTTCGGTTCGCCCAAGCTGCCAATGTTCCCGGAAGCACTGATGTTGCACTACCTCGACGATCTCGATTCCAAGATGGAGGCGATGCGCGCGCAATTCGAGCGCGACAGCGATTTGGAATCCCCGTGGACGGGATACAATTCCGCGCTTGCGCGGCCCTTGCTGAACACGCAGAAGTTTCTGAAATCACTGGCGGCAGTTGAACCGGAGCCCGAAGCAGAAGCGGCACACGCGGAATAGCGTATGCCGCCTTGCGCCCACCCCGAACACAGCAAAGCCCGCGCGATGCGGGCTTTGTTGTGCTCAGTTCGAGCAAGCTTCTATTGATTCACCGGAATCTTGATGATCTTCTTCTGGATCGCGTAGGTGACCAGTTGGGCCTTGTTGTGAATGTCGAGTTTGCGCATCAGGTTGAACTTATGCGCCTCCACGGTTTTCACGCTCAAGCCCAGCAGCACCGCAATTTCCTTCACCGAATTCCCTTCGGCCAGCAGCTTCAGAATCTCGCGTTCCCGTGGGGTCAGCGTGGAAATTCGCGGACGCATTTTCGAATCGCGGACCCGCGCGCGGAAATCCTCCACCAGTTTTCCCAACACCTGGGAGCTCAGATATTTTCCACCCTTATAGACATCCCGAACTGCCGTCACCAGTTGCTGCGCAGGGGTGTCTTTGAGCACGTATCCCGAGGCACCGACTTCCAGGCACTGCACCAGGTAATCCTCGTCTTCATACATCGTAAGGAATAGGACCTTCGTCTCCGGACGGCCCTTTCGAATGTGGCGCGCCGCTTCAAACGACGACAACCCGGGCATGCCGATGTCCATCAGCACGATGTCGGGCCGCAGTTCGCGAGCCTTCTCCACGGCATCACCGGCGTCGGGCGATTCTCCCACAACTTCACAATCGCTCTCGCTCTCAAGCAGGCGTCGAACGCCCTGCCGGAACAATGTGTGGTCGTCCACCAATAAACACTTAATTTTCGGCATTGCGCTCACTCCTGAATACCAACCGCAAAAACGTTTTGCTTGCTCAGCTTCCCGCGCCCACTAACATGTGGCCGTCCTGCATGCGGCCGGCGTCCGGCAACTGCTGCCGCACCGGCACTGTAACGGAAATCTTTGTTCCCTCGCCCTTGCGTGATTGCACTTTCATTTGCCCGCCCAGGGTGCTGATGCGCTCCTGCATGCCGGCCATGCCAAACGAAGGCCGCAGCGGGTTGGAGACGGCTCGAATGCCCGTGCCATCATCCTCAATCACAAGCTTCAGGGTCTCGCCCTCGCGCTCCATCTGGATGTTCACATTCTGTGCCTGCGCGTGCTTGGCTACGTTATGCAGGCTCTCCTGCACCACCCGGTAGATCGCGGTTTCAATCACCGGATCCAGCCTCCCAACGTCATCGCCGATCGCCACGCGCGATTGCACGCCCGAGTTTTTGGCCAGATCCTTTGCCTCTTTGCGAATCGCGGAAATCAATCCCAACTCCTGCAGCACCAGCGGAGAGAGCCTTCCAATAATTCGCCGGATGCCCTCGATTGTCCGATCCACAACCGCCACCAGTTCGCCGATCTTTGCCTTTGCGCCACGTGTCTTCACGGTGCCGTCCAGCATTCCCAGGTAAAGGCGTATCACCATGAGAGCCTGTCCAGTTTCGTCATGCAGTTCGCGGCTGATGCGCTTGCGCTCTTCTTCCTGCGCCTTCAGCAAATGCCCGCTCAATTCCACAATGCGGATCTCGCGTTCTCGCAATGCGTCCGTCATGCGCGCCCGGTCAATCGCCAGCGCCGAGCGATCAGCAACTGCGCGGAACAGTTCCAGTTCCGTCGGCAGCCACTGGTACGGCTTCTCGAATCCAAGCGTCAGCACCCCGATCACGCGGTCACTGATCTTCAGTGGAACGCCCCACAATGCGCGTGCGCGCTCTCGCAACTCCAGATTCAGCACTCCTGACGAGCGCGTCAGGTCAGGAAGGATGTCCGGTTCGCCGTTCTCGAAGATGCGCCCGGTAAAACCCTGCCCCATCGCGATGGAAACATCCTCGCCAAATCCCGGCCCCATCCCCGTCGCACTGCGAACTCGCAGTTTGTTGGTCTCGGGATCCGCCAGCAGGACCACGCCGACGTTTGCGCCAAAAATCCCCTGGGTTATTACCAGGATGCGCTCCAGAAGGGTGGTCAGATTCTTCGCTGAGAGTTCGGCATCCAGCAACTTCAGCAGCGCGTCACTGGCGCTCTGCTGCACGTCAAAGTAGGCGCCAGAAACTGCAACGAAACTCGCGGATGCCAGCGTCTCCAGCGCAGCCATCACCTGGAAGCGACGATTTCCAAATGCTTGATCAACAAAAGGCTCGGCGATCTTCTGGTAGATCTCCAGAGAGCGAGCCACCTGTCGCGTGTCCACACGAAGTTTGGCAAGGCGTTGACCGTAGTGGTAGAGATTGTCCGTAAACTGATTGAAGTCCGAGTGGCTGAAGAGCATGAATCCTACGCCGAGGTTCAGCCGCTCCAGCGCCACCATGGCCCGTCCCTCAAAGTGAAATTCCTCGAACATCCGTTGCCGCCAGGAGGCAGTCATCTCCGCAAAGTGCGGCTGCAGCGCGCTCGTCGCTTCCAGAATCAACTCCCGCGCCGACTCCTGTATGGGCAACACCGTGGACATCATTCCTCCTTAGATGCAGTTAAGTCGTGCAGCTTTGTATAGGAACATCAGTAATTAAGTACATAATACCTAGGCCGCCCTCGAATATTAATCTCATTTTGCGACGCCCTGACTAAACATCTCCGCACGAGCAAGTTACCACTCTGGACTCAAGTTGACTCAATCATCGTAAACTTGCACCCTCTTGTCTATAACCCCACTTCCGTAACCCACAGTAGGTTACCCTTATAGAAAGGATCGGAACCCCTTGAGCTAACGGCAAATCCGTCGGCTTCCGTTACAATTCTGAAATGCTTCGTTTCTTTACGGCAGGCGAGTCGCACGGCGAGGCGCTTGTCTCCAATATTTCAGGGTTGCCCGCCGGCATTGTCATCACCGAGACCTGCATCGACCGCGAACTCTGGCGGCGGCAACAGGGCTTCGGCCGTGGTGGCCGGATGAAGATTGAGCGGGATCACGCACGCATTCTCAGCGGAGTGCGGCATGGGCGCAGCATCGGCTCGCCGATTGCCATGCTGATTGAAAACCGCGACTGGCAGAACTGGAACGAGTCGCTGCCCGTGGGGGAAGGCGATCCGGAAAAGCACAAACCGGTGAAGTCTCCACGCCCGGGACATGCCGACCTCGCGGGAGCGCTCAAATATAATCTTCCAGAGGCGCGCTACATTCTGGAGCGCGCGAGTGCACGAGAGACAACTGCGCGCGTGGCCGCCGGAGCGGTTGCCAAGCAGGTGCTGGCGGCGTTGGACATCGAAGTGCTAAGCCACGTCATCCAGGTGGGCGGCGCACGGCTCTCACGCCCTGTAGGATTCGAAGAGTTACGCACGCTGGCTGCGAAGAATGAAGTTCTGCTGAACTGTGCCGATGAAGAATCGGAGCGGCGCATGAAGGCCGAGGTCGATGCGGTGCTGCGCAATGGGGACACCGTGGGCGGAGTCTTCGAGGTGGTCGCGCACAACGTTCCACCGGGGCTGGGAACCTATGCCAACTGGGATGAACGTCTGGACGCGAAGCTGGCCGCAGCCGTGATGTCGATACAGGCAGTGAAGGCCGTCGAAATTGGGGACGGAGTGTTGGGAGCAACCTCGCATGGCTCCGCGGCACAGGATGAGATTGGATACGCTGGCGGCGAAGATGCTGCGGGAAAATTACGCTCGAAGTTCACAGAGTTTACGCGTGCGGGAAATCACGCCGGCGGCCTCGAGGGCGGCATCTCCAACGGATGCGATATTGTTGTGCGAGGACATTTGAAACCGATCTCTACGCTGCGGCGGCCACTGGGGTCCATTGACTTTGCAACGCGAGAACCGGTGAAGGCGGCGTATGAACGATCGGACGTGTGCGCCGTTCCGGCCGCGGGCGTGGTGGGAGAAGCGATGGTGGCGCTGACGCTGGCGGCTGCCGCGCTGGAGAAATTTGGAGGCGATTCGCTCGTCGAGCTTCGCCGAAATTACGAAGGGTACTGCGAGCAGCTTCGCACTTATTGAGACGATGATCTATCCGATTGTGAAATATGGCGATCCTGTGCTGGAGACTCCGGCTGCGCCGGTCACTGAGTTTGGCGACAAGCTGAAGAAGCTGGTCGAAGACATGTTTGAGTCCATGTACGAAGCGCAGGGCGTGGGCCTGGCCGCTCCCCAGATCGGCATCTCGCTGAAGCTCTCCGTGATCGACACGTCGTTCAAGGAAGATCCCGAAGCGAAGCTGGTGCTGGCCAATCCCGAGATCCTCAGCGTCGAAGGCAAGCAGAGCGGAGGCGAAGGCTGCCTCTCAATTCCAGACTTCCGCGAAACCTTGCCTCGCGGCAAAAAGGTCACCATCCGCGCGCAGGACATCAACGGAAACTGGTATGAGAAGACTGGCGAAGACCTGCTGGCACGCGCCTTTCAACATGAGATCGATCATCTCAACGGCACGCTCTACATCCACCATCTCTCATCACTCAAGCGCGACATGATGCGGCGCAAGATCAAGCGGCTCATCCGGCAGGGTGAGTGGTAGCTCGATGAAGCTCACAAGGGGCCGCGCCTGCCGCGCGGCTTTTTGCTGCCCGCAGCAGAAGGCGTGAACGGCGGCAAGCCGCTACAATCAAAGTGTGAAGATCGTCTATTGCGGTACTCCGATGTTTGCTGTTCCTCCGCTGGAGGCGCTGGTGCGCGCCGGGCACGAGGTGTCGCTCGTGGTGACGCAGCCTGATCGTCCCAAGGGACGCGGCTTGGACATGGCGCTCTCGCCGGTGAAGCAGAAAGCGCTGGAACTGGGACTTGCGATCGCGCAGCCGGAAAAGATCAGGAACAATGCGGAGTTCCGGGCGCAACTGGAGTCGCTTTCGCCGCGAGCAATCGCCATCGTTGGGTACGGGCGTATTGTGCCGCGCTGGATGCTCGACCTGCCGCCGCTGGGAAACATCAACCTGCACGCTTCCCTGCTGCCAAAATATCGTGGAGCTGCGCCCATACAGTGGGCGATTGCGGAAGGCGAACAGGTTACCGGCAATACGACGATGCGCATCGACGAAGGCCTGGACACAGGCGACATCCTGCTGCAACGCGAGATGACCATTCAACCGAATGACAACAGCATGACGCTGGCACCGAGGCTGGCGGCGATGAGCGCGGAGTTGCTGGCCGAAACACTGGCAGCCCTGGATGAGGGACGGTTGCACGCGACGCCGCAAGACCACACGCTCGCATCGCTGGCGCGGATACTTACGCGCGAAGATGGGCGCGTGGACTTTTCAAGTGAGGCGCAGAAGATCTGGAATCGGCATCGCGGCTTTCAGCCCTGGCCGGGAGCGTTCACCACGTTTCGCGGAAAGCAGCTTACGCTGCATGCAATCTCGGTGAGCGAGAGCGGCGCGCTGGCCGCGGGAGAGCTTGCTGTGGCGGGCGAGCGCGTGATTGCGGGCTGCGGCGCGGGCACGACGATTGCGATTGACGAGCTGCAACTGGAAGGCAAGCGGCGCATGAGCGCGCGCGAATTCATCAATGGATATCAGCCCAAGCCGGGCGAGAGAGTTGGCATCTAACATGGCGGTCTCGCCGGCACGCGCATTTGCTTACGACATTTTGATTCGAGTGGAGCGCGATGGATCGTACGCCTCCGAGCTGTTGAACGCGCCGCGCATGGACGGCCTTTCCCGCGAGGACCGCGCGCTGACCTATGAACTGGTGATGAGCACGCTGCGCTGGCAGAGCGAGCTGGATGCGCGGCTGGCACAGTATTCGTCTCAGAAGATTTCGCGGTTGGATGGAGAGGTGCGGGTGGCGCTGCGATTGGCGGCATGCCAGCTGAGCCGGCTGGAGCGCATTCCGGCGCATGCAGCGGTGCATGAGAGCGTGGAGTTGGTGAAGCAGTCAGGCAAGCGCTCGGCGGTTCCGTTTGCGAATGCGGTGCTGCGCAAGCTGGCGGCGAATGCGAAGAGCGCGGTGGCGGACTCCGGAGCAGAGAGCGCGGCGGGGCTGGCGGCGGAGTTCGCGCACCCGGAGTGGATGACGGCGCGATGGATTGATATGTATGGATATAGCGCGGCACGCAGTGTTTGCGCGGCCAATCAGCATGCGCCGGGAGCCTCGCTGCGGCTGTGCACGGCGGACGCGGAGGAGGAATTGCGCGAGGCGGGAATTCAAATTGCTCCTGGCGCGCTGCTGACCGGAGCACGCAGACTGCTCTCCGGGGACCTGGCACACAGCATTCCATTCCGCGATCATCACGTGGCCGTGCAGGACGAAGCGTCGCAACTGGTGGCAGCGCTGGTGGGAAAAGGGGCGCGAATTCTGGATTGCTGCGCGGCACCGGGAGGAAAGACGGCGGCGATTGCAGCACGCAATCCGGGGGCGCAGATCACGGCGGTCGAGCTGCACGAACATCGCGCAAAGGTGCTGAAAGAGCGGGTTCCAGCGATGAACGTCAAGGTTGTGATCGGCAATGTGACGGCGATTGAGTTTGCGGAACAGTTCGATTGCGTGCTGGCCGATGTGCCATGCAGCGGGACGGGAACGCTGGCGGGGAATCCGGAGATCAAGTGGAGGGTGAAGGCGGAGGACCTGGCGGGGCTAAAGGATTTACAAGTGTCGATATTTAAGGCGGGAGCCAAGGCGCTGGCCCCGGGAGGACGGCTGGTTTACTCGACTTGTTCGCTGGAGATGGAAGAGGGCGAGGGCGTTGTGGAGCAGGTTTTACGAGGGGTTGAGGGGCTTTCGGTGATTCCGTGCGAGAGCGTGCTGGAGGAACTGAAGAGCACGGGCGAGCTGGCATGGGCGGAGCCGAAGACACTGGTGCGGGGCGATTTTCTGCGCACGCTGCCGGGAATCCACCCGTGCGACGGCTTTTTTGCGGCGGTGCTACAGAGGGGCAAGGATTGACTGGGTGGATAATCGTTGAAAACGCGGTGTTCACGAAGTGGTACATCGTTGAGCCAGGTCTTATACGATTGACCAACCGGTCATCGAAACTTCCCTTCCGGGAAGGCTTCCTGGTTAATGTTCGACCTGCCGACCGGTGACGGGATTTTCTGGAATCCGGGTCAGGCGAGAAGCAGCCTCTTCCATACATCTATATATATGAATAGATCGGCCCCAGAGGTTAGCGGCGTCGTGCGCCGGCGAGTCTGTGAGTCAGCGGCGGTATTGGTCGCCGTTGACTTGCTCGAGCCATTCGACGTATTTGCCGTTGACCTGCTCCTGGATGGCGATGTGGGTCATGGCGGTGGTGGGGGTTGCGCCATGCCAATGCTTCTCGCCGGGTGAGAACCAAACGACGTCTCCGGGACGGATCTCTTCGATGGGGCCGCCCTCGCGCTGCGCCCAACCGCAACCGGAGGTGACGAAGAGAGTCTGGCCGAGGGGATGAGTGTGCCATGCGGTGCGGGCACCGGGTTCGAAGGTGACGTGGACTCCCTGGACAAGGGCGGGCTCTGGAGCCTGGAAGAGCGGATCGATACGCACGGTTCCGGTGAACCAATCGGAGGGGCCTTTGGCGGAGGGTTGCGAGCCGGGTCTTTTGATTTCCATGGGTTTCACTCAGCCGAGGTTATTTTATGCCGAGTCAGTTTAGATGCTCGCCAGATATCGGCGCAGAGGAGATTCAAAAGCCCCACTCAACGAAAGACGCGTTGAGTGGGCCACTCGCCTCCAGAGTTGGAGGTATCGACTCTGGGGGTCCGGGTGGCGGAGATTGAGCGGGGAATAGAAGAGGGAATGGCCGCGCCATTCCCTCTTCTGATTGGGGGAGGAGCTTACTTGTGGTCGAGGAGGGGGCCTCCGGAGGCGGCGACGTCGCGGCGGGCGGGGCGGCCTACTTTGGCGGAGTTCTGGGCGGTAAAGTCAGGGCCGTACTTTTCAAGGAGGACGGGGACGAGAGCGCCCTCGGCTTCCTTGACGAAGGTCATGGTTCCCTGGTCATTGAGGTCGATGCGGATGAAATCGCCGAGTTTGACCTGGGCGGTGGCGACAAGGTTGGCAAGGGGGAAGACGATGTTCTTCTCAATGGCGCGCTTGAGATGACGTGCGCCGTACTTGGGGTCGGTGCCCTCGGTGAGCAGGAGGGCCTTGACGCGCGGGGTGCAACTGAAGACGAACTGGTTGTTTCCGGTGGCCTGGAGGATGCGCTGCTGGACGAGACCGAGCTCGATTTCGAGGATTTTCTCGAGGTGCTCGTGGCGCAGAGTTTTGAAGACCACGATCTTGTCGATGCGGTTCATGAATTCGGGGGAGAACTTGCGGCGCGCGGCATCGACGGCGGCGCGGTTCATCTTGTCATCGATTTTGTTATCCAGAACGGCGGCGGGCTGAGAGAAGCCCATGCTGCCGTTGAGCAGTTCGTTCATCTCCCCGGCTCCAAGGTTGGAGGTGAGGACGATGAGGCACTGCGAGAGATCGACACGGCGATTATCGCCGAGCGTAAGGGTGGCTTTATCGAGGATTCCGAGGAGGAGCTGCCAGAGCGCGTCACTGGCTTTCTCGATCTCGTCGAAGAGAAGGATGGAGAGCTTGAGGCGCTCGGTGTGCCACTGGTTGAGGGCCTCCTGGGTGAGCAGGGGGTGGGTCTCGCGGTGGCCGAGGTATCCCGGAGGCGAGCCGATGAGCTTGGCAATCTCATGGGAGTGCTGGAACTCAGCGCAGTCGATTTTGACGATGGCGCGCGGATCTCCAAAGAGAGCTTCGGCGACGGCTTCGACGACACGGGTTTTTCCGGAACCGGTTGGTCCGAGAAAGAGCAGGTTGCCGACGGGGCGCCCGGGAGGATTGAGTCCGGCGAGGAACATCTGGTAGATCTCGGTCACCTTTTCGACGGCATCATCCTGACCGACGATCTTGCGCCGGATGGCGTTGTCAAAGTCCTGCGCGTCGCTGGATCGACGGGAGGGGTCAAGGGCCGCATTGAGTCCGGTTTTCATATTTCCAAACCTACAGTGGGGAACAACCTCCCGTTGCGGGAGGATTTGTCCTGAGATGGAGAACAGGAAATCTGCGTTGTATGCCGAACGGTGCAGAGCCAACGGCCTTCGAATTGAGCGGCGCCAATCCCCACATTCCACCCCTTTGCTGAATTAGATGCAGAAGCGCGAGAAAGGAACGAAAGTTGGTTGGAGGGGGCGAAGGAAAGAGCGGCGGGGCAGAACACAGTTGATAACGGCTGGGTACAACTTTTTCAGCAACTCAGGTGATCTACCCTGCATGCACAGCAGAGTTGCGTGCTAGTATCCGCTCAGATCGAACTCTGGAATAACCCACATGTCACGGAAGTCTGTTTCTCTCTCTTTAGTTACCACTGCCGTCGTACTGGTTGCAGTATTTGCTGTTTTTGAAAAGCTTCCGCTGCGGGCACGCGCGGTGAGCCGGGCAGCCGAAACAGCGGCGCAGCCAATGCCAGAGCCCGCCCCGATTGTGAAGCCTGCACCGAATGTGGTGCAACCGGTTCGAACGCTTCCTCCGGACACGAAGCTGCACACGGTGGCCAAGGGAGAGAGCGTGCCGGGGATCGTGCATCATTATCTTCCGCTGACGACCTTCCTGACGGGGAGCGAACTGGAGCGGGCGATCCGGGGAGCGAACCCGGAGATCAAGGGGTTGTGGCCGAAGCCCGGGTCAGAGATTCTGATCCCCTCGTACAAAGAAAGCTGGACGGAGAAGCCGGTGCTGATCTCGAAGAACTTCGAGGTGAGGGCGGTGTATTTGACGGGGACGATGGCGGGGAGCGCGAAGGGGCTGGATATTATCCGCAAGTGGCGCGAGGCGGGCGGGAACAGCGTGGTGTTCGACATCAAGGACTCGGACGGCTCGGTGAGCGTGCCGACGGGACTGGCGCTGGCGCCGGAGCAGAAGAGCTACCCGATCCGCAATCTGCCGAAGTTTACGGCGTTTCTGCACGGGCAGGGACTGCACGCGATTGCGCGGATTGCGATCTTCAGGGACGACGCGCTGGTGACGAAGCACCAGGAGCTGGCGGTGCAATCCCGCAGCAGCGGCGGGGCGTGGAGAGAAAACGGCAAGCTGGTGTGGACGGACTCGTCAAATCCGAAGATTTGGGACTACAACATTGCGCTGGCGAAGTTTGCGGCGGAGAACGGAGCGGACGAGATTCAGTTTGACTACGTGCGCTTTCCGGCAGAGGGCGACCAGAAGGACGCGAAGTTCCTGTTTGAGAGCCAGCACCCGGACTGGAAGCGGACGGATGCGATTACGCACTTTCTGCAAAAGGCGCAGGCGGAGCTGAAACCGTCGGGCGTGCTGTTTTCGCTGGACGTGTTTGGGGTGATGGCTTGGCAGCGGCAGATTGACCTCTCCCACACGGGGCAGGACATTCCGGAGATGGCGAAGTATTGCGATGTGATGTCGCCGATGATCTATCCGTCGCACTTCTACGGGATGGATGGAATCAAGGATCCGGGGGATGCGCCGGAGCACTTCATCGGCGAGTCGATGGCCAGGTTTGAAAAGGTGACGGCGACGAGCGGAGTGGTGCTGCGTCCGTGGCTGCAGGCGTTTGGCTGGCGGACGAAGACGTATTCGCCGGAGTATATACGGGTGCAGGTTGCGGTTTCCAAGAGCAAGGGCGGCAACGGGTTCCTGTTCTGGAATGCGAACAACGATTACAGCAAGCCGTACGCGGCGATGCCGGAGATGCAGGCGGACAAGGCGAAGTACTTCCGGGGCGACGAGGTAAAGAGCTTCGCGGAAAAGGCCGCGGCGGGCAGTGGCGGAGCGTCCAAGGGCACGGCTGCGAACTGAATAGGATGGAGGCGCTGCACGGGCCACGAAAGTGGTGGACGTGCAGCGCTGTTTTGCACTCTGACGACCGGCGAATATAATGAACGAGTTTGCCATGCCTTGCCAATGTAGTCCGGATCAATACGCGCTGGTTGCCTACATCAAAACTGCTCTGGGAGAGTTTGTAGAGGACCTGCGCCGTGACGTGCATCCGGAACACGCCCACCTTCCAACCCATTTGACAGTGCTCCCCCCTAGACCGCTGCACGGGCGGGAGGAGGATGCGGTTGCGATGCTTCGGGAGATGAGCGCGTCAGTGGCTCCCTTCCAGGTGGAACTGGGCGAGGTGGCGAGCTTTCTGCCGATTACTCCGACGGTATTCATCCGGGTGAGCTACGCGGGCTACAGGATGCGCGAACTCCATGAACTGCTGAACCGCAACGGGCTGGAGTACACAGAGCCGCTGCCGTATATGCCGCATGTAACGGTTGCGAAGCTGAACTCGAATGAGCGCGCGGAAGAGGTTCTGGAGGCGAGCAAGGCCCGCTGGCAGGAGTTCAAGGGGACGCACGTGGTGACGGTGGACCGGCTGACGTTTGTCCGGGGACGGGACCACACCTGGACGGACCTGGCTGAGATTGAACTGGCGGCAGTTCCCCGCTGATTGCACTTTTCTTCTAAGGCATGACACCCGGTACACGAGTGGACATGACCGTCTTTCGCATTGCAAATCCATTGGATCGAACGCTAAATGATTTGTGCGGCGCAACTGCGTCGAAACCTCCCCTTAGCGATTGAGGCGCCGCGATTGCGAGGGAGAGGCGCGACTCCGAGAGGTTGCAATGCAAATTGTGGTCTATGGCGCTGGATACCTGGGAACCGTGCTCTCCGCGTGCCTTGCGGATTTTGGAACTCCAATCGTTTGCTGCGACTGCGACCGCAAGAAGATCCTGAGCCTGGCGCAGGGCTACATTCCGTTCTACGAGAAGAACCTGGAAGAGATTATCAAGCGCAACGTGCGTGCGGGACGGCTGACGTATTCGACGGAGATCGAGTCGCAGGTGGAGCGCTCGCAGGTGATCTACCTGGCGCAGGACGACGCGGAGGAAACCGAGACGATGGCACTGCGGATTGCGCAGGTGGCATCGCCCGGCTCTCTGCTGCTGATCTGCACGCCGACACCGGTGGGAACGGTGACAGGAATTACAAAGAAGATCCGCGCGCTGGGACAAGGGCTGGCGGTGGTTTCGCACCCGCTGACGCTGACCGAAGGCTGCGCGGTGGAGGACTTCAACTGGCCGGACCGGCTGCTGTTCGGGACCGGCTCGCCGCAGGTGATCTCAACGCTGAAGATCATCTACCGGCCACTGGTGATGAGGGGCACTCCGGTGATTGTGACGAATCCGGAGACGGCGGAGCTGGTGCGGGAGGCAGTGACGGCATTTCTGGCGACGAAGATTTCGTTCATCAACGAGATGGCCACGCTGTGCGAACACGTGGACGCCGATGCGGTGGATCTGCAACTGGCGCTGGGACTGGATAAGAGGATCGCTCCGCGATGT
Source organism: uncultured Acidobacteriota bacterium (assembly GCA_903832295.1). GTDB lineage: Bacteria > Acidobacteriota > Terriglobia > Terriglobales > Acidobacteriaceae > TOLSYN. The sequence goes on from CAILAZ010000268.1 coordinate 17,808, forward strand.
TTGCAGGCGGGAGTGGGAATGGGCGGAAGCTTTGTGGGACCCGACATTGCAAACCTGACGGCGCTGGCACAGCGCAGCGGAGTGGCGCTGCAGGTGCTGACGGCAGCGCAGGCAGTGAGCGAGCAGCACAACGAACGGACCATGCGGAAAATTGCCGAAGTGATGCCGACGCTGCACGACAAGCGGGTGGGCATGCTGGGACTGGCAGTGAAGCCGCATACGAGTTCGGTGACGGGTTCGGCAAGCGTGGCACTGGCGCGGCACCTGGTGGAAAAGGGCGCGGCGGTACAGGCCTACGATCCATTTGCGATGACACAGGCGGAGCGCGAACTGGAGAACGCGGTGGCGTACTGCGACTCAGCATACAAGGCGGCGGAGGGGATGGATGCGCTGATTCTTGCGACCGGATGGCCGGAGTTCCGGAGCCTGGACTTTGCGAAGGTGAAGACGCTGCTGAAACGTCCGCTGATTGTGGATACGAAGAATCTGCTGGACAGCGAACGGCTGCGGGGAATGGGGTTTGAGTATATGGGGGTTGGACGGATGCACGCGTAGGTTTGCGGTGGCAACAACAGATGGCTTGCTCCTATGGCTTGAAGGTGTTGGCCCGGATCGATTCCGGGCCGTTTTTCGCGGAGCGGCGCGCGAACATTTCCACAAGCGCAGGTCTGCTATAATCAAACACGCACCATGGTGGGTATAGTTCAATGGTGGAACGCCGGTCTGTGGCACCGGATGGTGTGGGTTCGAGTCCCACTACCCACCCCAACATATCTTTAAAGTTTGCCAGTCGTTTCGCTTACGCGAGGGTCCATTCAGGGTCCAAACCCTACTGAATGGATCCGGCAAGCACTCCCGAAACAACCAATCTGTTCGCCGCTCGCAAATTCTCGGCAACGCTTTGCGCGTCGCCGAGTTCCCTGCATCAGTTTTCACGTACACAAGTGCTTGCCACAATTGTCCGCCGGTATCGACGGCGTGGAGCGTCCAGCCCTCGCTTTCCCCGCCGCCGGCCTGATTGATGCCAACGGATTGCATTCGCAGGCGTTGGGCATTGTGGTAGCCTTCTGTTGAATAAAGCACCCGGACCCGATCTGCAAAAAATCACGGAGGATGATGTGGTGTTTTCGTTGGCACGCAAGGCGTCTTACCTGAGCTTCGCAGTCTCTCTTTTCGTGCTGGCTGGCATCGCGCAGGATGGCCCTCCGCCTGAGATTCGCGACCATATCAGCGCCTTTGTGAAAGCCGTCAACAGCCCCAGCCCAGCCGACTGGGAGAGCATGGCACAGCAACATTACACGCCCAGCCAGTTGCAGCGCCGCACGTCCGATGAACGTAAGCAATCGTTTGAGCGGCTGCGGCAACTGTTCGGCAACATCTCCATCACGGGCATCGAGCGGGAGAGTCCTGATGCGCCGCTTGAACTCCAGGTGAAAGGGGCTACCGGTTCGAGCGGCGTAATTGAAATGGAACTTGAGCCGGCAGCGCCGTATCGCATCAATGCCCTACGCGTGCGCGTGGGCGGCCCAGCAGAGCAGGGAAAGCCGGGCATTGTAGCGCCGCCGGTGAACGGCAGCATGTCTGCTGAACAGATGGCCCAAGCGCTGGATCCCTACTTTGGGGCTCTTGCGTCCGAAGATAAATTCTCCGGAAATGTCCTGATTGCAAAAGACGGCAAGCCGATCTACGAAAGATCCTTTGGCTTTGCCGACCGGGGCGCGAAAATCCCAAACACGTCTGCTACCCGGTTCAACCTCGGCTCGATCAACAAGACGTTTACGCAGACCGCGATTCAGCAACTGATCTCGGCAGGCAAACTGTCGCTCACAGACACGGTTGGAAAGTTGCTGCCGCAATATCCACAGGAGACGACGCGCACTGCAACCGTGGATCAACTGCTGCACCACACCGCCGGGGTCGCCAACTTCTTCGGCGATGAATTTTCCGCCGCCGCGAAGGACCGCTTCCGGAGCAATGCCGATTATTACAAGTTCGTCTCCAACATGAAGCCACTGTTCGCTCCCGGCACAGGCAACCAGTACTGCAACGGCTGCTACATTGTGCTCGGCCAGATTGTTGAGCAACTCTCCGGGGTGCCGTATGAGAAATACGTGGAAGCGCACGTGTTCATTCCCGCTGGCATGCGCGCAACCGGAGCTCTGCAAGCTGACGCGCTTGAGCCAAACGTCGCTATGGGCTACACGCGCCTGGACGGGCCTTTCCGCAGCAACGTGTACACGCGCGGTGCGGCCGGCAGCGCCGCAGGCGGTGGGTATTCCAGCGCAACGGACCTGCTCGCCTACGCACAGGCCTTGAAAAGCGGGCGCATGCCCGGGGTTCCCGCGGCCAGTGATTTTGGCTTCGCCGGCGGAGCTCCCGGCATCAGCTCATCGCTCGAACAGAATGGGCCGTGGACGGTGATCGTGCTCACCAACCTGGATCCGCAGCTTGGCGAGGAGCTGGGCAGGGTCGTTGTGCAGGCGTTGGCCCGGTAGTCCAATCTTAATCGGCATAGGGCGAGAGTCCCTCTCGTTCCCTGCCAAAGCACCGTACAGCGGGTAGGTACGAGGGTTCGAACCGCTCTCTCGAGAGGGTTTCGCGGAAACCTTGGAAGAGAGGGGCGAACGGGACAATTTCGCTCTTGACGGGCAATACTGCCCAGAATACGATGAGCCTTCCTATCAGCGGAGGTTCAGATGCACAGCCTGACCTGGGGCCTTCTCGCGGCCTCTCTGCTTGTCCCCGCTACTCCGCACTCTGCCAACAGCGACACCCCTGCCCTGGATACAAAGGCTATTGTTCATGCGTGCGGAACGAAGGGCGAACCTGCGTTCAAAGGGAAGCTGTTGGGAAATGTGAGTGAGGAGAGCTTCCGGGAGGCGAAAGACGCGCTGCTGGGACAGTACGACAGCAAGAAGGTGGACGCGCAGATGATGCAATCGGTATGCACGGTGGCGATGTGGCAGGCAGCCAACCAGGTGCAGGCAAAGCGGCCGGCGCGGGTAGAAGCTGCGCGGGCGGAAACCGACGTGCTTTCGACTCCGGCGCCCCCGAGAGCGGCTCCACCGGCGCGGGAAGCGGATTCTCCGAATCTTCAGAAGCAGGTCTCCAAACTCCAGGAGGATGCGAAGAGGGAGAAGGAATCCACGGGGATGACACTGGAAGCGGTGGAAGCGGTTTCACTGCTGGCACTGGTGTTTGCACTGGTGGCGCTGTATTACTCGTGGTCTGCGACGAGAAAAGCACTGCGGTCAGCGGGTTTGCTGTAAGAAGATTTGCACTGCAAGAAGGCCGAAGTTCCACGTTCCATATCCAAGAGGACAATCTACTTCCCTGACGGAGGGTCATGATGGGGTTCCAGAAGAACAAAGCGAATTCGCTTCATCCACAAGTTGTCACTCTGATCATTGACGATAGCGGCAGCATGCAGGGCAGCAAGGCGAAGCAGGTGACAGAGGCGGTCCAGGACAACCTGGTGATCACGCTGCAAAGCCAGAACCTGCAAACGCACGGGTTCCGGTTTCTGCTGAACATTGCGAAGTTCGGGGACAACGTGACTCCGCTGGCGCTGGCGAGCAAGCCGGATGAGGTGAACCTGAACGACCTGGTGTTCGAAGGCGAGTCTGGCCAGACAAACATGGCAGAGGCGTTGCGGTGGGCGAAAGAAGCAGTGGAGACGGCACTACAGAAATGCCGCGCACTGCCGGATTACGCGGAGAACGAATCACCGAACCCGCTGTGCATTTTCTTCAGCGACGGCGAGAACACGGGGAGCGATGTGACCCAGGCGGCGAACGCTCTGAAGGCCGTGCGCTTTGACGGCGGGCAGGTGGACGTTGTGGCCTGCGGGATTGGATTGCAGCAGAAGGATTTTCCGACGATGGAGGCCATTGCCTCCGATGTGTCGCTGGCGACCAACATCAGCCCGGACCGGCTGGGAGACTTTATTGCGGAAGTAACGGTGACGGTGTTCAAGGGCGAACAGGCGCAGCAACTGATGGAGAGAACCGAAGGCATGGAGCAGGTGCGTGGCCAATCCGGCACGCGTTGAGCGGCCGATGACACTCGCACAGGCAGGCGGAAGGCGGCAGTTCCGGATCGACGAGGAAAGCGACTCGGCGAATGCGCTGATGCTGTTTTCACTGCTGCTGTCCGCAGCGCGGGATGCTGAATTCCATGGCAAGCATTTTGAGGTGAGCGCGGGGGCGCTGCTGGTGTGGCAGAACTGTTCGCCGCCCACGCTGGAAGATCTAAGGGCGGGAGCACAGTCAGGCCTTGCGCCGGGTTCGTGTCCACCGGTTCTGAGGAACGCGTGGTACGGAATGCGCGATGGCGCATTCATGGCAACGCTGAAGTATGCGCTGCAACATGCGGCGACGTTCGAGATATCGGATGCGCGGCAGATTTGCCGGTTGCTTGCCGGGGTGGCCCAGACCCTGCTGACGGTTGACTCCGAACTTCGCTCGCACAATCTGCTGCTGGCACAGCGATACCAGGACGCGGCAATGCAGCGGATGCGGCACTCGACGGTCGCGCGGCCGGAGCCGGCACGCACGGAGGCAATGCTGGCGAGGGCTCCGGAAGCGCGAGTTGCGGAGCAGCAGCCGACGGCGAGCAGCAGGGCTGCGATGAGCTTGGGGCAACCGTATGCGGAGCGCGTGGATGAACGGGGCGGATATGAGGAAGCGGATGGGGCGCAAGGCTGGTTTGCGACCAGCCGCGGTCCGCGACACGCGGCAAAGCCGGAAAACCAGGACGCGGCCTACGTGGTTTCCGATGAGAAGGGACGGATGATTTTTGCCACCGCGGACGGGGTCAGCACGTCCACGGGGGCGCGATTTGGCGCGGCGGCAACGGTGTTCCTGTTTTGCCAGCGGCTTTGCGAAATGCTGAAGGAAGAGCCGGAGCCGGGAAGTGAAACCCTGCTGCGCGCGCTGAGCGCGACACAGTTGGACATGGACGGCGTGCTGAATACGGTGCTGGAAAACTGGGAGCAGCAGGACTTCCGCGAGGTGTACGCGGACATGCCGCGCGAGAGCGCGAAGCGGCTGCTGAGCAACACGCGATCTCCGAAAAAGAGCTGGCCTCCGGGACTTTCCTCGACACTGATCGGCGGATTTTTGGCGCGGCGGAGGAATGGGCTTGAAGGCTTTGCGCTGCGGCTGGGAGACGGAGTGATCGAACGGGTGAGCGGAAATGAGGAGGTGACCCCGATATTCGGGATGGATTCCGAGGTCACGGCAATTTCCGCATTTTTCGGGCCGGGGCCGCTGTGCGCAGGACACCTGGGGAGCGCCGAGATCAAAGACATACGAGTGGAGAGTGGCGAGCTGCTGCTGATTTCCAGCGATGGGCTGACGCGGGGACACAGCCTGGGTGTGTACCGGGAGCTACAGGAACTGCTGGGCGCGGGATTTGCCCGAAAGCTGCCGCGCAATGGCAGCACGGCGCACGAGTTGCTGGAGCTTGCCGGGCGACGCTCGGATGAGCTGCATGAGTCGCAAGGCGATTCGCAACTGTTTGCGGACAACCTTGCACTGACGCTGATTTGCCCGACGATGCCGGGAGAACTGCATGGGTAAGCCATCGGGTCCGGTCATGCGCGAGGCACTGGATCGCCAGGGCAAGACGATCCTGTGGAAGAAGAGGCGATTGTTTATTCCCGGGGGGTCGCAAAAAGCCGAATTCGAGATGGGCGGCGAAGGGCTGGTGCAGCTTGCGATTGATGAAGACACGAAGCTGAAGTACCGGATCAAGTGCTTCTGGGAGCCACACGAGAAGCGGCTCCGGCGCTCGCAATTGCTGGCGGCGCAGGGGCTGGCCGACCTTTCGAAATCGGTGGCGGATGCGCTGGGCGGCGCTCCATTCGGGGTGCTGGGTTCGCTGGGTCCGAACACGCCCTTCGCGGTGATTATGAAGAACGTGGGGGGCATGAGCTGGCAGCACCTCCGGGAGAATGCGAGCGTCGATGCGGTTTATCCGCCGAGGGAGTGGCCGACGATCGATGTGCGCGCGACCTGGGCGTACGGACTGGCGACGGCGGTGCGGACGATGGAAAGCAGAGGATTTGTGCACGCCGACTTCTCGCCGGGGAATGTGATGCTGACGGCTTCCGGAGAGACTACGGGCGATATGGCGCTGGTGGATTTCGACTCATTCATCCACCCTTCCGACCCGGAGCCGGACCGCTCCTGCCGCGGCACACCGGGCTTTGCAGCTCCGGAGATCCACCAGGGGGGGACGGTTGGCAAAGGCACGGACCGGCTGGGAATGGCGATCCTGATCCAGGAGTTTCTGTGCGTGGGAGACCCGTCGATTTCAAAGGACGAGGCTTTTTCGTGGAGCTACGACCAGGAGACGGAGTTGATCTCAAAGCGCGGCGAGGCGCATCCGCTGATGACGCGCAAGTATCCGGCGCTGGCGGAGCTGGTGAGGCGCGCGATTGCAGCTCCGACGCGGGAGGGGCGGCCAACACCGAACGACTGGCGGCCGCTGCTGAAACAGATTGTGATGGACCAGCGGCTGGGTCCGCGACTGAGGGACGGGATCCTCGTTCCTTCCATTGGACCGGACAAGACATGCGTGTACCTGGACGCGATCACGGAAATCGACCTGCAGACGACGCCTTTCGCAATCCGGGTGAAACTGCAACGCGATACGGAAGGCAGGGTGAGCTGCGTGGTGCATGCAGGCGCGGACGTGCGAGTGCAGCATGCGAACAAACCGGGCTGGCTGCGGCTGCAACCGGGAACGCCTACCTATGTGTCCCCGGGGATGGTGCTGTTTGACCGCGAAGGCAAAATTGCGGCGAAGGTAGTTGCGACGGAGTTGTAAATCAGCACTCTGCGGCTTAGCCGCAAGTGGAGCTCAAGCATGAACTTCGAGGTCAGGGTCAACGGGCAAACGCTGGGGTCGCTCGAGCGAAGCGAAATTGAACGGCGCGCGCCGGCATGGCAGCGGGCGAATGCGGCGGTGGAGATTGTGGTCCCGCAGACAAAGACTTCCATGCCGCTGGCGGACTTTCTGGCGTGGACACCGAAGGCCGCGGCGAAACCACAAGCGCCCCCGCCCGGAATGCTGGATCAATTTGATATTCCAAGCGGCCATTACCAGGTGGATGTGAACGGGCAGCGGCTGGGCGTTTTGAGCGCCCCGGAGGTGATACGGCGCTCGCGGCACTGGGGCAAGTCCCCGGTGCAGATTTATAGCCCGCTGATTGGAGTGCTGGGATTGCAGGACTGGCTGGATCGCATGGCGGCGCGCTTTGACCCGATGTTGTGGCCGAGGTCAGCGGATACAGAGGAATACACGCTGCGGCATGGCGGACAGACGGCGATGCAGGACGTGACACGGGCAGAGATCGAGTGGAGAGCGGCGCAGAATCTTGTGGGCGCAGGCTGGGAGGTTGGAAGCGCTGGGGGAGGCGCGATCAGCGTGGAGGACTTCCTCGAGGGGCGACCGATTCCGCGCGGGCCGGTGAACGCTCCGCCGCCGCGAGCGGGACAAGCGGCACAGAGCCAGGCACCGCGGGGAGCATCGCCTTCGGCGGGGGCGGCGGCGGGAGTGAAGGCAGCGGCATTCGCGCCGCTGGTGTTCGGACCTGGACCTTACTTTGTGAGAATCGCAAACGCAACGCTGGGACCGTTGCAGCGCGACGAGATTGAACGCCGCTCGAAGAGCTGGCCGGCCAACGCAGCCGAGGTTGGGGAAAACGCGGCGGGACCCTTCGTTCCGCTGGCGGAGTTCCTTCGGATGCCGCTGGCACAACCTGCTGCGCGTCCGCCGAAGCCGCGGACACGAGGATTGCTCCTGGGCGCGGGAGCCATCTGCGTGCTGTGCCTGGCACTGATTGCTGTAAAGGTGTTGCCGCGAATGACGGATCACAGCGCAGATGTGCAGAAGGCGGAAGACGCGATGAAGGCGGGAGATTTCGATGCAGCCTCACAACTGCTGCAGAAGAACAACTCTCCGGAGGCGAAATTTGAACTTGCCTGCCTGTACAAGAACGGCCTGGGAGTGCAACAGGACACGCAGAAGGCAAGCGAACTGCTGAGGGCATCTGCCGACGCAGGCTTGCCACTGGCGCAGACCATGCTCGGGCTGTGGTATGCCAACGGCGATGGGGTGGAGGCCAACACGACCACTGCTGCGAGCTGGTATCGAAAGGCGGCCACGCAGGGGGACTCAAACGCGTCCGTGCTGCTGGCACTGGCCTACGCGGGAGGCGACGGGGTGGAGCAGGATGCGGGGAAAGCGTTTCTGTGGTTTACGGTGGCGGAGAAACAGGGGAACAGCTATGCCACCTCCCAAAAGGACCTGATTGGCGACCCGCTGGAAGCAGCACAGAAGGAAGCCGCCGAGCGTGGAGCGGAGGCGGAGTTTGCAAAGCAATCCGGAGGCAAACATGAATAGCCACTTTCCGATGAGAAGCAGGCGCGGGGTTGCATGGATGCTGATGTTTGCGGGGCTCCTGATGCCGGTGGCAGCGCATCCGACGGCGGGCAGGTTCACGGCCCGGGCACATAGCGTACGGGCAAAGTCCCAGATCATCTCGAACGACCACTACGCGGAAGCGGGGAAGCTGAAGCAGGAGATCGCGGCCCTGGAGGAGAAAGCCTCCACGCTGGAAGCACTGGACAGCCAGGTGGATGCAATGCAGAGCGAGGTGGACAGCCGGGAGAGGGAATACGAGGCGGCGAAGGCAGACGCGGACGCCAAGGATGCCGCGCTTGGGAGAGAGGCAGAGGACGCGAAGTCCACGGCGCAATCCATTGCACAGCAGGTAACGCGAATCTGCTCCCAGCTGGGCGGGAGCATGCACGGGTCAGAGCAGTGCGGGTTCATGTGTCCGCAGGACCAGATGAGTCCGTGCGAGCAGAAGGCGCGCTCCTTTGAAAGCCAGACGGGAGCGCTGATCCCCAAGCTTGAATCACTGGCGAACCTGCTGAGGTCACTCCAGGAGAAGGCGGAAGGGGCGCGGACGCGGAGCGGGGAAAAGCGGAGGCAATGGGAGGCGGCGAAGGCAGCGCGCGAAAAGAAGCAGAACGAGCTGACGAGCCGGGGCCAGGATTTTGAGAATGAGGCGGCGCGGATTGATTTTGAAATCGACTCGGCGCGCTCGTCGTGGAAGCCAACGCTTGGGCCCGCGTATCAACAGCTCAACAACGTGCACTCGAAGTCGGGCAGCGTGGATATCCGGGGCTCCTGCTATGACACGGGCTGCGCGCCAGTGACCCCGGCTCCGGCAGCCAAGGTTCCGGAGCCAGCGACGAAGTCCGCGGCGTATGTAAAGGCCACGGAGACGCGCACGGAGAATCTGAAGAAGCTGACGGAGAGCGCGGATACGGCGCGTGAAGAACTGAGGAAGGCCGAGGCAAACCATGCGGACGCGCAGGAACTCCAGCAGCGGCTGAGAGACTACGCGACCAAGGACCAGGCGCGGATATGGGCGGCGTATGAGCTGAAGGCTACATTTCCGGCGAATCTGCTGAACGGCGTTGCGCCCACACCTGCCAGCCACTAACGAGGACGACGATGAAGAGCAGAATACTGTTGTTCGCGGCTTTGATGACGATGCTGGGATCGCCGCTGCTGGCTGAAATGCGCATGCTGCGCCCGCTTCCGAACACGCTTGAGAGCAAGGACCGGATGGAACTGGAGTCGATGCATGCGAAGGCAGTTGCGCAGGGACGCACGCTGTGCAACGCCTACTCGAGATTCAGAACGCAATGCGATGGCAAGGCCGACAGCACTGCCTGCCGGGCGTCGTTTTCCGACATCAACGAGAAGCTGGGGCACTACAACGAGGAAGCAGAGAAATATAACGGCGCGGTGGTGGCAAAGCTGAGGCAGCGCGTGGAAGGGCTGGCCAAGGTTGTGCAGAGAGATCAACAGGCGATTCGAAGCCTCGGCATCCATCATGATTCCGAGGAGTTCGAGTCATGGTCAAAATGGCTGGAGGACGCGGACGCAGAGAGAATGGAGCAGGTGGACGCCGCGTTCCGGGATGCTGCCATGAGCGCGGCCAGTTCCCGCATCAAAGCGGCGCTGCGGGCAGGGGCCCTGAAGACGGCGGCCCTGGATCCGAAGACTGCAGAACGGCTGATTGGGCGGCTGAAGGGGGCGGGAGTGGGAGACCCGTACTTCTTCGAGGCGATCCGCAAGGTGGCGTCAACGGGCGGGAAGCAAGAGACCGCGGAAGCGGGGATGAAAGTTCTGGACAGGCTGGGTAAGGCGAAGTCGATCTGGGATCTCCACGACATGGGGCCAAACAAGGAGAGCGCCACGTGGAAGGCGGGTTCCGAGCTGCTGGGCTTGTTCATCCCCGATCCGGAACTTGAACTGGTTGGCAAGCTCACGCTGGATGAAGTGCGCGCAACTTTTTACACGGTGAACGAAGCAGCGATTGATTTTCCGGTTTTTTCGGCGCGGGTGCGCCAACTGGGGACGTTAACGGAGATGCACCTGCTGGCGCTGCGCACGCTGAGCGCACGGCTGCAAGCGGACGTTCAAAAGAAGGCCCCGGCGGCAAAGGAGCTTGCGGGAATCGACAAGCGGAAACCGGAAGAGGTTTGCGCGATGGGGCCGGATCCGTCGGAACCGGTGGCTGCGGAGTTCGACGGTGTGTTGCTGGCGCAGGGGTGCAGGCTTGCGCACGCGCCGGGCCAGTGAGGGTAGAGAGAATTCTGACGAGGCGCCAGGATGCCGATCAGTCCGGATGAATTCGATGAAGAAGGCAAGGTCAATGCACTGACTCCGATTTACGTGGCTGAGAGTGCGGAGCCTGCTGCCGAAAAACCAGAGCGCAAGGGGCGGAAGCTCCCGCTGGTATTTGCTTTGATTGCGATTGCGGTGCTGTTTGTGGGCTACCTTGCGTGGCCGAAGTCCTCGGTTCAAGTGCAGCTGGAAATTGGGGTGAAAGCGGCGAAGCAGGGGGACTGGGGCACGGCGGTGTCTTCGCTGAGTACGATCAGCACCTACCCCGTGTCCAGGGTTTACCGGGCGGAGGGGCTGGGGCAGCTGAAAAGGCCCTCAGAGGCGATTGACCTGATTTTCTCAGACCCGGAGGCGCAAAACCGGTTTGTAGATCTCTACCAAAACTCCTACTACGTTTACTATCCTGAGCGCCTTGCCGGGGCTGCGATCAAGAACGGCGATCTCGCTGCCGCGGCTGGGGAGTGCAAGAACCAGCCGGACTCAAATTGGTTTGACGACGATACGGACGCGCTGGTCAATTGCGGGGTGGCGCTGGCGTATGCGCAGAATGCCACAGGCGAGGACGTGGAGAAAGCGAAATCCTACCTCCAGCACGTGATTGAATACTCCGACGCGGAGGTTGCCGACCACAGCGTGAAGAGCGCGGCGCAGATCGACCTGGGCACGCTGCTGATGAAGGTAAACGGGGACTCCGATAAGGCGCTGGCCCTGTATGCGCGCTACGTGGAAGCGAATCCTGGCGAAGCGGTGGCAGAAATCAATTATGGCTTCCTGCTGGCAAATCACCAGAGATATGCGGAAGCGGCCGTGCAGTTCCGAAAGGCGGCAACGGGCGAGAGCAAGAACGATGCAGGGGAGTTCCTGCGAATTGTTTTGCGGAAGCAGGCCGAGACGGCTGCACGCGCCGGGCAGTGGGCAAAGGCGTCGAAGCTGCTGAACCAGGCGATCCGGACGACGGGGCCGCCGGACTTGACATGGGTGGAGTGGGAACGGCTGCTGGTGTTCTGCGCGTTGAACTCCGGGCAATGGCAGCTTGCGGAAGCCAAGGCGGCGGTGCTGGCGCAGTACGCTCCGGAAGAGACACCGCACTGGGAAGGGCGGGTTCAGCGCTGGGTGAAGTTCGACAGCCGCGCGGAATACAACTACTGGCTGGGACAGGCACGCATGCAGCAGGGCAACCGCGATGGGGCGGTGAACGCCTGGGAGAAAGCGCAGGCGCGACATCCGGATGACCTGTGGATTGCAGAAGAAATAAGACTGGCAAAATTGCGGTAAGCGCGAAGAGAAACTGCAAAGAGCCTGCGGCTGCCGCAGGCTCTTTGGTGTTTGCGGAAGGACCGCCTATTTTGCGTCGGTACCCTCAAGGCCGCGGTGCTTCAACATGGCCTTGCTGTTGGGAGGAGCGCCGCGCCAGGATTCGTACATTCTTGCGAGATCCTGGGTGTTGCCCTGGGAGAGGACCATTTTGCGCAGGCGATCGCCGTTGGCGCGGGTGAGTCCGCCATTTTCCTCAAACCACTGGTAGGCATCGTCGGAGAGCATCTGGGTCCAGAGATAAGCGTAGTAACCGGCGCTGTATCCGCTCTGCCAGATGTGGTTGAAGTAGCTGGTGCGGTAGCGGGAGGGAACGTAGCTGAGATTGAGGTGCGTCTTGGCGAGGGCCTGCTTCTCGAAGTCGTCAGGGTTCTGGAGGGGCGCGTCCGGGGTGAGGAAGTGCCACTGCATGTCGAGCTCGGCGGCGGCGAGGAGCTCGGTCATGTCATATCCCTTGTTGAAGGTGGCAGCCTTGCGGATGCGTGCGACAAGTTCGGGGGGCATGAGGGCTCCGGTTTTGTAGTGGCGGGCGTAGTGGGCAAAGACGGCGGGCTGGAGCGCCCAGTGCTCGTTGAACTGCGAGGGGAACTCGACGAAGTCACGGGCGGTGGCGGTGCCAGCGAGGGTGGGGTAATTCGCGTCAGAGAAGATGCCGTGGAGGGCGTGTCCGAACTCGTGGAACATGGTGACGACATCACTGAAGCTGATGAGGGCGGGCTCGCCTTCGGCAGGCTTGGGGAGGTTGGCTACGTTGTAGGCAACGGGTGTGGTGCCGAGAAGGCGGGACTGGCCGACAAACTCGGACATCCATGCGCCGCCGTTCTTGTTGTCACGCTTGAAGTAGTCGCAGTAGAAGATGGCAAGGTGGCTGCCATCGGCGTTGAAGACTTCAAAGACGCGAACGTCGGGATGATACACGGGAATGTCATGCCGCTCCTTGAAGGTGATGCCGTAGAGCTGAGTGGCGGCGTAGAAGACTCCGTTCTGGAGGACGTTGTTGAGTTCGAAGTAGGGCTTGACCTGGGCATCGTCAAGATCGTAACGGGCCTTGCGAACTTTTTCGGAGTAGAAATCCCAGTCCCACGGCTGCACCTGGAATCCGCCTTTTTCGGCATCGATGACCTGCTGAATGTCATGGGCTTCCTGGGCGGCTTTGGCGGTGGCGGCGGGGACGATGGCGTCCATGAACTTGAGAGCAGCTTCGGGGGTCTTGGCCATCTGGTCTTCGAGCTTCCAGGCGGCAAAGCTGGGGTAGCCGAGGAGCTTGGCCTTCTGGGCGCGAAGCTGGGCGATGCGGGCGATGGTGTCACGGGTGTCATTGGCGTCGCCACGCTCGGTGCGATTCCATGAATGCTCGAAGATGGCCTGGCGGGTTACACGGTCCGTGAGCAGGGCAAGGTCGGGCTGCTGGGTGGTGTTCTGGAGCGGGATGAGGAAGCCTTCGACCTGGCGGCTCTTGGCGGCCTGTGCGGCAGCGGCGATGCGGGCGTCGGAGAGTCCGGCGAGTGCGAGCTTGTTGGGGGCGACGTAGGCTCCGGCCTTGGTGGCGGCGAGGAGCTTGTTGCCGAAAGCGTTGGAGAGCGAGGAAAGTTCCTCATTCAATTTGCGGAGCTGGGCCTTGTCGGGTTCAGAGAGCCCGGCTCCGGCGTGCACAAACTGGTCATAGACGCGCTCGACGAGGCGGAGCGATTCGGGGTCGAGCTTGAGGGCGGCGCGCTGATTGTAGATGGCCGAGACGCGCGCAAAGAGTTTGGCGTTGAGGTGAATGGAGTCGCTGTGAGCGGCGAGCTTGGGAGCTTCGACGGTTTTTACGTGCTGGAGGGTGTCATTGGTATTGGCACCGGTGACGCCGCTGAAGGCGGCGAGGACACGATCTAGAAGCTGTCCGCTCTTCTCCATGGCAACGATGGTGTTTTCAAAAGTGGGGGGCTCGGGATTGTCAGCGATGGCGGTGATTTCCGCGCCGTGCTGGACGATTCCGGCCTCGATGGCGGGCTGGTAGTCGGCGTCCTTGATCTTGTCAAAGGGCGGTGCTTTGAAGGGCAGGGTGCTGGGTGCGTAGAACGGATTGGAGGGGCCGAATTCTGCGGCCGCGGCGAGGGCGGGATCGGGGGAACAGATCACAATAGCTCCAGAAACGATCAGGGTCATGAAGATGAGCCTGACGGCGTTGAGTCGAGTGAATTTCATCATGGGCTTCGAGGTTCCTTGTCTGCCCCATTGTAACGCCGGGGGCTACCCGCGCATGACGGGAGTGGCGTGGAGGAGGTAGGCAAGGATGGCGAGAAGGGCGGCGAAGTAGAGCTGCACGGCGATGGAGCCATCCTGTGGAATGGGCTTGCGGTAGAGCTGCCAGGCAAATCCGGCGGCGAGGAAAAGAAGAGTGGCTTCGCCGGTCCACCAGAAGAGGGCGAGGCTGAAGACGAGGAGACTGATGCGGCCCATGCGGTCAATGGGGAGGACAGCTCCGGCACCATCGAGAATCCAGACGGGGATGAGGTTGAGGAGGTTGAGCCAGGCTCCGGTGTGGGCGAGGGCTCCCCAGATGGGGTTGCCGGTGCGCCAGAAGAGGAAGGCGGCGACGAGAGCGGCGAGGAGTCCGGCGGCGGGGCCGGCAAGGGAGACGAAGGAACGAACCTCGGTGGAGACTCCGAGAGCCTGCCACTTGACGTAGGCTCCGAGGCCGGGGAGGAAGACGGGCATTTCGGCGGGAAGGCCGCGGCGCTTGACCTCGGCGAAGTGTCCCATCTCGTGAATGAGGATCATGAGGGCGAAGCCGATGCCGAACCAGGCTCCGAAGGCGGCCCAGTAGATTCCGAGGAAGGCGACGAAGCTGAAGAGGAATTTGAACTTGAAGATGGCGAAGAGGAAGGTCTTGGCCTTGGCAAGGACGAGAGCGAGAGGCGCGAGGGGGCCGAGTCGCCTGGCCCAGGGATGCTGCGATTTGGCGGCGGCGGCGGGGGGGCTGGCGAGGTCGCGCAGGTGCTGCTCGATCCACTCGGCCTGCTTGGAGGCGGGCGGGACGAGTTGCAGGGCGGCGAGCCAGGCCTGGCGGGCGTTGACGAGATCGTGCTGATGCTCAAAGGTGACGGCCTGGGTGCGGAGGGCGTCGAGTTCGTCGGCGTGGACGAGGGCGCGGCACTGCGGGCAGACGATGGCATCCGGCGACAGCGGGGCGAGACAGCGGGTGCAGTTCAGAGGCAAATGGGTCCTTAGTAGGGGCCTTCGACAGTGAGCCGGGGCGGACCAGAGGTCATGCGCCAGGCGATACGTGTCCCTACAAGGAGGATAACAAGTCCGAGCGCGCCGGAGACGAAGTTGCCCGAAAGTTCGAGGAAGGGCGAGGCAAGGCCGTAGAGGAGCAGGATGCCGAGAACCTTACCAAGGGAAGGGGTTGAGGATTCCGGGGCGTCGGCGGAGTTCGATGCGTCCTGCGGAGAGGCGGGAGCTTTGCTTTTTTCGACCTGCGCGTTGGAGGGCCGGTGCTGCACGTAGCTGGCGATTCCCATGGGGATAGCGGAGAGCGAGACGGCGGCGTAGGTGAGGGCGACGGCAAGATACTGATAGCGGCGTCCGCCGATGTTGCCGGAACCCATCATCATTGCCCTGGCGACGAGGTAGCCGACGGCGAGGGAGACGTAGCCGATCTCAATGTGGAGGAGGATGCCGACGGCGGAGTAGAGGATGAGTCCGAGGAGCGCGCCGCCGAGGCCGAAGAGGATGGCGCGGGAGAAGGCGGCGTGGGTGTCCACGGGGCGCTGGGACTGAATGCGCTGGGAGCAGGCAGGACAGGCCATGGAGCCGTTGAGACGGTAGTAGGAGCCAACGATGGGCTGGCGGCAGACGCAGCAGGCGTCTCCGGCGGGCGGGGGCTCATGGAACTCAGCCGTTTGGAACTGCGGCAGAGACTGCGCGTCATTGTTGTGAGGCATGAGGGTAAAACTAACAGAGCGGCAGCGGGCTGAGAACGGAAATCAGGCGAGTTGGGGATCAAAACTCCCAGACGGTCACTGAGGAGAAATCTCTTTGCGCCAGCCGATTAGTTCATTCCGCAGCCACCGCCACCGCAGGAGCCGGCGGGCATGCCGCATGGCATCTTGGGAGCGGAGCCGGTGGACTTGTCCGTGCCATGGGCGGCGAAGGTGGAGAGCTGCTGTTCGAGTTCGGCGCTCTTGCAGGAGGGGCACTCAGACTTGCTGGAACCGTACACGATGGCTTCAAACTTGTGGCCGCAACCCTTGCAGACGTACTCGAAAATCGGCATCAGAACCTCCAGAGGAATGGGCGCGGGAGCAAGCTGCCGGGCACATTGAAACTGATACATTCATTATACGGGGAAGTTGCGCCCGCACAGAGACCATGCCGAGCACGGAACCGATTCTAGAGCCGACAGAGCTGCAAATAGAGAATGACTTTGTGCCGCGCCGCTTTTTGCGCGGAGGCAACGCACAGACCATAGCCGGAAACTTCATGCGGCGGGCGAACGGACTGCCCGCGCCGGAAGAACGGCTCTTCCAGATTGAAGAAGACGTGCAGATCATGTGCCACTGCCACTGGCAGGCAGAGCGGCAGAAGCGGCTGACGCTGATGATTGTGCACGGGCTGGAAGGCTCGAGCAATTCGCAGTATGTGGTTGGCACCGGGAGCCGGGCATGGGCGCAGGGATGGAACGTGGTGCGGATGAATATCCGCGGCTGCGGGGGGACGGAACACCTGTCCGCAACGCTGTATCACTCCGGGCTCTCGCAGGACGTGGAGAAGCTGGTGGAGGAGATGATTGCCCGGGATGGGCTGAAACGGGTGGCGCTGGCAGGGTTCTCCATGGGCGGCAACCAGGTGCTGCGGGCGGTGGGACGGTGGGGTACGAAAGCGCCTCCGGAGCTGATTGGGGCGGCGACGGTTTCTCCGGCATGCGACCTGTCGCTTTCTTCCGACCGGATTCATGCGGCTGCGTATTCGATCTACGAGTGGTGGTTCCTGAGGGCTCTGCGCAAGAGCTTCCGCCGGAAGGCGGAACTGTGGCCGGGACGGTACGATACGTGGCTGCTGGAAGAAGTGCACTCGGTGCGGGACTTTGATGAGCACGTGACGGCTCGCTACATGGGATTTGACGGCGCGGAGGATTACTACGACAAGGCGAGCTCGTCGCACGTGCTGGACAAGATCGCGATTCCGGCGCTGGTGATTCACGCGGAGGATGATCCGTTCGTGGTGATCTCCGAGGAGAGCCAGCGGAAGCTGCGGGAGAATCGGCAGATTACATTTCTGCACACGAAGCACGGCGGACATTGCGCATTCATCGGCGAGGCAAAGGGCAACGACGACGGACGCTGGGCGGAGCGGAAGATCGTGGAGTTCCTGAGCAAGGTGGAAGCGCGCGCAAAGGGAGCCCGCTGAGTGGACGCCGATTTCAGCGTGGAGTTCGGCGGAGAGGCAGCGGCGCTGGAGCTTCCGTGGAGGGACGCCGAAGGACGGCTGCAATATGTGGAGCTGCGCGGCAATACAGCGGCGGTTGAGCAGATTGCGGAGGCAAGGCAGTTCCCTGCCCTGAGACGGTTGCTGACCGAGATCAACGCGGAGACGAGCGCGTGGATGACGGCGAAGTGCGATGTCTGGGCAGAGCGCGCAGAGGCCGGAGAGAATCTGTACGGCGCGGCATTTGTGCAGGGCTGCTATGTGGACGTGGTGCTGGCCGGAGAGGCTGAGCGGCTGCGCGAGAGCCTGACGGTACACGAGAACGCGGCGCGCAGGATCGCGAGGCAGATGGAAGAGGACGAGGAGTTGGAGGCATCGGCAGAGATCGTGGTGCGGCGATGCTATTTCCATCGCAATGCACTTCATTGCAATGCGACGGAAGGCGAAGCGATGGAGGAGTCCGATGCGGGATGCTGCCTGACGTTGTTCCTCAGCGGGTTTGGCAGGACGGCAGAGGAGGCGGCAGAGCGCTGGACGAGGGCGCTGGAAGTTGCCGGGAAGTGTCTGCGGGAAACGCGACTTGAGGAAGAACGGGCGAAAGGCTGAGAAGTCGGATAAAATGATGGAGAGCGCCAGCTCAAAATCATGTGGGAGCGTAGCTCAGTTGGATAGAGCATCTGCCTTCTAAGCAGAGGGTCGCAGGTTCGAGTCCTGCCGCTCCTACCATAGTTACAAAGGACCTCTTACATATTTTTCGGTTTCAGCACTGGATTGGGAGAAGAATCCAGTGCTCAAGCAAGATGCAACGCCTCGCCTCGAAATCGCGCAGGAGCAAAGTCCCAGCTCCAGTCCGGTCACTCCACACAAACGTCCTACCGTCCAGAGTCTCCACGCCGCCGCGTTCGAGTTGTATGACGTGGCGATCCACGCCCGGGAAGTAAATGCCCTGGTTCTGGCTCTCGACCTCGATGCCGCGCTGCGCATCAAGGTTATGACCTTCGACCTGGTGGCGGCGCAGACAATCGCGCAAGCGGAAGGTGCTCGATGAGCCGCCCCACGCTGGAACCTCCCGCCCCAAAGTCCACAGCTAACATTCCGGCGATCAATCCAGGCATGGCTGGCCTGGCCAATGCGATCGGCCTGATGGTGATCCTTGCCCTTACGGTCGCGATCTCGCTTTTGGCTAGAAGTATGTGGGGTGCGCGATGACAGAGAACCTGCCCGTCCCCACACCGGAATTGATCGATCGCACCATCAGGGAAAAACGCCGCCTTGAGCTGGACCGAGACGAGGTCCTCTGGAACGCGTGCGGACGATCCGGCGAATTTGTAGCCTACTCAGCCACGCTTTTGGAGAAGGTACACACCAAAGGCCGCGCTGGCCATGCAAACCGGGAGGCCGCGATTGGAGCGGCAGTCACGCTCGGTATTGAGATTGGGATGGCCCTGGCAAAAGAAGGTGTGCGATGAGCGCCCCGAAGCCGGTCTGCCAGGCCGCGTCCAAATGGATTCAGGAAGTCAAAGGCAAGCACGTTCTGGCCCCATTCACGGGGCAGGATTACGCGGCCTTCAAAACCTTCGTGCACGCCCTCGAACTGTACACCTTCAGCGACAACGCCGGACGCAAGGAAGCGCTGTGCTGCATGCGTCACGCCGTGCTTGCCATGCAACCGGAGGTGCGCTGGATCGCTCGCGAGACGATTCCTCACCAGTTGGACTGGGGTGACCGCGTAACCCTTTGGCCTTTGATCGAGAACGCCGAGGTGTCGGCATGAAATTCCTCGTCGAGATCTCGGACGCAAACGTTGGGGACTTGTTTCCAGAGAGAACGGTAGAGCGTTGCCTCCAGGATATTAAAGAAACTCTCGAAATTGATTCCTGCTTTATTGACGTTAAGGTCACGGTTTTCACTGATGGCGTTGCCGCATGAACATCGCAAGGTCAACACTTTCTCCCGCTGAACTCGTCGTGAAGTGGAATAGGCGCTTTCCGGTCGGCACCCACGTCCGTTATTGGATGGGGATGCGCGAAGGAATCGGCAAAATCAGCACCACGCTCTCTGAGGCCATCTTGCTCGGTGGCCACACGCCGGTAGTTTGGCTCTACGACGTGAGCGGATGCGTCGCGCTGTCGCACGTCGAGCCAGTTATCGTTCCCGGCGGTGCAGCATGAACGTCATCATCGACAGGATCACGAAAGAGGCGACCGGCGAGCTGACGTTCGACTGCTGTTGCCAGTTTGAAGCCACGGTCGTAAACATTTCGATGGGACGCTCTTGGGCGATACCAGCGCATCCGGGCGAAGTGATCATAGAGATCCTCGGCCAGATGGACAGCGTCCGCCATTATGAAGGTCATCTGCACGTTTTTCTCGAAGCCAAAACGCGATACAACTTGCATCGGGCGGCCAAGCCAGCACCCGAGTGTGACGCTCTTACCCCGCGCGCCACGGACGGTGCCGCATGATCACCGCCGTAGTAATCGCACAGATCATTCACGACGGTGATTGCCCAGGATGCCCAGCACAGCCGTTGCCGCACGCGGTGCCGGAATGCCTGTACACGATCTCACGCGAGAAGCACTTGAAGGCGGCGAATGCCATCATGTCGGAAGTTGAGCGCGAATTGTACGAAGCTTATTTGCTCGGTTGCGAAGATGAATGCATTCCAGAACCGAAGACCTTTGAACGGTTCATCGAATCGTTCAAAGGCCAAATCTCAGGTGGTGCGGCATGAAGCGATCTCCGAAATCCCCCGAAGAGTGGCAGGACGCCGTGAACGTCGCGAACAAGTGCCGCTTAATCCATGATGCGTTTCTGTATGGGATCATCACCGACCCGCGGATCAACGTCGAGCGCTGCAATGAACTTCTGGAAGAAGGCAAGCGCCGCGGCTTCACGCCTCGCCAAAGCACAGGTGCGCTATGAAGATCTCCATTCTGCGCGGCAAGGATAAAAGCAAAGCGGCCTCAGGCGATCACAAGGTTCCGTTGACTGAGATGAAAGGCGTGCCGGTCAGAGTCACCGACTTTCAGGCGGCGACCAGGTCGCATGGGGCGGAAGCGGTGGTGATTCTTACGCGCGGCCGTATTCGTTCGTTCGTGGCTTCTGCCGGCGAGCTCAAGTTGTATCTCTCGCCTCGGGCCGAGTTCCGTTGCCTTGAGCCCGATCCTCCGGAGGAACGGCTAGCTGAAGAGCCATTGACTCTTTGCGCTGCGTGCAGGGATGGCTGGCACGTGATGTGCGAGAACGTAGGCCACGAAGACGATTGGTGCGAATGCAAACATGCGTCACATCCGTTCGCGACCTCGGGAGGCCAATCGTGAGCACGCAGTCAACGCTGGTCTCGAAGGCAGTAGCCCAGTCCGCCAGGTGGGCTCCAAAGGGAGATGCTGTTCGCGCGGCCGCCGCGAAAAGTATTAAGTCAAACGGTGCGGCGGTAAAGCCGCCGACGAAGAACCCGCCAGCTCCATTCTGCGTGAGCCGGAAGCCTAGTCTCGAGACCTCGGATGCGATGCGCTACTCAGCGTCGAAGACGTTGAAGGAGAACTTCAACTATTTGCAGAGCGTCGCGCTCTACCGGTGGGAGTTGATTCAGACGGCACTGGCGGAAGCCAAGGGCGTGAAGAAGCATGCGGCCGCGCGCCTTGGGATCTCGCGCAATGCCTTGAGCGCGTACCTGATTCGCGGAAAGGAACTGCTGTGAGCAGAATACTGATGGTATGCCGCGGTGTGAACGATGCAGGCCAAGGATTAAAGCCAGGGAATGTGGGCGGTTATTTCTGCGAGTTCTGCGGCGCGGAAGTACAGGTTAGTCCCGTTGGCCAGCAGCAGCTCGCCACTATGAGCATGACGATTGCGTGCAACCCTTGCGGCTTCGAGATTACCGAGGCTGCGGCGGCTGCGAACAAGTTGGATGCAGTGGTGCAGAATCCCTTCGCGGCGAAGCAGATGCGCGAGCGTGGCAATTGAATTACCTGGTCGACGCCGGGAAGATCGAGCGCATGCGGTCGACGTCGGCGCGCGACGCGGCGCTGATGATGATCACCATGTGGAATGGCTCCGCGGTGTTTCCGATTGATGTGTATACCGAGGCGACTGGAGAGCGGGTGACCTTTGTTGAGCAGGAGGCCGCGTGAACCACAAGCGCTTTTTGTATCACTGCCCGGCGTGCGAAAAGACTGGTCTCCAGCCCGACCCGGATGCGGTTTACAAGGTGCGCCGATGCGAAGAGTGCGGTGGCATCGGCAGGATGCGGATCACGGTGATGAAGCGGATTGAGTTGGACCAACAATTGCGGGGGGGCAAAGTAAATGGATAACAGCGCAGTCGATAGCTTTCACGCTCATCTCGATGCTTGCGAGCAGT
Source organism: uncultured Acidobacteriota bacterium (assembly GCA_903832295.1). Classification (GTDB taxonomy): domain Bacteria; phylum Acidobacteriota; class Terriglobia; order Terriglobales; family Acidobacteriaceae; genus TOLSYN. The sequence continues at coordinate 39,617 of CAILAZ010000268.1, forward strand.
GTGAGAAGCACCCATTTGATCTCTGTCCGATCGGAGCTCCGCTCTTGCTAGCCGCCGCGAAAGAGTGTCTGAACAACATGACCGCTGACGCCATGGTCAACCTTCGCGAGATTGTGGACCCAAAGTACCGCATGCCCACGTTCGATGAGCCCGGGCCGCGCGAGGAGCCGACAAGTTTTGATGTTGAACACAAACCAAGGAGGAGAAATGCTGCAAGGCGAACAATGGCAGGGGATGGGAGAGTTTCGCGTCCCTAGACACTACCGGCAGCGAGTTAGAGCTCGCCGCCGGCCAGAAGCACTTAACGAAACAGTCGAACCACAGATTATCACATTGAGGATTCCGCAGATGCTGGGATGGATCGCAAAGTGGTGGCTGATTTGGTTCCCCGCGCCGCGAGTCGCCATCAGCCGGGTAACGCGCGATAAATCCGCGCTGCCGGCTGAGGGCTCACTGGGCGTGGCTTAACAGTGGTGTGGCACTAAATCCGACGGAAGGGGGTTGAACGCCCGAAACGCGGCGGGAGCGGTAAAAGTTTGAGCACTGGAGCCGCTCCCAAAGCGTTACAGAGAGGACAGCGATGAGCCATCCACAACAGCTTGGAGATATCCAGGCGCAACTGAAAACGATCATCCACGGACAAGGGAGTCTTATGGCATCAGTGCAGGACCTGCAGAACACAGTTGCCGCCATCCAGACGGCGGTACAGCAATCCACCACGAACATCACCCAACTGGTGACCGACACAAATAACGCGATCGCGGCGCTCAAGACGCAGACAGGCCCGGTTACGCAGGCCCAACTGGACGACGTGGTTGCCAAGAACAACACGATTTTGACAGCGCTCACATCGCTGAACTCCGCGATCTCCACGGAAGACGCGACATTAGCGCCGCCCGCACCGACCGGCAGCACGCCCTCGGCAACATAGGCAGAGCGAATTCGGGAGCGGCCCGGGGGATCCGGTGCCGTTCCCCAAACTGTACGAAGGAAAATATGGCGACGCGAGAGAGAAAGTTTCTGGAGTCCGAGTTCGAGGGATTTGGCACGCAGTGCGAGCCCACATGGGCGAAGAAGTTGGAGGCGATGCTGCGAGCGTATCGGAGGGCTTCGGTCGCCCAGTATCAACGCTGGGTCGATGATCTCCAATCAGGGATGTACATCAATTGCGTCTATTGCGGTCACCGTTACGGGCCTAAAGACAAAGTTCCAGCCTCGATGGCGGAAGTCCTCAAGGAGCACGTTGAGCAGTGTCCGGACCATCCGATGAGCGCGCTGAAACAGGAGTTGGAAGGCTTGAGAAGAACAGTGGCCTCGGCACCGGAGATAACGACACAGTTCCTGATCGATGCCGGGATCAACGCCTTCGCACTGAAGTTACTCTCCGAGTCGCTGGCAGGCAAGAAAGACGTCAAGACCTTCAATCCGGTTAAGTTCACGTACTGCGGCGTGGTTTACACGCTAGCACCGGCGCTGGTGGCGGAAAGCCAAGAGGTAAAAGCGCGATGAGGGAGATATTGAAGCGGACGCGGTGGATCTGGGCGGTTGTGTACGCATTCCTGACTGGGATGAGTGTGGGACGGCGCGAATTCATTGGGGTGGCAATGTTTGCGCTCGGCGGCATAGCTCTCTTCTGGATGACGACGCGCTGGATGAATCAGTTGCGCGAGAACACCGCGAAGTCAGCTGGCAGTGTGGGAACGGTGACAGTGAAATTCGAAGCGGACATATCGCAGGCTACCGCTGCGATCGACGCGCTGCGCGATCAGGCGCTGAGCGCCAAGAGCGATATCGATGCCGTTTTCACACACAGGAGACCACCTTCCTCGGAGCAAATAGATGCCATCCGTGCGAATGAGGGACTGGGGCCGCTACCGAAGGACGCGAAATGAATATTGCGATTGGCGCGGTGAAGCTCTACAAGGTGGCTGTCCTAGTTGAGGGATCTGATGCTTTTGCAGGGCGAGAGAAAACGCGGGTGCAGAAAGAGCTCTATATCCTCGCGTCGAATCTTGAGGCTGCATGCAGCTCAGCCTTGCGCAATGCGGAAGAGGATCTCATCGCGCGGTTTCAAGGGCGCACACAGCGCATTCCGGTTGAAATCAGTAAGCGCGAAGCCCTTTCCTGCGAGATTGTGGCGGACCGGATTGACGCGATAGACGAGATTAGCAATCTCCATGTGCGGGTCGAGGACTTGATGGACAAAAGCCGATGAAGATCACGATCGGAGAAGCGGGCGGCAAAGGCGTGGGGTTCGATCTGGACACGCTGCTGGTTACGCGTCTCCTGATTCAGGCGAACTCCGGCGCGGGAAAAAGCTGGCTACTGCGGAAGTTGATTGAGCGGCTCTACGGTCACGTCCAGGTAATCGTCATCGACCCCGAGGGCGAGTTTGCCACGTTGCGGAAGAAATACGATTTTGTCCTGGTCGGCGCCGGCGGAGAGACTCCAGCGGATGTGCGCTCGGCAGGGCTGCTCGCGGAAAAGCTCCTGGAGCTAAAGGCTTCGGCCGTGTGTGACTTGTACGAGATGAAGCCATCGGCTCGTCACCAGTGGGTGAAAGAGTTTTTGGAATCGATGGTGAATGCCCCGAAAAAGCTCTGGCATCCGTGCGTGGTTATCGTTGACGAAGCACAACTGTTCTGCCCACAAGACGGCGACAGCGTAGCGGAAGAAGCGATGGTCTCACTCACGACGCGCGGCCGTAAGCGTGGATTCTGCGCAGTGTGGGCAACACAACGCCTGGCGAAGGTTAACAAGGACGCTACGGCAATGCTCCTCAATCGCCTGGTAGGCGGGACCTTTGAGGATGTGGACATCAAGCGCGCGCTCGATCTGTTGAGTGTGGCTCCGGAGGAAAAGCGCGCGGTATCGCAAGAGCTGAAGACGATGGAGCCCGGGATGTTCTTCGCCTTCGGCAGGGCAATCACCAAAGATCGTTTGCTTTTCAAAGTTGGCCAGGTGGAGACTCCGCATCCGCAAGCAGGATCGGCGAAGCATGCGGCCGAGCCACCGCCGCCGACGGAGAAGATTCGCGGGTTACTCCCCCAGCTCGCGGATCTCCCCCAGGCGGCAGAGCAGAAGGCGCACACGATTGAGGAGTTGAAGCGCGAGCTGCGCACGACCAACGCAAAGCTGGCAGCGGCCGAGCGTGCAAAGCCCGTAGCGCCGGATAATGCTGCGCTGCCGGCCACGGGCGTCAGTCCGGAGCGCGTGAAGGCCGCAGTGGAGAAGGCAGTTCGCGGAGCGCTGAAAGAGCGGGATCTGCATTGGACCAAAGCGTGGCGGAATTACGAGCGCGAATTGAATGCCGAGCGTAAGGGAATATTTGCGGCCATCAACGCCAGCCTGGATAAGGTATCGTTCACTCCGCCGTTGCCGGTTAGCGAAGTCTCGGCCGACGTCACAGTGCAATCGGTTGAGAAGCCGCACGCGAAGGTGGCCTCGGAGTACATTTCCAGCCGGCCGCATAACACTAAGTTGGTCAATGAAATTGCGATGCGGGCGGTGGCGGCGAACAATGGCCACCAGAACCTGAGCAGCGCGCATTTGCGCATTCTGGAGGCGCTGGCGCGATTTGAGGCGATCGGACGCAAGCAGGTGCCGAGGAAATGGGTTGCGGCGCTAGCCTCGGTCTCAAACACGTCGAGCGGCTACCAGAACAATCTCGGATTTTTGCGCAGCAACGGATATATCGATTACCCATCGTTCGGACTGGTGACGTTGACCGAGAAAGGCAGCTCGACGGCTCCGGAGATCGATGCTCCGACGACGGCTGAGGAGATGCTGGAACACTGCAAGCAGATTGTGAACTCCTCACAAGCCAAGCTGCTCGATGTGTTGGCAGAAGAGTATCCGAGACCCCTGGACAAAACTGTCTTGGCTGAGCGCGCGGGGGTTTCGTCGACCTCGAGCGGCTATCAGAACAATCTCGGGTCACTGCGATCGGCGGGGATGATCGAGTATCCGCAGAGTGGCCAGGTGAAGGCGGCGGACTGGATATTGCTGCAGGACGAAGCGCAATGAGAGGTGGATATCCAGTTCGCGTGTCGCATGTCACCCAGTGCATGAAGATACCTGGGTATGTTGACCCGGACCACATGTTTCCGAAGGGGTGGAAGCCAGTCGAGGATTACTGGCAGGTGACATCCACAAAGTTGATTGGCAATTGCGGTCACAAGCACGCAACGGAAGAAGCGGCACAAGAATGTTTGGAACCGATGACTGTCAAGTACCGCGAGGTTCGATGGGGAAAAAAGGTGACGCCTTGATGGGAAAGCTTTACGAAATTCTCTTCGGCTGCAGACACGTGCACCTGACGTTTCCGATTACCGCAGGCGAGGCGCGCGGCACCTATGTGGTCTGTCTCGATTGTGGCAAGGAGTTTCCGTACGACTGGACGCAGATGAAGATCGGGAGGGTGGCGTGAGCGAACAGGAAAAGCTCGAGCCCCAGGTAAATCTGTCTGACGCTGAGCGTGACCAGTTCCGGCGCGAGTGGTTTGCCAGGTATCGAGGGTCGGCCGACGCGAGGCAGCAAAGAGCGGCTGAAATCGTTGCCGAAAAAACAGAGGAGAACTCGTGAGCGATAAGTCAGTCCCGCTTCTCAGCGATGGGATGAAATGGGTTCGCATCTCTATTCCTCCGCCCGATGCGGAACAGCGCCGGCGCTGGGAGACCATAGTTTTTTGCACAGTTGAATTATTCGGAGGCGCGAACTACGCGTTGATCGATCCGCTGCTGCTGGAGCGGCTCGCAGCATATCGCGACCACGGTCAACCGGTGGGAAGTTTTCTGAAAGCGGTGCTCACAAATAATTTACAGGGTGAGTACAATCGAGCGACTCTCTATCACCTGGTTGCTTGGCTGTACAACGAGTTCCCATCCCCGCTCTGGGGATCGGAAGAGAAGTACTCCGCCTGGATCACCACCAAACAAAACGAGCGAGAATTCCGCGGCAAAACGGCGGCAGCCCATCAGGGAGAGCAGTTATAGCGACCGGGCCTCAATCCGTAAAGAGACAGAGCAAAGCCCTGCAGGCTTGTGCACCGCCAACGCTGACCGCGAGAGGCGTGGCTGACGGTCATGAGATGGTTCGCTTTCCGAAAGCGTTTCTAGTCATGGCTGGTCTGCTGAATTCAGACTGTAAGGACGCCGACGGTAACCCTCGCGACGTCAAAGCCACCTACCGAGCCGAACTCGATAAGAGCCGGTTTCTGCGGTGGGTTGCTCCGATGATCTTTTCCGGCGCGATTCCACGGGACGGCATCGATCGCAATATGGTCTTTCCACGCACGCACTCGGAACTCGCCCCGATGATGGGATACACCTGGAGCGAGTCGTACTCACGCAATGCCAGCAAGGCTCCCAAGCTCATTGAACGCACGATGCGCTCGATGGTAAAAGGTGCTGTGTATAAGTTTGACTTTGACGAGGGCGAAGCTCGTTACAAAGATGCGGACGACTATTCCATGCCGACGGCCGCGGAGCTGCGCAAGAACCCAAAGTGGAAGCAGTACTGGCGCGACGTGAGAGCGAACTACGCTGGCTACTACCAGGTGCCGGCGTGGATCCTCGACCCACGGACGCCGGGCACACCGTACGAAAAGCTTGTGCTGATTGCGCTGGCCTCCTTCGACCTCTTCAAACTGGACGACGACGGATACTGTAAGGGAGAAATTCAGATACCGCTGCAGACGATCGGGGCGCGAATCGGCGTGGAAAAGGGCACGGTGCGCAACGCACTGAAGTCCTACCAGGCAATCGAGCTGCTCCAGGTGAAGAAACATCCTATCCGTTGGGAGATCAATGGTCAGGAGGTTCCGGAGGGAACGGCTGGAGCCGCGCGCAGGCAGCCTCCCAATACGATCTATTACTCTGCGGGCCGCGAGTTTAATGCGGACAAGGCCGCTGCCGAAATGGAGCGCTTCCTGACGGCCGCGAAGCCGTTCCGGGACGATCCATGGTTCGACGTGGCGGGAGAGCTCCACGCGGCCGTTATGCGCGAATGGGTAGGCACCAGACAACTTGAACGAACTCTCCATACCGAATGCCGGCGTCGGTTGCAGCTCGCTGGCGTACCTGGCCGCATGATCGGCGCCATCTTCCCATCTTCAAAGAAGCCACCCGGCTAACCCCGATTCAACTCTCCATTTAGAGAAAAGCAACAGAAGGCCAGAGGCGAAGTGTCTCTGGTCTCTTTTTGCGTGTCACGTCGGAGTTACTTGCACTTAGGAAGAAGGCTCTTTCGAGCGTGACAACCTAGGTTGTCACGGGGGGGGGGTAGACCTATGCCAACCTGAGTTGTCGCAGGGCTTTAAGCGTCCGTTGTGCGTGCTCGTGACAATCTGGGTTGTCACGAAAGCGGAAAAACGGTGCGAAACCGCCCCGACCTCGCCGAAGATGCTGATAAAGAACAAGCCTCATACTGAGAATTAACTAGGCTTGTGTTGATAAAGAGCAAGGGAAGAAGTAACAGAAAACCACGGTTGAGATTTGGGGTTATTCCCTTGAACTATTTACTACTGGGTATGCGACGTTCCTGCCTGTGGAAGCTGTGCTTATTGAGGTGGCACGCTAGCGCGTGCATCGGGATTCGCCTTCTTTCGTTAGAAACAGGTGAGGAGCGATCGCAAAGAACGCGATCGGATAAGAGCGAGCAAAGAACATTGGAGGGCAAGCCCTCCAAACCTCCCGTTGCCTGAAGAAGAAGGTGCGCAAGTGCACTGCCAAAGGCAACGTCACTGCACGAACAAGCTGCACTGGAGACCCCAGTCGAAGAGCAACCGCAACAGCAACGGCAAAGGCCTGGGCACAGGTGATGCAGGCAGCGATGAGATTTTGAAATTGGTTGATAAGTGAAACCGTGTAGGCGCCGGGCCGGTCAGATGGTGTGAGTAACCTAACAGGATGCAAATTTTTTTATTGCAGAGTACCTGAATTTCAGAGAAGATCACTCTACTTACCTTCACTAATTCGTTTTCGGGCTATTCTCCGACGTTGGGCACTTGAACCCTCCCTGAGCGTAATTCAGCCGCCGTACCTGCCGGGATAACTGTTTTTCCTCTCATCACCTGGTCGCAGGTACGGCGCTCTCCTAAAAAAGAGACCCCATACATGGCGCGCAATCTTGGCAGAGCAATTCTCTTAAACTCAAGTGGTGTCCACTCCCGTTTGATCTCTCATCGTGCCGGATATTTGATGGTGGAAGACGGCACGGCCGAGGAGATGGAAGACACCGAGAGCGGCCAGTTGGTTTTCAAACTGCGCGGCCGCCGCGATGATTCCGGTACTCATCCAGTTCCGGGCCTTCGCTCGGTAGCCACCCTGACCAAAGCTGATATGGAACGGAACGCCGACGCGGTGAAACGCAACCGCAGTTGCCGATCGCGCGACAAGGTTGAGGCCTGGCCAGATGTACATGACACCTTTGCCGTGACGATTGTCGCCGGCCACGCGTTTATCCCAGATCCACGCCTGGCGACGAAGCGCGCAAAGCAAATGCGAAAAAGAGCAAAAACCGCGATGCTGCATGGCGGACTTTCTGGCGCGGCAAGGGTGTGAGTAATGAATCTCAAAATTGTGATGCCGGCGACAGTCGTCGAGTTGATGTCTGGGGCGATAAACACAGACCAACTTCCACGAGCCAGAATACGCGTTTTCGGAGCTTCCGATTTTTCGCGCGATCTTACGATTTTGAACCTGGTGAACTTGAAACTCGACCAGAAGCTGAAACTGACATTCACGTCAGACGACGACGTTGAAGTTGAGACTCCGGATGCAAAAACAAACCAAACATAGCCTGGCTTACCAACTTGCAGATGCTGTGCTGAGCGGAAAACTACGTCCGGCGCCAGACGATTCTGTGTTGCGCGGAAAATCCGTGATTGCGACGGTCCTGGAAAGTTTCCCAGTCAAAACCATAACGCGCGTCGAACTGAAGATGTGTGAACTGTGTCCCCGAATTTTTACCCGGGAGGTTGAAAGCGATGATCGATACTGTTCCGAATGCCGGCACTCACACCAGGCCTTGCCGAGTAAGAGCCACCGCGGACGAACCAGCGCCCTATATCACCAGGGCCGCAGATCGTTCGAGCGCGTTCGACTGTCCAGCATGCCACAGCGAAGAGCTGTCCTGGGCGTTTCGCGTGGAGCATCCTGAGTTCAAGAGCGGCGCGATCGCATGCGGTAAGTGTGGACTGATGTTGGACGTGACGCCAAGGAACTGATGTCTACCAACACTTCAAGAATGCTGTGTTCTGCATGTCGCGATGTTTTCGCAGACGCAAAACGCTGGGCTGATCATCTGCCAAGTTGTCCTAACCGATCCAAAGTGCGGTTACCTTTGGAGAATGCGCAAGTGGCGGAGTCGGCGCGAGTGTTTCAACTGAATAAAATAAAACCTTAATTATTCTTTTTTATGCCAATCAGATCGAGACGAAAGTGTCGGTATCCGGCATGCCGTGAACTAACGGACGATGGGCTATGTGACAAGCATCGCAAGGAACGTAGTCGTGAGCACGATCGAGCGCGACTGAGTTCGGCCGAGCGAGGATACGACGCCGAGTGGCGAGCGTTTCGCGAGGACTTTCTAACCAGGCGTCCCGTGTGTGAGTCGATCACCAGGTGCGCGAAGCCATCCACTGACCCACACCACCTCACGCGCCTCATCGACAACGGCGCCAAGTATGACGAGCACAACCTCCAGGCGCTGTGCGGCGAACACCATGACCGCCTCGGAGGAAAAGGAGGCCCCGGGTAGCTGACCCGGGGTGGGGGGCGGGCCAAAATCTCTGGCCGCGCGCGTCGAAAGACCGCACCGTTCAGCCCTCTTTTCGTTTCCGCAAAATTCCACTTTTTTTTACAAATCCATCCTCGGCCGCCGAAACAGAAGCTGCAGCTTGAGCCTGTGGACGCGGCCGGGGACGGTGCGATCGCGAGGAAAACAATGGCCAGAACGCCCAAACCGACAGTTTTGCTCGAGCAAAATGGCGGGTTTGATCATGATCCTCAGCGCCGCGCCGCCAGGGAAAGTGAACCAATTCCCTCCGGACCGCTCGGAGATCCTCCGGAGAGGTTTACGAAGGTCCAGAAGGAAGTTTGGGCTGAGCTGGCTATCCAGGTACCCGAAGGCGTCCTCACGATCGCCGATCGGATGGCCGCGGACCTCTATTGCTCGCTTGTCGCGCGACATTACGGCGGTGACGAGGACGTCGATGGCTCCATCAAGCCTCCGGAGAAGCTAAAAGCTTCCGAGTACGGCCTCATCCTTCAACTCCTGAGCCGTTTCGGATGTACTCCCGCCGATCGCAGCCGCATAAAAGCCTCTCCCAGCAAGAAAGAGAAATCATCCAGTGACACTTTCGAACAACTTGCCAGAGAGGGACGAGGAAAACGAAAGCCACAGTAGGCGAGATTACCTTGGCATCGCCAACCAGTACGCTCACGACGTAGTAAATGGGAAGATCGACGCCTGCAAGTTGGTTATTCAGGCCTGTCAGCGTCACCTCAATGACCTCGATCGCCAGTCGGATCCAGATTTTGAGTTTGAGATGGATCCGGAGTCGGCTGCGCGCTGGTGCCGATATCTCGAAGCCCTCCCGCATGTCAAGGGAAAGTGGGCAGCCAAGCGCGAAACACTCACTCTCGAGCCCTGGCAATGTTTCATTGTTGTTTCTATTGGCGGATGGGTAGAAAAGCTCGATCACACCCGGTACCGCTTTCAAGATGCGTACATCGAGGTGCCTCGTAAGAACGGTAAGTCGTTTTTCGGCGCCGGCATCGGGGACTACAAATTCTGTGCGGACGGCGAGTACTCGGCCGAGGTTTACTTTGGTGCGACCTCAGAAAAGCAGGCGCAGCGCCTTGGCTTCAAGCCCGCGCGCGCCATGGTCCTGCGATCGCCAGCGATGCGCAAGGCATTCGGCATCAAGGTCAACGTCCACAGCCTGGTGAAGGAGGACGACGGCTCGATTCTTAAAGCCGTGATCGCCAAGCCTGGCGACGGCGACTCGCCCTCGTGCGTGATCATCGACGAGTATCACGAGCACCCGACCTCCGAGCTGTACGACTGTATGAAGACGGGCATGGGAGCCCGCGAGAATCCCCTGATCGTTGTCATCACCACCGCGGGAAGCAACCGCGGCGGACCTTGCTACCTGATGCACCTGGACATGGTGAAGCTGCTCGCCGGCACGCTGGTGAATGAGCGCCAGTTCGCCATCATCTACACCGTCGACGGGCCAGACAAGGCAACCGGATTTCAGGGTGACGACTGGAAAACTGAAGCCTCGCTGCGCAAGGCGAACCCGAACTATGGAGTGTCGATCGAGCCGCGGTTTCTTCGCGATGAGTTGGCACTGGCTATTCAATCAACCCGAAGGCAAAACGCCTTCAAAATGAAGTACGAGAATATCTGGACGAACGCCGCCCAGGGCTTCATCAACATGGAACGGTGGAAAGCGCTCGGCGATCCCACGCTACTGATCAGCCAGTTCTTGAAGCAGCCATGTGTGGAGGCAATCGACCTGGCATCGCGCGTGGACATTGCTTCAAAGGTTCGCGTCTTCGAGCGAAGGATCGAGGGTCGAAAGCATTTCTATCTCTTCGCCGATCACTACCTGAATCAGGCTGCCATCGATGACGGCCGCAGTGAGAACTACGCAATCTGGGCCGAAGACGGTTGGTTGACCCCGACGCCGGGGAACATCACCGACTACCTGACCATCCTGGAAGACATCATCGACGATGCCGCAAAGTTCAAAGTGCGCGGTATTGCCTACGATCCTTTCCACGCCGATCCGCTCGTGCAGTTCATTCAGGCGGACAAGCGCTGGCCTCAGAAGATTGAGTTTATCGAGTTTCCCCAGAACACCGGCCGCGTCTCCCCGGCCATGAAAGAGTTCGAGGCTTTGGTGCTCGATGGCCGCATTCACCACGACGGAGATCCCGTCCTGGAATGGATGGTCTCGAACGTTATTGCCGCGCCCCGTCCTCATGACTGCATTTTCTGGGACAAGGAACATGACGAACTAAAAATCGATGGCGCTGTCGCCGGGATGATGGCCCTGGAACAGACCTCCCTACTTACGCAGTCCTCTACACGCACGGACGTGATGGTCTTATGAAAATTCTCTTTGCATTTCTGCGCGGGTTTTTCCTGCTCCCAGTCGCATCGTTCATCCGGGGATGGCTCAAGCGCAATGGTTCGCGAGTGGCTGCAATCGCGTGGGACCTGGCGTTTCTGGTTGGATGCATGGTCTTCGTTTATGGCGTCCGGCTCGCCTGGCGTCCTGGTGGATTCATGGTTGCTGGCCTCTTGCTGATTGCGGTGGCTGTTCTATTCCAGCGCCAACCAGGTAAGCCCGAGGGATCTAAATGAGCATTGTCTCTCGCATCACTGAGCGGTTGCGCGCCGAGTCCGATGGCAGTGGAGCCCCAGCTCCATGGGATGACTTCTGGTACCAGCCGGTCGGTTACGGGTCCGCGACCGGAATGCGCGTTACTCCGGACTCAGCCAAGCGCGTTGCCGCTACGCTGGCCTGTGTCTCTCGCATCGGATACTCGATCGCTGCCATGCCCCGCAAGATCTTCATGGACCTTCCCAGCGGTGGAAAACAGACGTGTCCGAATCACCCGGTTTACGATCTGATCGCTACGCGGCCGAACAATTTTCAGACTGCATTCGAATTCTTCCTGATGATGCAGGGACACTTTGAGCTGCGCGGCAACGGCTATGCCGAGATCCTGCCCGGAAAGCGCGGCGCCGTCGACCAACTGATCCCGCTGCACCCGGATCTCGTAACCGTCGAAGCCAAGCCAAACTACGAGCTGCGCTACAAGTACAACGATCCGTTCACCGGGAACACCCGCGTTCTCTTTCAGGAGGAAGTCTTTCATCTCCGCAATTGGAGCGAAGACGGGATCACCGGTCAGAGCACGGTCAAAATGGGAGCCGATGTCTTCGGTACCGCGCTGGCTGCCCAGGACTATGCCGCACGCTTCTTTGGAAACGATGCGCGTCCCAGCACTGTCATCACCGGCGCCGACTTTGCGGAAGACGAGGATCGCGAGAAATTCAAAAGATCGTGGCAGGCCTCGCAATCCGGAGCCAACCGTCACAAGACAGCCGTGTTGTGGAAGGGCATGGACATCAAGGCGCTCGGCCTCACCGCCGCGGACGCCCAGCTCCTCGACACCCGTAAGTTCAGCCGAATTGAGATCTGTTCCCTGTTCGGCGTCCCTCCCCACCTCATTGGAGAGACTGAAAAAGCAGCGACCTATGCCAGTGTCGAGCAGTTCAACATCATGTTCGCCGTGTACTGTCTGTGGCCGCGCTGCGTCATCTGGGAACAAGCGATTCAGCGCGATCTAATCCTGTCTTCGAAGTACTACTCGAAGTTCTCGATGGCGGCGCTGCTGCGCGGAGATACGGCCAGCCGTTATGCCGCCCACAATTCTGCGATCCAGAATGCGTGGGAGTCGCCGAACGACGCGCGTGAGATGGAAGACATGAACCCGATCCCCGGGGGCGATCAGTATTTCCGCCCCATGACCTGGGTTCCCCTGCTCTCGGCTCCGCCCGATCCGAATACCGCCACTGGCGATGTCGCCGGCGGCGATGCCGAGCAAGCCAGCATTCAGCGTGGCCGTCTTAAGCTGCTGGCAGCGTCCGCGGCCGAGCGTTGCGTACGCAAAGAACTGGCGACGATGCGCAAGCTCAATGAAGGTGGGACGCCTCAGCTTATCGACGTCGAAAACTTCTACTACGATCACGCAAAGTTCATCGCCCTGGTACTCAATATTCCGATTCCAAAAGCGCAGGCCTACACCAACGCACACAACCAGAAGTTCGCCGCTGCGGATCCAGACGACCGCGCGAAAACGCTGGACAGTTTTGAGCGCCTCGGCGCGATGGAACTCGCCGAACTGGCGATGGGAGCTTAACCATGAAAAATCCCGTACCCACTTTCCGGGCGGCGAAGAAAGACACCACTCTCGAACTCTTTGTCTACGGCATCATCGGCGACATGGGTTGGGGCGACTTCATCACAGCCTCGCTCGTGCAACAGGCGATGAAAGCCGCCGGCAAATTCGATGCGATTAAGCTGCACATCAACTCCCGTGGCGGAGACTGCTTCGAGGGCACCACAATCTACAACGTCATTCGCCAGGCTGGCGTTCCGGTCACCGCGATCGTCGAGGGACTCGCCGCATCTGCAGCTTTCACGATCGCCATGGCCGGAGACACCATCCTGATCGGCGAGGCCGCGATGATGATGCTTCACGACGCCTGGGTTTATACCGGTGGCAATGCCAGCGAACTTCGCGCGGCTGCGGATCTGCTCGATAAGCTGAGTGGAACCATGGCCGATCTGTATTCCAAACGGAGCGGTCTTGCCCTCGATGAGACCCAGAAGCTGATGACCGCGGAAACCTGGCTCACGGCCGATGAAGCGATTGAGAAGGGATTCGCGACGGAAAAGTTGGAGTTACCCGACTCCGAGGCCACCCAGGCACACGCCCAGATCGCCGCCTTCAACCTTGAGAAGTATTTCGCGCATGTCCCCGATGCCCTGAAGGCCAAGACCAAGAAAGCCTCTGCCACTGAGTGCGCCTGTCCGTGCGACCCATGCAAAGAGGGCAACTGCCCCGACTGCACCGACGATCCCTGCGATTGCGAAGGCTGCACTTGCAAAAATGACGCGGAAGCAAAAGCGTTAGCTGCCAGCGAAACGTTAGCTGTCTCCGCGCGCATCGAGGTCCTGCTCCGCGATCTTGAAATAGCTGCCCAGTAAATAACCCAAAAAGTTCGGAGGCCGATGCCTCCAGTAAGCCAGTGCTAGCAAAAGCCTCCCATGAGGCCTGCCGCGGCGCTTTTGCAATACCACGCTCTGATTCCAAGGAGAAACATCATGTTCGAGATCAAGGCACTGCGGCAGAAGAAAACCGACCTGCTTGCCAAACCCACCGCCATCGCGACTCTTGCGAAGGCCGAAAAGCGCGACCTCACCGAGGCCGAGCGTACCGAGTGCGACACTGCACTTGCCAGCCTCAAAGTCGTCAACGCTGACATCGCCCGCGTTGAAGCGCTTATGGACGAAGAGCGTGTTGCCGCCGGCGCTGGCGCCCGCGCGGATATCTCCGAATCCGGCAAGCTTGGCTTCAAATCGCTGGGCGAGCAGCTCACCGCCGTCCACCAGTTGGGCGCGCGTGGCATTCGCGACGAACGTCTGTTCGCGGCTGCCCAGGGCGCAAATGAAGCGGTCGATTCCGAAGGCGGCATCCTGATCCAGCCGGAATTCACCGAAACGATCCTGAAGCGGACCTACGAGGTCGGCATCCTCACCAGCCGCATCACCGAGATCCCGATGTCGAGCAATCGCCTGCGGCTCAACGCAGTGGACGAAGACTCTCGCGCGGATGGACAGCGCTGGGGCGGCATCCAGGTCTACTGGGAAGTGGAAGCTCAGAACTACACGGCGACGAAGCCGAAGTTCCGGCCCATGGAAATGAACGCGAACAAGCTGATCGGCATGATGTTCACGACCGAAGAGCTTTTGGCGGATGCGCCGGCGTTGCAGTCTTACACCAACCAGGCCTTCCCCGACGAATTCAGCTTCAAAATCGACGACGCCATCATGAACGGCCCGGGAGCCGGCATGCCTTTGGGTATTCAGACCTCGGGAGCCGTCCTGCAGGTGGCCAAGGACGCTGGCCAGGCTGCCAAGACGATCACCACCACGAACATTCTCAATATGTGGTCGCGTATGTGGGCGCCTTCGCGCCGGACCGCTTTCTGGGCAGTGAACCAGGACGTGGAACCCCAGCTCTATCCGCTCACCTTGGGCACCGGAACCGCGGTTACCTTGCTGTATACGCCTCCGGGCATGTTCGGCAACAACTCGCCTTACGGGCTCCTGATGGGCCGTCCGGTGATTCCAATTGAACAGGCTGCCACCCTCGGCACCGTCGGCGACATCACCCTGATCGATCCCACTCAGTATCTGCTGGGCAAAAAGGGCGGTCTGCGCTCTGACTCGTCCATCCACGTCGCATTCCTCACCGGCGAGCAGGCGTTCCGCTTCATGCTCCGCCTCGACGGACAGCCGACCTGGAAGAAGCCGTTGACCCCGAAGAACGGGACCAACACGCTGGCTCCGTTCGTTTCCCTGCAGGCCCGCTAACCGGGAGCCTTCAGCCGGCAGCGCGGCTTTATCAGGCGTTTACCCGGCTGAGGGCGACTCGCCCACCATCAGTTCTCTCGGCTTTGCCGGGAAAGGAAAATTGCAATGAAGGGTTACTATCTCGCGCAAGAAGGCCACGTCGTGAACGCGCTTCCCCCGGTGGACATCACCGGAGGCAAAACCAGCCAGGCCATCTCTCTCAAAAACTGGGGACACGCTACCCTGCTCGTCCTCATCGGCCTCTCCGCCGCGGCATTCAACAAGATCATCGTCAACGCCTGCTCTGACGCCGCCGGCGACAACCCGGTGGCTATCCCGTTCAACCTCTTCGCCTGCGAGACCGCGGGCGGCGACGTGAACACCGGACGCCAGGCGATCCTCGCCGCTGGCTATACTCCGTCGGCCAATGACGGGATTTTCTACGTCATCGAACTCGATGCAGCCGAACTTCCCCAGGGCAGCCCCTACGTCCAGGTGCAACTTACCAATGGAGTCAATTCGGTAATCGCATCCGTCGTGGCCGTCCTTTCCGGTGGACGTTTCGCCGGAGATCAGTCCGCAACCGTCCTGGTGTAAGCCAAAGACACAGTTTCCTCCTGTGCGGGGAGGTCGAGTAATCGGCCTTCCCTTTTTTTTGAAAGTTCCCATGTTCATTCGAATGAAAATTGGACGCTACGCCGGCGAGATCGTCGATATCCAGTCCGATGCAGCACATCGCCTGCTCAATGCCGGTAGCGCTGAAGATCCCTACGCTCCGCCAGTCGACCCAGTGCCTTTTCTTGAAACGCGTAAGTTCAGCCGGGCCGAGATTGCCGAGATACTGACGCCAGTCAAGCCGGCCGTTTTCTCTTCGGCCAAGGTAACCAAGAAATCGAAGGCCGCTTTCGAGCAGGCCAAAGCGCGTAAAACGAAGCCGAATCGGAGACGTAAGTAAATGTCACTCCTGCAGGTAACGCCGCCGATCGAGGAGCCCATCTCGGTAGCCGACGCCATGGCGCATCTTCGCCAGAGCGTGCCGGATCCTACAATTCCAGGATTCATCGCCGCCGCCCGCGCGGCCTGCGAGAACTACATGCACCGCGTCGTCATCACCCAGACGTGGCAGTACTTTCGCGATGGCTGGCCACCGTTCGATCGCTCTTACGTGCAGGACGGATATCCCGAGATCATCGTTCCCAAGCCGCCGTTCCAATCCATGAACTGGCTTAAGTATGTGGATCTTAGCGGAGTACTCCAGACTCTCGTTGCAGCGGGATCCGATGGCACGCCTCCCGTGGGAGCCTTCTGGGGATATCAGCTCGATCCAGGCGGCCGCACGGCTCCAGCTCGACTGACGCCTCCGTACGCCGTGCCTTGGCCGCCAGTGCGGCGCATTCCGAACAACGTGAGCATGGAATTCGTCTGCGGCTACGGTGCTCATGGTCCGGACCCGAACGCCCCTGCAGAAACCACACCGGCAACCGTCTGGATTGGTCAGCCAATTCCCAGCGACATCGTTAACGGCCTAAAAATGCAGCTTGCGTGGCTCTACAAGTTTCGAGGCGATGATGTCACCGCCAATGTTGATCCGGACGGACTCGCTCCTGGAGTCGCCGGACTGCTGAAGCAGTATCGCAATCTGGTTTCGTAGGGAGACCGCATGGAAGCCGGAAAACTTCGTCAGACCTGCACCATCCAGGCGCGCCCCGCTCAGGCCGATAGCTACAACCAGAAAAGCGGCGACTGGGCTGATATCGACAATCTTGCAGGCATTTGGTGCAACATTCAGGACCTCACCGGCCTTGAGCTCGTGCGCGCACAGAAGATCGTCGCCACCGCCACCGAGAGAATCATCATATGGGGCTTTCCCGGATGGCGCCAGGTGATCACTCCCGCCTGCAGGGCCATCAGCGGAACGGTCGATACCGGCCAACGCATTTTCGACATTAAAGCCATCATCAATCCCGACGGCGTCGACATCGAGTTGCAACTGCTTTGCGTGGAGATTATCTGATGACAACTGAGCGCCGCGTAACCGTCGTCTATGGCCCACCCGCTGCGGGAAAGACAACTTACGTCGAGCAGCATCGTAAGCCCGGAGATCTCGTCTGGGACTTCGATGCCGTGTACTCGACCGTCATCGGGCTTCCTCCACATTTTCGCCGCAATTGCCCTCACCCTCTCGTGATAGCTCTTCGCGATGCATTCATCCGATTCCTGATCGGGCACAAGGACACAACAAACGTCTGGATCATCGAGTCGCTGCCGCATCGCGCCGACCGTTTACGGCGCGCACAGCAGCTCAACTGCGAATTCGTCGCCCTCGTGCCTCACATTTCCGAGTGCCGCCGGCGTATCTCTCAGCGCGCCCCGGATTGCGCGGACGCGATTGACCAGTGGTTTGCAAGCTACGATCCCGATCCGGAGCCGCCATGCTAGACCTCGACATTCAGATCAAGCTGCAGGGCACGCTCATCGCTCGCGTTAACAACGCGGCGAAGGCGGGGATCCGCGACGTCATGGATGACGTAGTTCTCCCGGCCGCACAGGAGATGTCGCCCAGGGGAGCTACCGAGCGCGAAGGAGAAGTACACAACGCCGATTCTCTAAGCACCATGACCAGGCAGCGCGGAAGTAAGATTTACGCCTACATCCGCTCAAATTCTGGACACGGTGGGTACCTTGAAAAAGGTACAGCGAAAATGGCCGCAACGCCGTACATGCAGCCCGCCTTCGAACAATCGATCCCCGCTCTGGAAGGCTGTCTTCGCACTCGGATCGACCAACTTGGCGAACTCGATCAGCTTATCGAAGACGGTGGAATTCAGGGGCTCCAGTCCGCAGTTTCCGAGAAGAAATTCAGGGCCCCACGCCACGCGCGTAAGTCAGGTAAATCCGGGAGCAAAAAGAAATGATCGACCCGAACCTCGCTCTCGTCACCTGGCTAGCTCAATCCGCCGCGCTCACCGCCCTGGTTAAAAATCAGCAGATTGGCGGCAAGCTTCCCGATTCTCTGATCTTCTGCGGGATGCTGCCCGAGGGATATAAACCGGAAGTCAACGGCTGCGCTATCACCTTCGCCTGCAGCGGGGGAAATGTTCCTTCAGAAGTCCCGATCATCAGTCCGAGGGTACAGATTGAGTGTTGGGCCCCGCAGCTCCGCAATCAGGAGGCTCGCGCAGTGTATGGCGCGGTCTGCGATCTCATCGCCAACAAGAACAACATCGACCTCGGCGCGAACGGATACATCCTCTCGTCCATCGTCGAAGTTTTTGGCCAGGACCTCACCGATCCGGATACCCAGTGGGCCTCCGTCCTCGGCTACTTCCGCCTCATGCTTAGAAACTAGTTCGGGCTATTCAATCCAAAATTCAAAGGAAATCCCATGTCTAATGTTCCCGTCGCAACCACCTCAAACATTCTGGTTGGCTCGGCCCGGCTGCTAGTCGCTCCCATCGGAACCGCGCTGCCCACCGTCTCTTCCGCCGGCGTCCTCACCTGGCCCGCTGCCTGGAAGGAGCAGGGCGCCACAGAAAAAGGCACCGATCTCACTTACACGCCAACCTTCACAGATTTCAATGTCGATGAGTCTCCCTCCGCAGTTGGGGCCGCTCTGAAAAGCGAAAAAGCGGTGATCTCCGCCGTCCTCGCTGAAGTGACCATGGCAAACCTCGCTACTGCCATCAGCGCCTCTACGAGCACGCCCACGGCGCCCGCAGTAGGTGTAGCGGGAACTACCGAACTGGATATCGGCGGCGCGCCGGTGGTTCTGCACATGGTGGGGCTTGAGGGTATCTCTCCGTCAGGGCTCCCGCGCTATGTTATCGGTTGGAAGGCGCTCGCATCCGCCGCCGTTAAGCAGGCTTTCCAGCGCGCCACTCCCACCAACATTCCGCTGTCGCTGCAACTGATGGCGGATCTGACCAAGGCACCTGGACAGCAGCTTTTGAAGATCGTCAACATCGACGCTGCCGGTTCCTAAAGAATCTTAAAGGTTCAGAAACACTCGGGTGCCCCATTCAACCTAGGTTGGGTGGGGTAGTTGACCGTTTAGTGGATCCGGGTGCCACCCATGCCCTTCCCCTCGCTCTACTCCGAATTATCCGTCGAAGACGAGGACTGTTCCGACTGTCCGCTTTTCAGGAGATTGCATCATGCCACTCGCACCACGCACCGACGACGACAAACTATCGCTCGCGCCTATCAAGGTCCAGTTCGGCGGCAAACCATACGAGATTCCCATTCGCACGATGAACAAAGCCCGCGCCTGGCGTGAGCAGTTTGTGTCGTCTCTGTCGACGATCGGCACCAAACTTCAGGGTGATGTTGCGAACTTGGACAACTTTATAGGAGGCTTCGCGTTCGCCTTCTTACGATTTCCAGAGAAGCTTGCCGACCTGGTATTTGCCTACGGCCCAGATCTTCCACGCGAAGTGATAGAGGGCGAAGGCACTGACGAGGAGCTAGCGATGGCCTTCTCCGGAATTATGCAGGTTGCCTTCCCTTTTCGTGCGGAGCTGACGATGGTGAATCAGGTGCTGATGTCAGTGGAGATCCCATTACCCTCGGCGAGGCCTACGAACTAGCTCTCACTGAGTGGCACCTGAGTCCCGAATACATCAACCGGCGTTGGTCTGAGGAGTTGCTGGCGCTCATGTTTAGGAGCCGCGAGCGCCGCATCCGCCGCATGAACCGCGATCCCAATGATCCACCGGCGCCGCGCGTGCGCCGTGTCCATGAAGACGAGCTCTTTCGCCAGATGGGTTTCCGGCCGGAAACGGTGCACTGAGTTACTTTCGATTGGCAGCAAATCACCGTGTTTCGGTGCCCCTCCGTGCTACTCTCCCGCTTAACGACTCTTGGGAGAGATCACATGCACCATGACACGTCGCCGATAGGCGTACTCGGCTTTATAGCCGTTATTCTGTTTGGGCTGATCCGATCCGCCTTTTCAAAGGGAATGCCGGCGAAACCAGCTACTTTACTAAAGCCTCAACAGCCGCCGAGGCCGCCACCGTCTCGTACTTCGCCAGTGGCAGCTACTCAGCCAAGACCTGTTGTGTTGCCAGTTCTTGCGCCGCCAGTTGTTCCCGACGAAGGCCTGGGAGCGTGGGTAGCGCAGTGGAAAAAGTGCCTGTACTCAACCGTAAAGGGAGTTTCCTTCAATAATCAGGACGGCAGTTCCCGTCAGGAGATCGTACGCAAATGCCAGGTGGGAGAAATACTGCTCCTCCTCCGCGACCCCGATAACCCTTACAGTGCGACCGGCACTACCATCAAGGTCGTGCGGCAGACCGGAGAAATTGTGGGGCACGTGCAGTCCGAAATTTCGCAGATACTGGCCGATCAGATGGACCGAGGGGCTCACGCGGAAGCGAGGGTCACAATGCTCACAGGAGGGACGCCCGGAAGAGCGACGCTCGGCGTAAATATCATCATCGGCCAGAACTATGCTCCCCGTCGAAAACGAGTAAAAACTGTCGAACAGGAGAGCGTATGAAGCGCAAAGCCATTGTTTCAATCTCAGTCGTTTTCGGCCTCTGCATTCTGATTTTAGGAGGCTCCCATCTCTACCAAAGGCACTTGAGCAGCGACCTAAAGCGGGAGATCATCGCCTGTTTTGACCCATCCGGAACCGATAACGATGCGCAACGCTACATCCATGACGCGCGCCTTTTGGTAAGAACGAGGAAGGATGCCGAAGTCCTCTCCAAGCTTGAGAGGGCTGCCGATATGGCCCGTCACTCCGGAGCAGTGCGCCAGGGACATCTCTCCCAGACCCAAGAAGATATCACCGCGATGATTATGGGAACAGATAACACGAGCAAGCTGATAAAGATCCGGAGTGAGTACCTGCAGAGGCACGCGGGCGTTCCACAGGAGCTTGAGAATTCGATCAGAGATTCGATGGCGTCGGACAAGGAAGCCACCGCGCGCGGCGAGCAGGAGTGGAAGGATGCGGTAGAAGAAGGCAAACAAGCTTTGAAGCTGGCCCAGGAAGTTCGTGCGGATGTCGGGCTGCCTCCGTTACCAGAACAGGCAGAGGACGCCGCTAGAACTAAGAAATAGCTTCGAGCAGTAACATTTTTACTTTCGATAGCAGCCCCTCCGGGCTGCTTTTTCATTGGGGCTTATCCATGTCAATGCAGATCGGTGATGCAATTCTAAAGTTCGTTGGCGACACCACCGACCTGGACGCCGCATTCCAGCAAGTACAGGAAGGGTCTGCGGCCAAGCTCGCCCCGGTTCAGGCCGATGTTGCCGGAATTAGCACAGCATTGGACGCTGTAGTTGAAAGCGCGCAAGCTGCTGGCGCTGCGATGGCGGAGGCTGGTGAGCAAGGGACGCAGGCTGCCAGCACACTCAGCGAAGCCCAGACCAACGTCGCCAAGCTCACATACGAAAATCAGGTTGCGCAGAAATCTCTCCAGGTAGCACTCCGTCAGGTTCATGCAACCTCCGGAGATGTTGCATCTGTGATCGAGAGCCTCGGACGGGCGCAGGCGCGCGCCGCCCAGACAGCGCAGGCACTGGCAGCAGCGCAGGATGAAGTGAGGGCTTCCTCTATAAACATGGGTACCGCAGCCGCGGAAGCCGGCACGGTTACTACATTCTCCATGCACGAGGCGAAAGCGGAAATTGCCCTCCTCGGCGAAGAGGTTGGCGTAAAGGTTCCGCGCCATCTTCGCGGATTCCTTGCGGAAATTCCAGGTGTCGGGGCCGCGTTGACCGCGCTGTTCTCCGTTACCGCTGTCCTGATGCTCATCCAGATCGTCGTTGAGGCCGGGAAAAAGCTCTACGAATTCGGGATGAAGGGCCTGGAGGCCGCGGAGAAGATCGCCGAATCGTGGAGCAAATCAACCGGAGAAATACGAAAGCATAACGATGAACTCCAGGTTGCCAATGACAAGCTCGATGTCGAGATAGCAAAACTGGAGCACAAGCCAGCGAACATGCTCAAGTTGGCGCTCGATGAAAGCATTGTCGCCGCCGATAAATTGGCCGAGGCGCTGGCCAAGGATTATGACGAGGTTCAGAAGCTACTCAAACAGGACCACGTTAGTGGGATGGAGAGCTTCATTGGCATGTTCACCGGAGGTTCAAAGTCCACCTCCGACGAAGAAAGCCTGATCACGAAGCTAGCCAAGGGGTTAAAGGAGATAGGCGTCCAAGGGCAGATTAACGCCGGGAACGCAAAGACCGAAGACGAGCGAGCGACCGCGGCGGCGAAGACCAGGCTAGAGCTGCAGGAGGCAATCACCAAAGCCATCGCGCAGACGAGCGAGGGCATCGGGCATCTCAATCGCAGCGAGAACCTGCAGGGACAATTCTTATCGATTAAGCCCGAGGCGTTGGAAGCATCGAAAAACATGCTGCTCGGCTACCTGACGCAATTGAGAGTCATGCAATCGGGGTTCAACGCGCAGAGCGCCAACGATCAAAAAGTTACGGATAAGGCCAAGCTGGAGCAGCACAAAGCCGCCAACGAGGAGTTGACGAAGGTCGACGAAGCAAAGCTCGCCGCAGACAAAAAGGACTCGGACGCGCGGGCTGATCTCTATGCGGCAACGGCTAAGCTGATGCGAGCGGAACGACAGATTTCCGCGGTGCAAGAACTGCAGATGCTGAATATGTCGGCGGAGGCAAAATACAACGCCGAACTTACATATCAGCAAAGAATGCTCGCCTTGCTGCAGCGAGATCCAACGAAGAATGCGGCAGCGATCATCGCCAAAAATGCCGAGATTGAGGCCCTCGAAAAAGAGCACATGGCCAAGCTTGCTGAAAATGCTACACAAACGGCCGAGATGCTCAACAAAGTCCAGGAGGGTCTCGACCATCTGAAGCCGAAGCCTGTGAACTGGGCGGTCCTTCTGCCTCCCCCAGATGTTCTCAAGGGCATGAGAGACCTCGAAACTGCCTACCGAACGCTGGGGATCATCGGTCCCTCGATGTACCACTCTCTGACGATCGCAGCTCAGTCGGCTTATGCAACAGTGGCGGCTTCCGCGACGAAGGGCTCCCTTATCGAGTTGGAAGCACGAAGATCTCTAATGCAGGCAGAGATTAACGAAGCTAAATCGCATGAGCAGAACACCAAGGCCAAGGAAAAAGACCTGGCTACAGTTGTTGCGGCTATCAATAAGGCAACGGACGCAACCAAAAAATATGCAAGGGCCGATCAGTCCGTCATAGGCCTCATGGGCGAGATGCACAAGGAGCTTGTCGAGCAGCACGGCGACCTCACCAAAAGCCAGCAGCAGTTCAACGCTATTGCCGGGGATATGTCCAACGTCTTCGGAAGCGCGGTGAGTTCGTTTGTCAGTGGGCAGGAGACGATGGGGCAAGCGCTCGAAAAGGCGCTGGCACAGTACCTGGCAAATCTCGCTGGCAAGGCCGCAGCGGACGCTCTCTACTTTGCTGCCTGGGGAATCGCGGATACATTCTGGTTCCCAAGCCGCGCAGCTGGAGACTTTGCTGCGGCTGGCGAATTTGCGGCTTTGGCTGCGATTGCTGGCGGCGCTGCCTACGGAATGAGCGGCGGCCCTTCCTCGTCTTCCAGTTCTTCGGGGTCCTCGGCTTCGACGCCGGCGTCGGGCAATGGAATCAGCGGTTCGTCCAGTTCGGCCGGAACGGCTCCGACGCAGACCACCAACGTACATCGCTTTGGAGCGGGTGCGCTGATCAGTCAGCCAACACTCGCCGTGATCGGTGACAGTATTCACTCCGCCGATCAAAGCGCAACTGAGGCCGTGCTTCCACTCGACGACCCGAAAGCGATGTCTGCCATCGCCGATGCAATCACCGCTCGCATGGGGCCAGGCGGCGGCGGGGACACCCACGTTCACATGCCAAATCTGCGCGGCATTGTCAGTTCAGATGTGCTCAGCGACGTCATCGATCAGATGAATACCCAAGTTCAAGGCGGCAAGCGATTGCTCGCCTCCGAGGCTCGTCGCACCGTGAGGCGTTCGTAAATGGCCTATCCGAAGATCACCTGGAATGACGGTGCTGGCAATATCGGCACCGTTTTGTTTCAGCTTCCGCCAACGTCGAAGCCGTACAAATCCTATGCAGCCACGCGCACGGACACCCTCTCGACCTCGGGAGTGAAACAGTCGGTCTGGTTGCGCACGGATTCGCTGATGCCCCTGGTGATGGAGTACGTCCAGATCGGCGACGACGTCGAAGCCTTCGATACCTTCATGCAATATGCGCTGCAGGGCGGAGAATTCAACTTCTTTCCCGACGCGGACATCGATGAGTCCGATGTCTATACCCTCGACGACACCTCATGGAAGCCTGAGTTTGCCCTCTTCCAATATTTCAAGTTTGTGCTGAACTGCCGGAAAGCGATCGAGGGTTAAGAGACAAATGATCACCGCAACCGCACCTTATCTCGCCGCCCTGGCGAAGAAGAACCTCCCGCTCGTGTACTTTGTCGAGATCGCCGGTTACGGCAAGGTCTTCACCACAGCCGGCGGAGATCCCACGCGCAAGGCGTGGATTAAAGACATCGGCAATATTGACCAGAGCGTGGACCCAGTCAACACGTCCTCTTCATTGTCTGACGTGACGATCTCGCTCCTCGACTATCGCCGGCTCATCACTGCCGACTTCCCGACGTTCCTCTTTGAGGGCTCCCGGGTTGTGCTCAAGCAGGGTTTCGCGGAACTTACCGAGGCCGACTTCATCACGTTTTTTACGGGCATCGTCAACACGGTCGCCACGAATGACGACGGTACCAGCTACGACTTCGACTGCGTCGATTGCAACCGGCTCAATCAGCAGATTGTTTACCTCACCGGTGACGACGGCTACCCAATCTCCTCCGACCATCCGAAGACGCTGATTGGCAACCCGATGGACATGCTTTATGCGATTCTCTCCGACCAGGTTGGTTTCGCCGATCACGAGATCGATACGGCCACGATATACGCCTATCGCGATTCACTGTGGGCGGGCGTCGAGATGCAGTTCACCCTCACCTCGGCCCCGGAGGCAAAGAGTTTCATCGAGAACGAGTTGCTGAAACCGTTGGGCGGCTTCGGCTGGACGGATAACCTCGGGCGTTACACCGTCGGCTTCATGCAGCCAATTCCCGGAGTCATCAGTCCGGTATTCAACTTTACGGAAGACAATCTCACCGCTGTCCCAGTGTGGGCGGAAGCGGATCTCTACAACACGGTGCAGTACCAGTTCGACTCAGATTCCAGCGGCGGCAGCGGCATGGGAGCCGAGACTAACCAGATTTCTGAGGCCTCGGTCGAGCGCTTTGGGCAGCAAGGCCAGCTCACCATCCAGTCTCAGGGCGTGCGCTCCGGATTCCAAGGCTATCCGTTGGCGGCGATGGTGTCTCAGTCAATCTTTAACCGTTATGCCTGGAAGAATCCGCTGCTCACTCTTGAATCGCTGTGGAGCCCGGTACTCGTTCAAATCGGCGACTTCGTCAATCTCACGCATTCGAAGATTCCCAACCGAGCAACCGGTGCGCTCGGCGTGACGAATCAGCTCTTCCAGGTCATTGGCAAAAACCCCGATCCGCTCAAAGGGACCATCGAGTGGACGGTAATTGACGCTTCGACCATACAAGCTTTCGGCAGCGCTCAAATAGCTCCCGCCGGCACACCGGCGTTCACCGCTGCCAGTGCGGCGCAGAAGGCCGAATACCTATTTCTCACCAACGATGCAGGCCAGCAGTCTGACGGCAGCACGGGAGCCACCTTCGCATGAGCGCAACCATGACTGTGCTTACATCCTCGGCTGCCGTATCTCCACTGGGAGCAAACGTTGAACTAACCGCAGCGATCACTCCATTTGGAGGGGCCGATGGCGGGACCGTTGCTTTCTATGACGGATCAACGTTGCTTGGCCGCGTCGCAGTCAGTCCGCAAAACATCACAGATCCGCGCACTGGAGCTGTGTCCGTGCAGGGCTTTGCCTGCCTGCAGACCAACTCCCTCGCCGTTGGGGCACACAGCCTCACCGCAGACTACGGCGGCGATAGCAACTGTGCCCCGAGCAACTCACTTGCAATCACAGTAACAATATACGTCCCTACCGGCAGGGCTTCCTCGATCGCGCTGAGCGCGTCGTCAAGTATCGCGCAGTTTGGATCCAGCGTGACGCTGACTGCCACGGTCAACCCCATCGCCACATCCGGAGGCACGGTCACTTTCTACGATGGCGGAGTAGCCATCGGCACTGGAATTCTCAATTCTTCCGGCGTTGCCAGCATGAGCTCCACCACGTTGGCGGTTGGCGCGCACAGCCTCACGGCGAACTATGGCGGGTCAGGCACCTATGCAGCCAGCGTCTCTGCTGCACTGGCTCTCACGATTGTCGTAGGGCTCACGCTCGGCACCGTACCTGGCTTTGTGGATCTTCCTGACGCGCTGCTGGCGGCCAACAAGTACGCCATGGGGCTCTACTTTCAGCGCATCCTCGACAATGCGAAATTCGGCATCGTGCGGCCCGAGGTATTCGTCGCCCAATACAAGCACGGCGATACGGTGAATCTTCCCACCTCGACGGTGGACGGCTATGCCTACGAACGTGACGAGCTGATCTATCTCTGGCACTTCGTTTGGACCGGCGGCGTCACCAGCACCAGTGTGACCGATCCAGTTACCGGCGCGGTCACGAACACGCTCACCGCCAATACCCCTGCAGGCCCGGGCTCCATTTGGTACTTCGAAGCCTTCGTCGATCAGGGGACCGGCGCGGTCTCAAGCTATGTAAAGTACCGAAATTCTGGCGGAACCACTGATGCCAAGATGTCGAACGATGGAATGGTCGAAGTGATCACCATCGGTGTGCGTCGCATGTCGTCGCTGATCGTCTCCAGTGTGCTTCCGGCGTGGAGCGATCTTCCGGACTCCACCTGGGCCGAGGACGCGGCAGTGACCGAAACGCTCACACTGGCGCTTAACCGCAACGCCAAGCTGGCATCGTTGCGCCATGAAGCAATCTACATGGGAGAGTTCACCAACGGCCAGCAAGTCCCGATGCCGATCTCGCCGGCCGACGGATACGCTTACTCCTCTTCGGAGGTGACGTTTGCCTGGTCGTGGCGATGGTGCTCGATGACGGCCGCCTTCGGAGATCCGACCGGGTGGCATGGTGACCCGGGAAAGTGCTTCAACCAGTTGCAGCGCGTGGTGGCTTCGGTCGATGCGAACGGCCACGTTTCGACCCAGGTTGTGTTTTATGACAGTGGAGAGCTGTCCACCAACTACGGCCGTCTCACTGTGGTTGCGTTCTGCCAGCGTCATCCGATCTCTGTCTCGGCCGAAGCGAATGCATTCACCGATATTGACGACTCGAATCTGATCTCCGGAGCATTTCCAAAGCTCGACGTCTTCAAGGCGCTCGACGATGCGATCCGCTTCGCGGCCTTGCGGGTCGAGTACTTTACCGCGAATTGCACGAACGGCCAGACGGTGCCACTTCCCACCTCACCGGTGGATGGCTACGCCTACGCGCGCAGTGAACTCACGTATCACTACGACTTCGGGACCACTGGACCGAACACTGATATTCGCCTGGTGTCATTTGGCGCTTCGATTAACCAGAGCACTGGGCTAGTCCAGACGGTAACGAACCACCTCCACGATGGCGGTGGATTCAAGGCGGCCACTAACGGCACCGTTCACGTGACAATCATCGCGCGGCGCTCGCATGTGCATCCGGCGATCACGGACGCGAGCATCGCGGTGGACGGCGGCGGAGGGGAAGCGGATACCGGAATCAATCTACTCGCCAACGGAGGATTTGAAAGCTGGAGTCGAGCGCTCCAGACCGTAGCAGACGCCTGGTCGCAGGGCGACATCGGCGGCGGAGCCTCGTTCTCTCAGGCTACGGGAATCGATGGTTCATCGGCACAAGGGCTGTCTGTTCCGGCAGCGGTCGGACGGGCGAGCGTGTACAGCGCGCCGTTCGGCGCGAAGGCGGGAGACCAGCTCTATTGCAAAGTGTCGGTTGCCAGCGATGCAGCTACTTCGAATGGCTTCTACTTCCGGGTGTGGCTCTACAACGCCGACTCGGCGAACTCTTGTTACTTTGATTTGCTCCCGAACTTCGCCATGCAGGGAGCAGGTCAGTACGAGGACTTCGCGCTCAACTTCACCGTCCCGACTAAGAACGCGGCCAGCGCTGTGACCACCCTAGGTTCGGCGGCGATCATGCAGCCCTACGACTTTACGGTGTCGAAGATCCGGGTCGAGCTGTATGTGCTCTTTCCCTCGGCCGCGGTGAACGTCATCCTGGACTCGGCCTCGGTAACGCCCTACCAGCCAGGCGCGGACGTGAGCTACGAGAACGTGGACGTGCTGCTGCGGAACCCGAATTTTGTAAACGGCTGCAACGGGTGGTATCCGCAAGGAGGTTGGGCGGTCGTACCGTGGGGAAATCCAGGAGGTGGCAGCAATTCCGCGCAGTTTCTCGGCGGAACAGCGGCAATCACTAACGCTCAGAACATCTCGTGTGTGGCCGGATCTGTCATCGCGGCGTCCTGCTATTGCACTGGGAGCCCGGACGCGACGGGCGTGGCGACTCCAAGGATCAACTTCTACAACTCGGCTGGCGCGTACTTATCCACCGCGCAGATGGGCGGAATTCCGCCGAACGTTCCCTGGGCTTCGTTCCGTATCGTCGGAACCGCGCCGGCGGGAACAGCCTATGCGCAGATTGACTTCGCGGTCTATGGCCGCACAGCGGGCGTCTGGTACGTGGCGGGATTCTCGGCCTCGCTCCTGCCAAACTCGCTTGATGAAGTCCCGGACTCGGTGACGTTCAAGAAGCTCGGCTCGACGTGGGTCACCGGCACTGGGACGCTCACCATCGGTTCCGGGACACCGCTCAATGGGCAGGGTTCGATCATTCCGAACCAGGCGATCGCGGTCAACTATTCGTACACCAGCAGCTCGATCACACTCTCATGGGCCGCGCAGTCGATGAAGCGGACGGATGGAAGCTACCTGAATTTGCAAGCGGGAAGCATCGTCTATGGAGGCCTGGGAGCCTCGACGGCCTACTACATCTATCCGTACATCCAGACCTTTGACGGGTCGATGCAGTTCACCAACGGAAACCCGCCTCCGACCGGGCCGAATGTGTACAACGCCTTCGACTGCGCGCTCGATGGGCGGGTACCGGTCTCGCCGATAGTCGTCACGACCGCCGCCGTGTCCTCTCCCACCGGGGGAGGAGGAACTGGAGGTGGCTGGGGACTTTGCCCCGAGCAAGCGGAGCTGGTCGAGATTGACGGCAAAGGACAGGTAGCGGCCGGAACAGTTTGCATTGGCGACTCGATCAAGGGAAAATCCCTGAAATCGGGAGCCGACGTGTTCCGCAAGATCATCGGCCTTCGGCTCGTGCCTTCTGCCGCATGGCGAATAATCGACGCGCACCGGGTGAGTCCCTGCGAAGCGGTCTACGACAACGGTGGTTGGGTCGCGGCCTACATGGTTGCGCGCTCAACGTTCGACTCGTTGATCGGCCAGAAAGTGGAGATCACAGTCGAATCGGACGAGTACGACGAGTCGAACTATTACCTGGTGAGCGGCACTGCGCTGCTCGTCCACAACATGAGAATGGATCCTTGTTAGGGAGAAACAATGTCACGCTGGATGCTCACACAATTCTTCCGCGATTCAACCGGGCTCCATCTGATTCCGATCTGCTCGGCCTACGGTAACCACTGGCGATGTCCGATGTATCCCGCGACGGATGACGGTTGGGCGCTGGTCGAAATCGTTTCTGCTCCAAACCAGCTTGAGGCGGCCAAGGCGGATCCCCGCGTGCTGGTCTGTCCGCTGCTATTCGACCCCAGCGCGGTACCGCAGCCGGTCGTAGATGCCTACGCCGCGCACGGCGCCGCGGCGGGTATGAGCATGGGATTGTTGCTGTCTACTCTCAACGAAGTCGAGCCTATCTACTCACACACTCTTTAGCTCCCAGTTCTCACCCACGTTTCAGCACACCTTATAGGATTAAACCAATGAACATCCGCAACCGAGGAATTGCAGTTTTGGCTCTCTTCGCGGCGCTCCTGGTAGCGGTGCCAGTCGAAGCTCAGTACTCGACGATCACTGCAACCACGATTGCCGATGGCAGCGGAACCACGCTCGCATCCGGCGAGTTTTGCGCCACGCTCAAGAACAATCTCGGACAGCCCGCCAGCATCCGGCTACCGGGCGGTGGCCAGGCAACCAATACGCCGGTCTGTCGCGATGTGACCGCCGGCGTGCTGATGACCACCTACCATGGCGTGACCCTCGGAGTGATGAAGCTCGCGGATACGGCTCTCACCAGCCCGGTCTATCCCTGTTACAAAGTCGTGGTGACCAACAACGCGGATGGCAGCGTTGTGATCGGAAGCTTCGGGTCAACGAAGTCCGGCTATGACTGCGTGCAGCCGACGGGCTCGACCTGGTCATTCGATAGCTTTATTCCTTCGAATGCGCCCGGAGTCATGCAGATCGTCGGGCCGCTCGGGCCGGTTGGCCCAGCCCCAACGATCGTGGTGGATCCGACGACTACGAGTGCGGCGGGCACGAGCGCGGCGGTAACTATATCCGGGGTTCAGCCGACCTTCCACCTGGCGTTCACGATTCCGCAGGGCATTCAGGGAATTCAAGGGATACAAGGCATCGTCGGACCCATGGGGCCTCCGGGCGTGCTATGCACCGCAAACAATCCTGTCAGCGATTGCATGGTCACTGCGGATTCCGCGGGGCTCAACATCGGCAAGTTCACTGACACCGGAGTACTCTCCGCGTGGCCGGTTGCCTACACGATCATCGGACCGGGAACAGAGCTCGAAACGGTTAAAGTGGAAGCTGATTTTCCTTGGGTCGGATGCACATCGGGAGGCGCGATCTCCATCGTCGATAGCCTGGGTAACACCATAACGACGATGATGCTCGCCGATGACTACGGCGCCGGATCCAACTCCACCGCGTACATGCTCAGTGTCAAAAAGACGGTGAATGCCATCGTAGCCAGTGGCGCAACCGATCTCCATCCGCTGTACACCTCACCGTCCGGCTGCACGCAATATGCGACCGGCGTCCGAGTCGACCTGACCGTAGACCAGGTCCAGACTTCGATCACTCCTCTGACGGCTAGCGTTGTGGTCGCGATGACGACGCAGTTCTACGCTTCGGTCCTCTTCAGCGCCAATGATTCCACGGTGAATTGGAGCGTCGACGGCGTGGCAGGCGGAAACAGCACGGTGGGAACGGTTGACACCACCGGAAAGTACACGGCTCCGGCAACGGCTGGCTCCCACACGGTGACCGCTACCAGCAACGCTGCCAGCGTGGCATCTGCCAGCGCAACTGTAACGGTTACGGGGAGCTAGAATGCGCGCCAATGCTCAACTGGAGATCTCGATCCGCAGACGCCCTGAGCTTAAGGCGTTGCATAAGTACGTTTACCTGCGGGTGCGCAGCCAGAGTGCGTCTCTCTCCGAACACAGTTTGGTGTGGATGATCGATGCCGATCGCGCGCTCTCTTCGCTCAACCAGGTGGATATAGATGTGATGGTGGGACGAGTGCTCGGCTACTCGCTCCCGGAGATCGCGGTGAAGCTGCACATGAACCAGCAGCGGGCAGAGAGGTGCATTGCTCGCGGCTCCAAGCGGATGGCAAAGGCCTTTGTGGACTGGCAGGTCATTCCTGCCGCGGAGGTACTCCGATGATGAACGCGGCAGTCACCAGGTTTCAAGCGCCAAGCGGAGTCTGCCGATTCTGCGGCCGCTCGGACGAACATTGCGTATGGATCGATCCACGCCAGACCATCTGCAATCATCCCGCATGCCTCGAACGGATGCACCTGGCTGGAGACGCCGCGATGCACCGGATTCGAACTCCACGCTGCCTCTGCGGCGGGTGGAAGAGTCAGAAGCGAGCGTTCTGCCTCGGCTGCTGGACGGCCCTTCCGCAAGATCTGGCCACCATGCTCCACACTCCGATCGAGCAAGGTTTCGGCTGCTACCTCGCCGAGGCCGTCGCCTACTTTACGGCCTAAAAACACCCCAAATACGATGGTAGTTGGGCGGATGTGACTGGCAGGGAAAGAGTTACCGAAGCGTTTGCACGCGATAGAAACCGATAAAGTCACGATGAGCGCAACCTGGGCACCACTCAAAAGCCCGATAAGCACCACCTAAAACCACGTTGAGATCCAGCTTGGCAACAGCCTGGCACCCGTTGAGCACTCGTTGAGCACCACCAATTCATCCCTCTCCACAAGGCAAATTCCATGACCCCCAACGCAGTCGGCCTGATCGCCGTGGCCGTAACCGTCATCCTCGCCATCATTGCCGCGACGTGGATCCTCGCCGAAAAGATCGGCGACATTCGTGTTTCGGTCGCGGCCTACCACGAGCAGTCGAAGGCTCGCGACGCGAAGGTCGATGCGCTCTGGGAGTGGTGGACCGGAACGCGCCATCCCAGTTCCGAGACCGCGCTAGCCCATCGCGCCGGCCAGTAGCTATCCGAATCTTTCCGTAATTATCCGATTTTCTCCACAAGGACACTCCCATGCATAAGCAGGATTTCATTGCGATGGCCTCTCCGGCCGCGCACGTCTCTAGCCTCGCCTCTGAACTGCCCAAGGGTGTAACAGTCGCCCAAGCTGCTGTCGAGAGTGAGTGGGGCGAGAAGGCACCGGGACACAACTATTTCGGAATCACTGGGCACGGCGACCTTCCCGACATTCCGCTCGAGACTCATGAGTGCCTGACGGACGCGCAGCTTACCGCGGAGCTGCAGTCCGGACGGGTTCTCAAGGTGATCGGCACCGGCACGCTCATTCCCGGGTCGGTGAAAAAGCGCTACCTCGTCGTACGTAATTTCGGCGCCTGGTCAACGATGGCCGCTAACTTCGCCGCTCGCGATCACATGATCTCAACTTACCCGAAGTATGCGCCGGCATACCTGGCATGGATCAATGATCACGATATCGATGCCTACGTGCGGGCGTTCGCAAAATTCTGGGCGTCTGACTCGAACTACGCCGACACCATTCTCTCGATTTACCACGAGAACAACCTCGCCGATCTCGACAAGGTGCCGGCATGACTGAATTCACTACAGAGAAACTCTACCTGTGGCTGAAGATCGCGCTCGTAGCGGTGGTCCTGACCATCACGGTCAAAGTCGGCCTACATGCAGATGGATGGCTCGGATCGGGGGATCGGATCGCAGCCAGTGCCGAAGTCACCGCCTCCAACCTGCAGCAGACTACAAAGGTCATCGCCCAGGGCGCCGGTCCGATGATGGACTCGCTCAAAGCGGGCGGAGTCAAGCTGCAGATGGCCATGGATTCCATGCAGGAGGCTGCGGAGAAGGTCAAAGACGTCCTGGACAACGTGCGGGATGCTGCCGCAGAGGTGGTTAACCTCACTGGATCGGGTACCAAGCTGCTCGATCACGTCACGGCCAAGGTCGATGCGGTCCACGCCGAGAAGATCGATGCGGCGATCGATGCGGTGCACGATCTCGGCGTTGAAGGAAAAGGAACAGTTCTGGCCGCAACCGCCTGGATGAACGCCGGCACGACCACCATGACCAATGCGAGCAAGTTACTCGCCGACAGCGATCCGCTCGTGATCAACATGGGCAAGATCAGCGGCGATGGCTATGTGTATTTGCACAAGGTCCTGAACCCGGACAAGCACGGGCACTACACCAAGATGGACTACGTGAAAGCGATCGGCTACACGGGGATCCGGACCGCGCCTGGATCCGCAGAATTTCTGTACTACCTCTCGAACATCAAGAAATGAGGGACCAATGAGCATCTTCGCTTCGTGGCAACTCTATGCACTCTTCGGCGTCTATGCCGCATTCATGGCAGCGGTGGGCGCACTTGAGCCCCCAGACACAACCAGCAGCAAGGGGTATCGCTGGCTGTACAAATTTCTCAACTCGCTCGCCGTCAACGTGAAAGATGTGGCCGGCGCGCGATTTCCTCAGCTACCTCCAACCGATACAAAGTAACCGGGCGAAGGCCCAGAAACAGGACACCATCGTGAATAAATTCGAGACGTTCTTATCGAAAGTCGGTACCAAAGCCAAGCAGGTTGTCAGCTACATCATCAACACTGCGCTACCGGGCGCGACTAAAGTCGCGCAGCTCGCGGAGCCCATTGTGGATCTCGCCGAGCCATCCATCGGTCCGGAATTCAATTTGGTTGTTAACGCGGCCGCCGCGACCGAGGCAGGCTGGGCTATTGCGAATCAGGGCACCGGAACTGGCCCGCAGAAGCTTGCCGAAGTGCTCGCCACAGTGAAGGCCGATCTGCTCCCAACCCTCACCGCGACCGGATTGGAAACGACAGCGGCCGAAGCCATCATCGAAAAGTACGTTCAGGCCGTGGTCACGATTCTGAACACTTTCCCTGCGACTACCAAAGCCACGGCATAGGAGTCGGCCATGCGATCTCCAGAAGAGCGAGCAAAGGACGAGCAGCGCGTAGAACTAGCGCTGCTCGGCAAGCTACTGCCGGCGCACGACCTCCGCATTCACACCAAGGTGGTCGGTGTCACTCAAGCCAACTCCGATGGAAGTTTGCGGCAGTCGGTAATCGAGAAGATGCGCCAATTTGATTCAGTGGAATTGGTGCGCAACCCGAACGATGAATGGGATTCGAATGCGATCAAGGTCATGGCCTTGGTTGCCGAGTCCGGGCGGAGAAAGAAGGGCGAGGCGCATGCCTCGACTCCGGAAATCCGCCGCGTCCAGGTCGGACACCTCGATGCAGCGCTGGCCGCCGAACTTGCGCCTGCGCTCGATCGCGGCGACCGCTGGTGGGCCATCGCGACCCGCGTCGGCGGTCCCCGCACTCTGGGCGTCTCGTTGATGTTGTGTCACTTAACCAGGTAACGCGCTTGCGGCGGGTACGCGCCAAACGATGGCGCTCCGGCCGCGGCGCTTGTGACCAATGGCAGCCCTGCCCATATTGGTCTAGCCCAGCCTCCACTTCCCCGGTGGAGGCTGTTTTGTTTGTACTGAATTAAGCGGTCCAATGTTATTCTGAGCGTGTCCGGGATCTTCTTCTCCCAAGACGTCGTTTTCCGGACATCCTCACCGAGGCTCCTGGGCGCACTGGCTCGGGAGCCTCAAACTTGTGCACATGACGTTAGGGCATCTCTTGGTAGGCAGGATCTCCCCTTGGGCGAATTGGGGCAAGCCGAATATGAGGCCAGTGGGCGACACACCTAAAACAGTCACCTAGCGTAAGATCTGGTCCCGCCCCTCAAAAAGGCGGGATCGCACGCCTTTCAGTCCTTCTTCGCCTTCGGCCGGCCGCCGAGCTTTCCCCAGTCACGCATCTGTTCATTCCCATGTTTTGCCACCGTGGTCGCGCCGCCCTTTGCTGCCAGGCATTTTGGGCAGACCAACTCGGTGTCCGTGTGCACCGCGCACTTCGTTTGGGGTATCGCGTTGCTGCCCGCGCGCGCTCGTGTAACACTCTGCTTCTCTGTTTTCAAGTTACCTCCGTAAGTTTGAATAACCTACCGCTAGGTTTACTCTAGCGCGATCATGGACATTCAGCAAACCCTTCCTCTCGTAACTCCGCCGATTCTTGCTCACACCCGAAATCACATTGACTGCCCTGCCTGCAACGAATTTCTCGTCCGCATCCAGGCTCCAGCCGTACGGCGGCAGATGCGCTTCTCCGTCGCGGCCCCGCTGTGGCTGGCCGATCATAAGTCCACGATCGCCGAGAAAACTCATTCGGATTACGAGTTTCTGATTCGTAGCCTGAACCGCTTTTTTAGCGAGCTCCCGCTCGAGGTAGTCCACATCGGGCATATGAACGCCTATAGCGCGGAGAGAACCAAGACGGTAGGAGCATCCCTGATCAACCACGAGCTGAACACGCTGAAGCAAATTCTCGAATGCGCCGGCTTGTGGCGTGGCCAGGAGATCGCGAAATTCTATAAACCCATGAAGGCTCCGAAGCCGACTGTTGGCCAGGCGCTCGAGCCCGCGGACGAGGACCGGCTTTTTCGCGTAGCGTCGAGCAACTATCGCTGGCGAATCGCTTACTGGTGCTCGATCCTGACGGCGACTACGACGGCCGGACCGGGAGAGATCGCACACTTGCATCTCAATGACGTTTCGTTTGTGGAGGACGCTGGAGGCTGCCTGGGGACGCTTCGCGTCCGTGATGGCCTCAAGAACGGCTTTCGCGAGCGGCTGTTGCCGCTGAACGCATCCTCGCGCTGGGCGATTGCGCAGATCATGGCGCGCTACTACAAACTCTGCAAGCGCCTCGGGATTGCGCCGGATCCGGAACACTACATCCTTCCGGGAAGGAAGCAGCGAGAGCCCTTCGATCCGATGAAGCCAATGGGGAGCTGGAAGCACGCCTGGCAATCACTGCGCCAGGCCGCGGGCCTGCCAAAGCTCCGCATGTACGACCTGAGGCACCACGCAATAACAAAACTCATGGAAGATCCGGATATCAGCGAGCGGACCGTGGAAGAGATGGCAGGCCATGCGCTCTCCAGCCGGATGAAAAAACGGTACTCGCATATCCGTCTGAGGCCGAAGGCAGAGGCAACAAACAAACTCGAACTCAACCTTGATACTCACGCCCAGGGAAAGAAACCGGTGGGATCGGTGAAGCCGGGGGCAACGATAAAAGGCCTCGCCAAAGCTTAGACGAGGCCCGGAGTTCAGCGCGACTTTTTCTCCTGCTCCCACTTGGCATAGATCGCCTCCATAAGCCAGGTGTGGCGCGGGGTTTTGATGGGGCGGCGCTTTACCGCACGCTCGATGTCGCGAAGCATAGCCTTCGGGATCCGCACTGTCACCGGAACATCTTCCACATCTAGTCGAGTTTCCGTCGTGTTGTTTTGTACTGCCGGGGCCTGGTCGATCAGGGCCTCGGCGCGGCGGTCGAGCGTGGACTTCGGTGGTTTTGCCAATGCCATCACGCTACCCTCGCAGATTCGGAATTGTTCGGTTCAGTTCCGGAAAGAATCTTTTTAGCATCATTCTTAACCTCTGCCGGAGTGAATACGGCGGCGTAAAGAGCCTGCATCTCGGCAATGGCCTTGGGGTCGGCCGGGGCCAGTTCGGTCACAGCACGTCCAGTTGCCGTGTTGCGGAACGCCTTCCTGTATCCGAGGCGCGCGGCGATTACGGTCACCGCCTCACTCTCGGCAAGCATGGCCGCAGCCTCGCCATTGTCTCCGCCCTGGTGATCACCCTGGTTGATGAAGGCGAAGGCGCGAAGCCCGGGATTCACATCCCTCATCTCCTCGATCAGGCGCGAGAGGTCCGCGATGGTCCACACATCGTAGCTACCCGGGCGGAACGGAAGCACCGCAACATTGGCCACGGTCAAGGCAGCGCGCTGCCCGGTGGAGTCTCCCACGCCGGCGTCGATGATGATGTCCTGGTACTTGCCGGCTAGTCCGAGAACCTCCGAGCGGACCGGCTTGCCAGTTATTTTGAAACAGTTAAATCCGGCTCCGGCCGCGGCCGCGCTGAAAGCCTCGTTCCGGAGCTGGGTAAATTTGAAGCTCGATTCCTGGGGATCGGCGTCGATCAGCGCGACTTGTCCAGGTCCCAGTTCAGCCGCGCGCATCACGGCCAGGTTGGTCGCAACCGTCGTTTTACCTATTCCACCCTTGATGCCACCACAGAGCACAATCATGAGAGAAACTCTCCTTCGAACTGGAGAATAGAAAAGATTCTTTTTGGTGTCAAAGAGAATAGCTGTTAACCATGGAGGTTCCAGGGCGAAAGCCGAGCCGAAATGATTGGACAATGCGACAACGAAGGTTATATGGTGTAACTCGTTGGTCGTGCTCCAAAAAACGGGGTGCGCGGATTGAAACATGGCAACAAAAGATGAAGTCCGGAAGGCAGCTTCGATCCTCGGGAAGATTTCTGGGGCCAGGGCCGCCAATGAAGCTATAGCCGCAATGACTCCTGAGCAACGTTCCGCGAACTCGCGCAAAGCCGCAAAAGCTCGCTGGGCCGACGCGAAGGCGCACCAAGACGCAAAAGCATTCTGGGCAAAACGCAGAGCTGAAAAAGCTGCCCTAACTGAAACGAAGTCTAAACGACGTGCTAGTGCTGAAATCGAAACAAAAGAGCCTCTTGCTGTAACGGCGTAGGCCTCGGCTTAAGTTTGTGAGGCTCGAAAGAGCCACTCACTTCTAAGCAGAGGGTCGCAGGTTCGAGTCCTGCCGCTCCTACCATAATAGTTCACAAGGAATGGAAGGGCGAGCTGACTCCTTCCTGTCGAATTCCCGTCAAAAGAACTGACCCGGAAGGCTTGCCTTCCGGGTCGGAGCATCGTGCTTCGGCAAAGCGACGGAGTGCCCAGACAAGCTGGGAAGCAGCTTTGGGCATCTCATGTGGGCGATCTGATCACACGAGGTTTGAGGGAAGCTGAAGTCGGGGCGGCGCAGGCGTCAACTCCCACTGTGGTGCCTGTAACTCAGGCATGGGTTGCGCGTGAAACAGCTTCCGGCACTGCGCGGCGGTCCATCGAGCCCAGGCTTTGGATTTCTTTCTCCGTGCGCTGTCGGTGGAGATTCCCGTTCCCGCATACATTTGACGGTACAGTTTGGACAGGAACATAAAAGCGAGCCGGGAACGCAGGTTTGGCGTACAGGCTGATCTCCGCCAGATTGCGCCCAGCTTGTAGAATCTGTCCCAAACACCCTGGGTGCGCTCTCGTATTTCATCCGAACTCATCGACGGGTGAGGCGTGAACATCTTGGGACGAACATCCGGCGGGATCAGCCAATACCGGGTGATTGGCACGCCGTCTATGAGCGCGGGGGCTTTTGCCTGCTCTTTCTCCCAGCGGGCGAAATCCACGGTCCCTGGAAACGGCGTCATCATCACGAACTGCGCAAAGGTGGCACCTGCCCGCAATGCCATCTCGACCGTTGCGTTGAACGTTGCCGGTGTATCGGTCGGGAGTCCGAAGATGAAGGAGCCAAGCACGTGAACGCCATGCTGCCTGAAGTTTTGCAACCTTGACGCCAGCGCATCGCCAGAGCAGTTGAAATCCTTGAACACGGCTTTCAATCCCTCGGGTGTCACGGCTTCCACACCGACAAGCGCCCCCTTGATGTTGGCCGCGCGCATGGCATCCAGAAACTCTCCGTCCTCCCCAGCTTCCATGGTGATCTGGGTGAAGAAGACCATGTCCTTGGGCAGCTTTGCCAATTCGCCCATCAACTGAAAGCGTTCGGTTCGGATTGCGGTTAACTCCTCCAGCTTGGCAAGATTGTTCTGCTCACGCGCGAGCTTCAGATCGGTCAAGGTCACTGGATAGAAGTTGTCATCGGCGAGTGCGATGTATCGGAATCCGAGGCGCCGCAGTTCGACGATCTCGTCGATTACGCGTTGATATAGCCGTTGCCGCGGACGCTGCCCATCCGTTCGCCAGACGCTGCAAAAAGAGCAATGCTTCGGGCATCCGCGAAC
>CAILAZ010000269.1 GCA_903832295.1 uncultured Acidobacteriota bacterium
GCCGCTGCAGCGAGCGGCTTAGTTCCCCGGGCTCTTCTCTCATTCGCCATGGTCAAGGTGATTCGGCTAGTCACGGTGGGACAGATGATTCCGAGGCTGATTATGCACGTCACAGTGGCTGGCCCGGGCCGCCTCCGAGTCGCCGGGAGTCGGTGTTCCTTTCCCAGCGGCTTGGCCCTTGTACGCAGTCTCGGGCGTGACCCGGCAGCCAGCCAGGTACGTTTAAAACAGTTTCGGGCAAATCCCGCGACGGTGATGTCTTTTTAAAATCATATGCCACTGGAGGTTTAAAGGCGAGAGGTCAGATTTGGGCTTTTAGATCTCAGGTTCCTAGTGCACATGAGCGCGAAGTCGATTTCTCTGCTGCTGGTCACAGCACAAGCGTGCGATGCGTTCCTGTCGTCCGCGCCGCTCTTTTCAAGATCGCGAATGCTTGTTCCTGGCCAATTCGCAACCTCGGCGAAGGATCCGCTCACCGTGTCGCAGTCGGCTTTCCGCCACAATTCAGCATCTGTCTTGTCCGGACTTCGCATGCAACGCGGGATGAAAACGGAATATGATTTCGTCGTGATTGGTGGAGGGCCAGTTGGTCTCACCGCAGCTCTGGCCGCAACTGCAGTGGGAAAGTCATCATTGATTATTGACGGTTCGCCGAAGGAACTCGTACAGTTTACTGGCCCGACTGGTATCTTTTCGAAAGCTCTTCGAGACACAGCAAAGAAGGTTGATGTGCAGACTTTGAGGGGCATGGGGCTTCGCGATACTGTCGTGTGGAGGCAGGTCCAGGACATGACGTTAGAAGTTCTCAAGGAGAACGGATTGAAGAATCTGCAAGACCTCAAGTACAAACACATTCCCCATATGCGCGGAAACGCCACCTTCCTCGACTCTGATCGCCTCTCGATTCAAGCCCAGGGCTCAGAACCCGTCGAGATTAAAGGGAAGAACATCCTCATCGCAACAGGCTCCACCGCCTACCGCCTGCCGCACATCCCGTACGACTCCACCCGCGTCTTCGACTCCGACTCCGTCAAGGGGCTGTCGTTCCTGCCAAAGTCCCTCACCATCATCGGCGCCGGCATCATCGCCATCGAGTACGCCCGCATCTTCTCCAAGCTCAAGTGCCAGGTCACCATCATCGTCCGCCAGCGGTGAGCCCCGCCCGCTTCGTTCTCCACCACCTCGCCCACCTCTTGGAGAAGCCTGAAGGATCGATCTTTTTACCTCCGAGGGCGCGCGAGCGGTGCGCGTGCGGACGGCCCCCCGCCGCCGCCGCGCGAGCCCCGATCCGGCAAAGCGTTGTGCCCGACGCCGGCCTTCCTCACCCGTCGTAGTCCCCTTCCTCACCCCTTCCTCATCCCTACCTCATCCCTGCCTCATCCCTCCCTCACCCCTTCATCACCCCTGCCTCACCCATGCCTCATCCCTTCCCCCTTGCTGTCCGCAGCTCCCTCGACGTCGCCCTCAAGCGCATCGGCATCGACACGGCGAGTCCCTCGCGCGCTCCCGCCTCCCGCCTCCGACACTCCCTCCCCTTCCACACTCCCTCTTGCCTACCTACAATCCCTCCCGCTCCCCGCTCCCATCCCTTCGCCCCTCTCATCCATCGACCGTTTTTCGATATTATATATA
>CAILAZ010000270.1 GCA_903832295.1 uncultured Acidobacteriota bacterium
CCACCGTGCTGCCTGCACCTTTTCTCCGTATGCTCTTCCTGCCGAGCGGGGGCGACTCGGGCCCCTCAGCGGGAGGAGAAGAATCGGCGGAAGTGCAGATATCCGGTCATCTCGGCTAGTCGCGTCGGCTATAATCCGCTAAGTTCCAATTGCACACTTGATTGAGGTGATCTTAATGGAGTCCTTGCAGGGACACGTAGCGCTCGTTACCGGAGCGTCGCAGGGAATTGGGAAGGCCTGTGCCATTGCGCTGGCCAAAGCTGGTGCCACCGTAGCGCTGGCCGCCCGCAATGAAGAGAAACTGAAGGCAGTGGCTGCACACATTCAAGCAGAGGGCGGCAGGGCTGTAGCGTTCCAGTTGGACGTTGCGTCTGAAGACGCAATCAAGGGCACGGTAAAAGAGATTTCTTCGCAACTCGGGAAGATCGATATCCTGGTGAACAATGCCGGAATCACCCGGGACACATTACTGTTGCGGATGAAACGCAACGACTGGGACGACGTCCTGAACACCAACCTGAGCGCGCCGTTCCTCCTGACCCAGGCGGTGATAAGCGGAATGATGAAGCAGCGTTGGGGACGGATTATCAACATCACCTCCATCGTCGGCGAGATGGGCGCTCCGGGACAGGCAAATTACGCTTCTTCCAAGGCGGGTCTCATTGGCCTCACCCTGTCCGTGGCTCGCGAGGTCGCTTCGCGCAACATTACGGTGAATGCAGTGGCGCCGGGATATATCGCAACCGCGATGACTGACGTGCTGAGCGATGAACAAAAGCAGGCGATTACGGCGCAGATTCCGCTCGGACGCCAGGGCACCGACGCCGATATTGCCAATGCCGTCGTCTTCCTCGCCAGCAACGAGGCGAGCTACATTACCGGGCACGTTCTGGACGTGAACGGCGGCATGTTGATGCGTTGATGGCAGCCAACCCCGGAATCGAAGAAGGCTGGCGCTATGAACTGGCGCTCTTCGTTGCGTTTGCCGGGTTGCTCGTGCTGTCGGCGGCTCACGCCTATGATTCCTTTACGTGGTTCCTGGAAGTCCTTCCGGCGCTGATCGGGGTAGCGGTGCTGGTTGCAACACGCTACCGCTTCCGGTTCACAGCCTTGGTTTACACGCTGATCCTGATTCACGCCGTCATTCTGATGGTCGGAGGACACTACACCTACGCGCGTGTGCCGCTGGGAAATTGGGTAAGCAATGCGTTCCATCTGGGACGCAATCACTACGACCGGCTCGGCCACTTTGCACAGGGGTTTGTTCCTGCGTTGATCACTCGTGAAGTACTGCTCCGCCTGCGAATCGTCCGGCGCAGCGGTTGGGCGACTTTTCTCTCAATTGCCGTTTGCATGTGCATCAGCGCCTGTTATGAGCTCTTTGAGTATGGGGTTGCAGTGGCAACGGGCTCCGGCGCGGACAACTTTCTCGGCGGCCAGGGTGATCCGTGGGACACGCAGAACGACATGCTCCTGTGCTTGACAGGAAGCTGCACCGCCATGCTCACCATGCGCGGATGGCAAGACAAGGCCATTGCCAGGCTGGAAGCCCTTCCGGAAGCGAAAGCAATTACGCGGCGGGCGTGATGCGCGATTGATCACGCTCCCGCTGCTCGCGATCTATCGCCTTGCACTCTTTCTCTATCTGCTTGATCTCAAGTTCCTCCTGGATCACCCTCGCGGAGACCCGGTCCTTCTTGGCCTCCAGTTTGGTTTGCGCAAACACGCTCATATACAGGTTGGCCACGTACGGAAGCGAGAAGAAAGCCATGAGAGTTCCGCGCCAATCCTCGAAGAGAAGGCGGAAGTGAGTGATGAGGAGGAAGAAGATACTGACGTAGTGGCTGAAGCAGTATTCGCAGGTGAATAGGTAGAAGAACTTCCGCATCACCAGCGATGAGTCCTGCTGGCTGCGCCTGAGACAGTACTCACGGACCTCCCGGAATACCTCCTCGTGGGTCACTGTCCAGGAAACACAGGCGACCGGTAATGCGATCAATAGAAGCTTCAGGACTTGGGTTCCCAGGTTCACAAGCGCTTAGATGCGACCGCTGTAAGCCGTGGTGACGTTAGCTCGTTAACAGGCGATATGCCATGAGGCAGAGACAAAGC
The DNA here is from genome assembly GCA_903832295.1 of uncultured Acidobacteriota bacterium. Classification (GTDB taxonomy): domain Bacteria; phylum Acidobacteriota; class Terriglobia; order Terriglobales; family Acidobacteriaceae; genus TOLSYN. The sequence goes on from CAILAZ010000270.1 coordinate 2,113, forward strand.
AGGATTGCGAGCAGCAGGAGAGTGGGCAGAACGGAAGCCCCCGGCCTGATTGCCGGCACCATCCCAGATTGAGAGAGTGGACTGGACGGCTCAGGCTCCGGGTTGGGTCTCGCTGTAGAACTGACTCCTGCGCTGCCTGCCGCATGGCAGGGCGGCGTATGGCAGGCTTCTGATTACGAGTCCGGAGAATCTGGCTGACTGCGAGAAAGAACACGAACAGAGCTATGCGAATGATTGCGGGATTGGAAGACCAGTCATGGAAGCGGAACAGTGAGTAACTTTCTTCTTTCTCCTTAAGTCATTACAATGAGCACGCTTGGAGGAACTATGAACCGCGTCACTAAAGCAATGATTGCACTTGCTGCTACGACGGCCTTCGCATTGGCCCAAGGTACGCCAGCGACTGCCGCGAAGGTACCCGTGTCCACAATGAGCAGCGCTCAGGGGAAACCCACGGTTGCGGACGCTGAAGAATTCATGGCAAGAACCGAGAACACGCTGAGCGACCTGGGCGTCAAACTCGCACGCGCGCAGTGGGTTCAGGCAACTTATATCACCGACGATACCGAGGCGATCGCTGCCGATTACAACGAGCGCCTGATTTCGGAACTCACCCGGCTAGCCACGGAGGTGAAAAGGTTCGAGGGGCTCAAGCTTCCGCCAATTCTCGACCGCAAGTTCCTATTGCTAAAACTTCAGCTCTTTTCACTCGAAAGCCCCAAGGAGCGCGAAGAATTCGCACAACTCGCCAGTTCGCTTGAAGGCGATTACGGCAAAGGAAAGTATTGCCCAAAGAACGGGAAGTTTGCCGGGCAATGCCTCTCGATTGGAGAAATTGAGAAGATCCTCGCGACGTCTCGCGATCCCGAAGAGATGAAGGACGTCTGGGTGGGATGGCACGCCGTGGGCGCGCCGATGCGCACCAAGATCGGAAGAGCGTCGTGTAG
>CAILAZ010000271.1 GCA_903832295.1 uncultured Acidobacteriota bacterium
GGCGACGGCCCCGGCTGAGGAAGCCTACCAAAAGGCGACGGCCACGGCTGAGGAAGCCTACCTGAAGGCGAAGGCCACGGCTGATGAAGCCTACCTGAAGGCGAAGGCCACGGCTGAGGAAGCCTACCTGAAGGCGAAGGCCCCGGTGTGGGAAGCCTACCAAAAGGCGACGGCCACGGCTGAGGAAGCCTACCAAAAGGCGACGGCCCCGGTGATCCGAGAGATCATTCCATACCCGTTCAAATAGCGCTTGCAATCGGCCGGCGCGCTGGAGTAGATTGGATCAGTCCGCCGCCCCACGCGATGGATCATGGCAAACACCGGCCGATCCCCGGTGCTGTGGAAGGGATGGTTCCAAGCCCATCCCTCCCGCCTTAGCTTGGAGAGGAAGAACGTGGCAATCATCGAACCAGAAGGGCTATTCACCGGGGAAAGATTAGCAGCCTGCAGCGACCTCGCGCAGCTCTATTGGCCTCGTTTTTATATCGGATCAAACGGGTACGCTCGTATCGAACTATCATATACATCAATAATTTCAAAAATTTTCAGCAACTTTGAGAATCCTCCGGAAAGCTCTATACTTTGGAATATTTTTCGCGAATACGAGGCTAATTGTCTGGCTATCTTGTACGAATCAAATGGGGTTTGGTGGTGTGAGTTCGCCACTTCCGAGAGGTATTTGCCCCGCTACAAGACCAGGAGAGATGAGCAAAGCCCCTCACCAACCCTCGAAATGCGAGAGAGCTTCCAAAAACAGTATATTTCTTGGAAATCTTCTAAGTCTATTTGTTCTCAGTCTTTTCAAAAACTTTCAGAAGATTTCGTACGGAGAGGAGTAGGTGTTGGTGTTGGAGGAGGAGGAGGAGATGGAGTAGGAGAAGAAACTCTCTCGTCGCCTTCGGCTCACCGAGACAAGTCTCGGGAGAAAGAAATCATCGAGTCGATCTTTGGTTTTTACTGTGAGAAGCTCCAGAAAAATCCGAAGAGATACCAACTCACCGACAAGCGGCGCAAGAAAGCTGGCTTGAGATTCCGTGAGCGCGTGAAAGCTAACGACGGGAACGAGGCGGCGGTTGAGATTGAATTCTCCCAGGCGGTCGAGAATCTAGCAGCCAGCGACTACCACGTATCGCAGGGGTACACCGACTGGGTTGCGCAGATATTCACGTCTCAAGAGGAATTTGAGAAGCGTTTGAACTGGAAGCAGCATGGAGGTAACGGGAATGGCAAAGCAAACGGAAACGGAAAGCAAAAATCTGTTCTTGACGATTTTCTCCGGCAAAGAGCCGAAGATCAAGCAGCTACAGTGCGCAGTGGCTCTCCTGCGGGAGACGTTGAGCCAGCCGGAGAATCCTCGGGTGGTGGAGTTGTGGGCTCAGATGCTGGTCGGCTTTGGTAACGAGGATCTAGCCGCTGCATTCAACACCGTCGCGCTGACCTCAACCCGCTGGCCGACCCTGGGCGACATCACGGCACCGATCCTTGAGGCGGAGTACGCCGCGGATCTGGCTTGGCTGCTCCATGGGCTGAGGTTGCACAAGAAAGACTGGCACGACCGGCCGGCGGTGTATGGGCCGGAGTACCGCAAGCCTGGCGCTGAGATCGACGACTGGACAAAGGGTCCGCTGCTCGAGGCTGCGATACCGGCGCCGCCGATTCCGCCGCGGCTGGTGCGCGCGCTGCAGGTGTTGGGGGCTGGTACCCTGCCGGATGGTCTGGCGGAGCTAGCGCGGCACCCCCAGGGCGGCGGGCAGTGGGACGTGGTAGATACTGGAAAGGTCAAATTTCAGGTTGAGAGGGATTTTAAGGCGGCGTGGATGATGGCGCGGCGCAGCGAGTTGGCCGGCAAGTGATCACCTACGTCGCCATCTGGAGCCTGAAGCGCGGCGTTATTGACCCGCCCGAGGAGTTGCCGGCGGATCAGCAAGAGCTATGCCAGCGAGCGGCGGCACTGGCAAGCATGGAGCGTGATCCACCATTGACCGAGGCCCAACGCTGGCACGAGGAGATGGGGCGCCGACAACTGGCGCGGCAGAGAACGGCTTGAAGGGAGACTACAGTGGGTGATAAGTGGACTAGGCAGGATACGCAAGACATGAAGTGGATGGCGCTGGCGTTGCTGACAGCGATGGCGATACTTGAACTGGTGTGGTGAGGGAGCAGCGATGATTCAGCGATACGATTCTATGCAGCAGTTCGACGATGGAGGTCCATGGGTCAAGCACGCCGACCATCTCGCGGAGCTTGCGCGGGTGGTAACCGAACCGCGACCCCTGCGCGTCACGTGGGACGCAATAGCAACCGCAGTCGCGCTTATGGCGTGGCTGGTGGGGAAGTGAGGGAGAGAATGAAAGCATTCAAGGCTGTTATTTATCTATTGGCGGGGGTGTTTCAATTTGCGCTGGCTTTCGAGCAGCCACGCATGTCGGTCCTTTTCGTGGTAACGGGGATTGCGCTCATCGGATTAGGCGTCCTTAATCTGTCAAAGATAACTCAGAAACAGCAATAGCCCTCGCAGCGTTCGCTGTGGGTGCGGGGAGGAAACGATGGCAAAGAAGCAAATCAGCTACGAGGATTATTTGAAGGTCCACGGACTTTTGGCTATGGGTCATGAGTGGATGGCCAAGGTCAACGATGTGGAGCAGGCTTTAGGCCAGATGCTAGAGCC